>JANOXL010000199.1:0-19064 GCA_031418395.1 Rhodoferax sp. | reverse complement strand
CTCGACAGTCTCCACTGCCTCGGTATGGGCTGCCACCGGCGCGCCTCGCAAAGTGATGGCGACATTGGCCACGGGAGTGGTGGTGGCGCACGTCGTGGTGTTGCAGTGGGCGGGCACCGCCATGGACGTGCCGATGATGCTCATCACCCGGCCGCTGGTGGCGCGGGCGATGGTGATCGATCCGCCCGAAGCAATTGCCGCGCCAGCCGCCGTGAAAGTTGCGGTGCCAGTACCCGCACCGTCGCCTGTTACGCCTCGCCCGCGCAAGCCGCAGCCTGTGGCCCCGTCTGCCGTCCGCCCAGTGACAGAGTCAGTTGGCATTGCTGGGCCCTTGGAGCCAGCGCAAACCGCTACTGAAAACGTAGCAGTTTCTGCGCCTGAAACCGTGGTGGCTGCTGCACCTCAGCCGCCCGCCAGCGCAGCGGCTGCACCCGCTGCACCCGTGCCGCCATTACCTGTGGTTGCGCAAGACGCGCCACCGCCCCCACCGGCGCCTGTCGCCATCGCCTACACCGTGCCAGGCTCAGTGCGTCTTTTGTACAAAACAGTGGCGAAGATCAACCAGCAAAATTGGGACATCAATGGCGAATTGTTGTGGCAACACGACGGCAGCCAATACGACGCCCGGCTGCAATGGAGCCTGTTTTTGGTCGGCGCCAAAACCTTAACCAGCAAGGGCCGCGTCGGCAGCGACGGCCTGTTGCCTACGCGTTACAGCGACAAGTTTCGCTCGTCCGAGGTCGCCGCGCATTTTGAACGCGACAAACAAAAGGTGGTCTTCAGCGCCAATACGCCCGAAGTGCCGCTCCTGGCCGGCATGCAGGATCAGCTCAGCGTGTTTGTGCAAATGGGCGCCATGCTGGCCGGTGCGCCCGGCAAATACCCGGCGGGCACGAAACTCACGTTTGAGACGATTGGCGCGCGCGCGCCCGACACCTGGGTGTTTGTGGTGGACGGCGAAGAAGCCTTGAGTTTGCCTGGCGGCGATCAAATCGCCGTCAAACTCACCCGCTTGGCCCGGCGCGAGTTTGACCAGACCGCCGAGCTGTGGTTGTCGCCCCAATTGGGCTATTTGCCGGTCAGAATCAAAATATCGGAACGAAATGGTGATTTTGTTGACCAACAGTGGCGCGCCACCGAGGCACCTTGAAGTTCTTGCGGCCAAAACCCTGTTACCCTTGAAATATTGAAATTTGCTATCAAATTTAATCAATGCACACACTCTACGACTCTGAAACCTATTCGGTAACGCACATGTTGGCCAATTCGGGCCTGGGCGAGCTTGAGTCTGCGGGCTTGAATGACGACGCCCCGGCGCACAAGCCGCCGCCCACGCTGGCACGCCACGGGTTTGAGATTGTCGATAAACGTTCGGGCAAAGAGGTGTACTTGGACGGCTCTTGGGCCGAGCTTTTCCAGCAACACATCAGTGCCTGGCAGCTCAAAACGCCCACGCAGGAAGAAGTGGAAGACACGCTGGAGCAATACGCGGAGTTGGCACAAAACCCGGTGGTGGTGCATTAAACTGCCGCAGCTCGGGCGTGTTGCGTTTAGTAATTAACACCCATGTTAACAAATTCCAAAAAATAGCCCTTCGCCAGCCGATTTGGAGATTTTTTGACCTCTAGGTCTCGAATTTCTTGGACACATTGCTATTTAAAATATAGCGTTCTGGTTGGAATCCTCGTTGGAGTCTTGACCTTGTCTGCCTGTGCAGATTTGCCACAGAGCCCGCCTGCTGGCACATCCACTGCCGTGGTCCCTGAGCGTTTGCGATCCTTGCTGAACTTACCGGCTGCCACCGGGCTCACGCACATCATTCTGCTGGGTGAACAACACGACAACCCCGACCATCAACGTATCCAGCGCGATGTCGTGCAAGACCTGGCAGCCAAAGGTCAGCTGGCCGCCGTGGTGATTGAGATGGCGGCGCAAGGTCAATCCACCCAGGCAAACCAGCGGGCCGCCACGGCAACAGAAGTCAAAGCCGCCTTGCAATGGGATGACAAAGCCTGGTCGTGGCAGGCTTATGAGCCGGTGGTGATGGCGGCGGTGCGTGCAGGCGTGGCGGTGTTCGGCGCGAATCTGCCGCGCGCCCACATGCGCGGCGCGATGGCGGATGCTGCGCTGGATGGTCGCCTGGACGCCGCCGCACGCCGACGTCAAAACCAGCTAATCCGCGAAGGCCACTGCGGCCTGTTGCCCGAAACCCAAATCGGCCCGATGACACGGGTGCAGATTGCGCGGGATGTGGCGATGGCGACAATGGCCGCTCAGGTGGCTGTGCAAGAGGTGAAAAAGGCCGATGCGCCCGCGGCCTCACCCCGCTACGTGTTGCTCATCGCGGGCAGCGGCCACGTCGATGCCGCGCTGGGCGTGCCACGACATTGGCCTGCGGGTGTGACGTCAAAATCGGTTTTGCTGGGCCGCCTGTCGGATGCCAACCGGGGCACGCATGAAGGCCTGCGGCCCGGCTTCGATGCCGTGTGGCCGACACAGACGATCCCGCCTAAAGATTATTGCGCCGAGATGCGAAAATCCATGGGCCGCTGAGGCCCTGTGGGGCCTGAAGCGCTTTGAGCTAAGGCAATCTCACTCAGCTTTCACGCCCGCCGTGCTGATCACCTTGGCCCATTTGGCGATTTCGTCGTCCAGGAAACGGGCAGCGGCTTCGGGCGAATTGCCGACCGGCTCGATGCCCAGCGCCTCGAACTTGCCCTTGATTTCGGGCGAGTTGACGGCTTTGGCGACTTCCGCGTTCAGGCGGGCCACGATCTCGCGCGGCACACCGGCAGGGGCCAGAAACAGCACCCAAGTCGATGACTCCAACGCAGGGCCACCGCTCTCGGATAGGGTCGGTACCTCGGGCGCACTCGGCAGCCGTTTGGCTGAGAACATACCCAGCGCCTTGATCTTGCCGCCGCGCACATGGGGCATGAGAGTGCTGGGCACATCGACCAGAATCTGGATGCTGCCGCCGATCAAATCCTGCAAGGCCGGCGCTGTACCTTTGTAGGGCACATGCACCATATCCGCGCCAATGGATTGTTTGAAAAGCTCCGTCGTCAGGTGCGCGGCAGCCCCCACGCCCGAGGAGCCGAAGGAGATCTTGCCGGGGTTGGCGCGGGCGAAGGCCACCAGTTCCTTGACGTCTTTGGGCGCAAAGTTGTTGCCCGCTGTCATGATCAAAGGCGCAATGCCAACCAGCGAAATGGGTGCGAAACTTTTCACCGGGTCATAAGGAATGCGCCCCGCGTACAAAGTGGCATTGGCGGCGTGCGCGGCGATCACGGTCAGCATCGTGTAGCCGTCGGGCGGTGACTTGGCCGCCAGATCGGCGCCCAGGATCGAATTGGCACCGGGCCGGTTCTCCACCAAAATCGTCCAACCAGTTTGTTCCTGTACCTTTTGCACCACCATTCGTGTGGCGTTGTCGGTGATACCGCCCGGGGTGTAGGGCACGATCCATTTGATGGGTTTGGCAGGCCAGGCTTGGGCCGAGGCCATGGCGCTGAAAAGCGTCAGAACCAGGGTGGAAGCCAGGGCCGGCACTAGCGCCGGCACAAGCGCCAAAAGTTGGCTGAATCGGCGAGTTGTCAGGCGCTTTGGTCTCATGGTTCGGGTTGGTGGAGGGCAAGGTTTCATGGGGCGCGATGTCATGCGTGTTTCTTGATGGCCGCAGCCAGGATGGCCACCAGTTGGTCGATGTGAGTTTTCTCCACAATAAAGGGTGGCGCCAGCACCAGCACTTCACCGGCGGGGCGCACCATGGCACCTTGCTGGAAACACTCCAGGAAGATGTCGTAGGCGCGTTTGCCGGGCTGGCCGTCGATGCCGCTCAACTCCACAGCGCCAGCCAAGCCAAGTGTGCGGATGCCGATCACATGGGGCAGGCCTTTCAAGGCGCTGTGCATGGCGTCGCCCAAAACTTTGCCCATTTCACCGCATCGCTGGAAGAGGTTCTCTTCCTTGAAAAGGTTCAGCGTGGCCACTGCCGCCGCGCACGAGACCGGGTGGCCTGAGTAGGTGTAGCCGTGCGCCAGTTCGATGGCGTGCGCGGGGCTCTTGGCGTTGGCGGTCATCATGGCGTCAAACACGTGCTGGCGGCAGATCACACCACCGAGCGGGATGACGCCATTGGTCACTGCTTTGGCAAAGTTCAACATGTCGGGCACAACGCCGAAGTAGTCCGCGCCGAAGTTGGTGCCCAAGCGGCCAAAACCGGTGATCACTTCGTCAAAAATCAGCAAAATGCCGTGTTTGTCGCAAATCTGGCGCAGCCGTTGCAGGTATCCCTTGGGCGGCAAGTACCAGCCGGGGCTGCCCGCCACCGGCTCGACGATGATGGCGGCCACGTTGCTTGGGTCATGCAGCGGCAGGATGCGGTTTTCCAGCTCGTCCAGAGGATGCGCCAAGCCGGCTTTCCATTCGGGCAACTCACCGTGGATGTAGGCGTTGTTGACGCTGTCATGAATAAAGGGCATGTGGTCCACACGCGGCAGCAGGCTGGTACTGAAAGCCTTGCGGTTACCCGGAATGCCGCCCACGCTCATACCGCCAAACCCCACGCCGTGGTAGCCCTTTTCGCGACCAATCAGCACCGTGCGGTGGCCCTCACCGCGGGCGCGGTGGTAAGCCAGCGCCACTTTAAGTGAGGTGTCCGCCGCCTCACTGCCAGAGTTGCAAAACAACACCTTGTTCAAGTCGCCGGGGGCCATGTCCGCGATCATCTCGGCGGCCCTGAAAGCCACGTCGTTGGTGGCCTGGAACGCGGTGGAGTAATCCAGCGTATCAAGTTGTTTCTTGATGGCCTCGTTGATCGGCTTTCGGTTATGCCCCGCGCCCACGCACCACAGGCTGCTGATGCCGTCGATGACATCCCGGCCGTCGTGCGTTTTGAACATCATGCCGTCAGCGGCGACGATGACACGCGGGTTGTCTTTGAAACCCCGGTTAGGTGTGAAGGGCAACCAGTGGTTGTCCATGTTGAAGTCGATCTTGGCCATGTGTGTCTCCTGTCAGCTATTAAACAGTGTTGTCGCGGCGGTGCAGCACGGTTGCGGGAGCGCGTTGCCGTTATGCAACCCCCGCGAGTCTGCAAGTTTAACGATTTGAGACAATGCCTGGTTATGACCATGACTTACGTTCTGACTCTTTCTTGCCCCGATCGCCTGGGCCTGGTGCATTCCGTTTCCGGTTTTTTGGCCCAGCGCGATTGCAACATTGAAGAAGCCGCCCAGTACAACGACCGCGCCACAGGCCTGTTTTTCATGCGAGTGCAGTTTGCTGGCGGGCAACTGGCGGCTGACGAACTGCGCCGCCAATTGGCCGAATTTGCCACGCCATTTCAGATGCAATGTCAGCTCCACGCGAGCGATACTCCCATGAAAGCCGTGCTGATGGTCAGCAAGGATGGCCATTGCCTCAACGATTTGTTGTTCCGATGGAAGAGCGGCCTCTTGCCACTGGACATCCGCGCCATCATCTCCAACCACCGCGATTTTTACCAGCTCGCGGCCAGTTACAACGTGCCGTTCCACCATATTGCCGTCACCGCTGCCACCAAGGCGCAGGCCGAGGCACGCGCCTACGAGGTGATTGAAGCAGAGGGCGCCCAGCTGGTGGTGCTGGCGCGATATATGCAGATTTTGAGCGACGATTTGTGTCGCAAATTGGCCGGCCGCGCCATCAACATCCACCATTCTTTTCTGCCCAGCTTCAAGGGCGCCAAGCCGTATTACCAGGCGCATGACCGGGGCGTAAAGCTGATTGGCGCCACCGCCCATTACGTCACCGCCGACCTGGACGAAGGCCCGATCATCGAGCAAGACGTGGCCCGTGCCGACCACAACAAAACCGTGGAAGACCTGACGGCCATGGGCCGCGACACCGAAAGCCAGGTGCTGGCGCGCGCCGTGAAATGGCACAGCGAACACCGGGTGTTGATCAATGGCCACAAAACCGTGATTTTCAAATAATTCACCTTCCTCAGGAGACCCCATGTCCGTTCACACACTTGTCACCGCGCACGCCCTTGACCCGCTCACCCAAGCCAAAATCCACCTGGCCGCCGCGCACCGCCTGGCCGCGCTGCATGAGCTCGAAGAAGGCATTGACAACCACTTCACCGTGACGGTGCCGGGCAAAAAAGACCAGTACCTGATCCTGCCCTTTGGCAAACATTGGTCAGAGGCAAAAGCCAGCGACATGATGGTCTTCAACGAAGCGGGCAAGACGATCTCTGGCAGCGGCCCGGTCGAAATTTCGGCCAAATGCATCCACGCGCCGATTCACCGCATCACCGGAACCCAAGTGGTGATGCACACCCACCAGACCTGGGCCACCGCGCTGAACATGTTGCAAGACAACCGCCTGCACCCGACCTCCCAAACCGCAGCGTTCTTCCATGGCCACATCGCTTATGACGATGTCTACACCGGCCTGGCCGATTCCCTTGAAGAAGGTGAACGATTGGCCGGTGTGCTGGGTAAAAAACACATCCTTTTCATGAAAAACCATGGTGCGCTGGTGGTCGGCGACACGGTGGCGCAAGCTTACCGACGGCTCTACCGGCTGGAGCGTGTGTGCCGCATGCAGCTCATCGCCATGTCCGCCGCGACCGCCAGCGGGCAGAAATTGGCCATTCTCAGTGACGAAGTGGTGGCACGCGTGCAGACGCCCAACCCGCAAGACAGCCACTCGCGCAGCGACCGCGAGCGCCTGTTTTTTGACGCCATGATGCGGGTGCTGGATCGGGAACTGCCGGGGTATCGGGACTGACGGTGGTCGTTGGGCCGTGCGGGCGTTGCAGGAACGACGGAACTCAAGCAAACTGAAGCGAACTGGCCGAATTCCCCAAATTCTTATTGTTAACATGCATGTTAATTTTTGATAGATTTTCAGAAGAAATCAGGCGTTTTAATGAAAAAGTGAGCTTCAGGTCTCGTGAATTGGCATTTTATAGCTATTAAATACATAGCAACCAAAATCAACCAAACACAGGCTGTTGGCATGCCGCTCGGGTTTCCCCGGCCTCGGCTAACCCTAGCCCACTGATAGACTGATTTCTCACTTTTCAGCCTGAAAGACCGCTATGTCAGATTTGTCCCGTATTGCCACCCCAGGCTCCCGCCGTCGCTTCCTGCAGGCCACGGCGGCGCTGGGTGCCAGTGCTGTTGTGCCTGCAGCCATCGCCCAAGCGGGGGCGGGGGGCAAGTGGCCGGCCAAGCCAATTCGCATCGTGGTGGCGTTTCCGCCGGGCGGGCTGACCGACGCTTACGCGCGCCTGTACGCCGAGCAACTTACGGCCAAACTTGGGGTGCCGGCCGTGGTGGACAACAAACCTGGCGCGGGTGCCGTCATTGGCATTGACGCTGTGGCCAAGTCGCCACCCGATGGTTACACGTTGCTTATGACGACCTCAGGCACGGTCTGGCAAAACCGTGTGTTGTACAGCAAACTGCCCTACAACCTGGACAAAGACCTGGTGCCAATTGCCAATTTCCCCTCGGGACCGTTGGTGGTGGGCGTGGCAGAGAAAGTGCCCGCGCGGACCATGAAAGAGTTCATCGAATTCGCGAAAACCAATCCCACCAATATGGGCACCTACGCGCCAGGCTCTTACCCGCACATGGTGGCCGACCAGACCAATCGCACTGAGGGCACCAAGATCCTCTCGGTGCATTACCGTGGCGAGTCGCCCATGTGGGTGGATGTGGTGGGCGGCCAACTTCAAATCGCCATCGGCAGCTACCAGGCCTTCAATACAGTGGCCGGCCGGGGCGTGCGGGCGATTGGCGTTACCGGCTCCTATCGTTCGCCCAAACTGCCCGATGTGCCAACGCTGGTGGAGCAGGGTATCGCAGGCAATTTGGTGGGGCTTGAAGGTGGACTGCCACTGATGGCACCAGCAGGTACACCCGAGGCAGTACTAAAAATCCTCTCTGGCGTTGTGGTCGAGGGCGCCAACTCCGAGCGGGCGGCAAAACTGCGGGAGGCCTTCGCCATTCCCAACAAACCCAAAGATCTGGCCGGTACCCGGCGCGACTGGGAGCGGGACGTGCCGGTGTGGATCAAGATTGCGGTGGAGCTGGGCATCAAGCTCGACTGAGCGTCACGCCCGCCCCTGCACTGTTTCCGTGGGGTGAAGCGCAGCTGCTTCAGGCCGTCGATGTGTTAGCAACTACCGGGCTTTCCGTGTTCACCGTAAAGTACTCCGGCACGGCAGGCCCCCAGAGGTAAAACGAATCCTCGGGCGCGAAATCGCCGGCTTGCCAATCTTTGGCGGGCGAGACGAAGTCGATGTCGTAAGAGAACTCGGCAAAACTGCCCCAGGGGTCACGCGCGTAGTAGAAATAATTCGAACCCAAAACGTGGCGGCCCACGCCCCAGCCCTCAGGGAAACCGGCAGTGCGCATCTGCTCGCTGCCTGCGCCTACGTCTTCGAGGCTACCCACGTCCCAACTCGTGTGGTGCAAGCCAGCGGCCTCAGACTTCACAAAGGCTAACAAATGGTGATCACTGCCGTGCGGTGTATGCATGAAGGCGACCAGGTCGCCAGATTTGTCGGACAGGCGCAGGCCCAAGACCTCTTCACAAAACTTGATCATGTGCGATATGTCGGTGCAAAACACCAACGCGTGCGAGAGCCAGCGTGGTCGCACCGGGCTGGACTGGCTGCGCATGGGGGCCGACGCATCGACGCGCGGCAGCGGCACTGGGGGTGTCTTGGGTGTTTTCTGGTTGGGCGAAACTTTGGGGGCTACGATCAACTGAAGGAGGATGCCGTCGGGCGATTTGAGCCAAAGGCCACTTTGATCTAAAACAGCAGGCGGCAGGCAGCCAATGCCGAGTTGCTGGACTTTCTGGCGGAACGCTTCTTCGTCTTCTGCATAAATGCCGAAACTGATGTATTGCAAAGCCTTCGCCTGGCCATTGGCGATCACGCTCATCCAGCAGTGCGGATGGCCATGGGTGTAAATGTCAAGCTGCTGCCCGTTTTTTTTGAGATTCATGCCAAACGCGCCGTAAAACTTTTCGGCGTCTGCAAGATCCGGCACAGTGAAGACGATGCGGTTGATGGAATGCACGGCGGTCACATCGCTTCGGCGTGACGAGTTGGCGTTGGTGGCTGGCATCTGAACTCCCTTCTTTTTACCAATATACATTGTGATTCTGGTTAGAAGCACATGGGCGCGACATCGGCCCCGCGTTAAACCCGCACCGGCTGCTGGGTAAAGGTCGGATGGCGTTTTTCCAGAAAGGCAGCAAAGCCTTCTTGTGCATCCGACGTGATCGTTGCCTCGGCCATGACACTTGATGCAAACTCATACGACTGCACCTGCGGCATGTCGATCTGGCAGTAGAAAGCGGCCTTGCCCACGGCCTTGGACAACATGCCGCCCCGGGAGGCGCGCTGGATCAGGTCCAGCGTTGCCGCGTCAAGTTCCTCATGCGGCACGCAGCGGTTGATGAGGCCCCAGGCTTCGGCGGTTTTGGCGCTGATCGGGTCGCCTGTCATCGCCATCTCCAGCGCCCGTTTTCGTCCCATGTTGCGCGCCACGGCGACCAGCGGCGTGTGGCAAAACTGACCGGCCTTGCCGCCCGGAATGGCGAAAGACGCCAACTCGGAGGCGACGGCCAGATCACAACTGGCCACCAGTTGGCAGCCGCCTGCCGTCGCCAAGGCATGGACTTTGGCGATCACCGGCTGCGGCATGGCCTGCATCGCATCCATCATGGCGCGGCAGACGTCGAACAACTCGCGCGCTTGCGCCAGCGTCACGCCGACCATATCGGTGAATAAATGGCCGGCGCTGAACACGGGCCCGTTGGCCGCCAGAATCACGCCGCGTGCCTCGCTGCGGCCTACGTCGATAAATGCCTGGTGCAATTCGCGGATCATCGGCAACGCCAGCGCGTTGCGTTTTTGCGGATGGTTCAGGGTAATAGTGGTGATCGGCCCCAGGGCGGTGACGAGCAGGTATTCATAAGACATGGTGCATCTCCTGTAAGTTTGAGCCGCCGGTCCCCCGCATTTCGTGTCCCAGCGTCACCGCTAGTTTGCCTCAAATCGGCGATGCCGCAAGCAAACGGGTTCAGCTCAGGGCGAACAGGCCGCCATGGCCTCACCCAGGCGAATCGCACCGCCGGGCTGCCACGCCGCATTGAATTGAACGCCAAGCGACTGCGGGAAAAGCATCACCACCGTGGAGCCAAGCAAAAACCGGCCCATCTCGTCGCCCTGCTTCAAAAAAACCTGCGGGTCAGGGTATTGTTTTTGCCAAACAGTGGGCAGCCGTGGCGGGTTGACCTGGCCATGCCATACCGTCGCCATGCTGCCGACGATGGTGGCGCCGACCAAGATCAGGACAAAGCGGCCTTTGTCGTTCTGAAACTCGCAAATCAGGCGCTCGTTGCGCGCAAACAGGCCTGGCACGCCGCGCGCTGTGACCGGGTTGACTGAGAATAAATCGCCCGGCACGTACAACATACGCAGCAGCCGCCCGTCACACGGCATGTGGATGCGGTGGTAGTCGCGCGGGCTTAAATACAAGCAGGCGAAATGGCCGTCTTGAAACTGCGCGGCCATCTTCTTTTCGCCGGCCAACAAGGCGAGGTTTGAATAACGGTGGCCCTTGGCCTGGAAAATCTGGTCGGCTTCGATGCGACCAAATTGGCTGATGGCACCATCCACTGGGCAGATCAAATCCGCCTCGGCAATCGGTCGCGCGCCGGGCTTCAGAGCGCGGGTGAAAAAATCGTTGAAAGTGGCGTAACTCGCATTGTCCGGGTTCAGCGCCTCGGCCATGTTCACGTCGTACTTTTTGACGAACCAGTTGATGGTGCGCGTTGTCGACGTGCCGCGTGGGTGGGACGCCACCCAACCGGCGAATGCCGTCAGGGCCTGTTTGGGCAGCAGGTATTGCAGCAGGACTTGGAGACGCTCTGACAAAGGCAGACCTTTTGGGGCAGTGAGTAAATGACCGGCTAGGGGCTAGCAGGGAGACAATCGAGGGGCGGGCGAGCCGGATTGTACTGGCGTACAGTCAAGGGTATTGCCCACTCAACGTCACCCGAATTCGGCCAACAAACGCCCGACTACAGCATCTTCATGAGGTTTGAATGAACGCACCGCTGACCGTTTTACAACAAGAAACGCTTCAAAAAACCGTGCTACTTGCGTCGATCAAAAAGGGGCTGGAGCCCCATCTTCCAAAACACGCCCTTTTGTGGCAACAGGAAGACACAACGCCGTACGAATGCGACGGACTCACCGCCTACCGCCAGCGCCCATTGTTGGTGGCCTTGCCCGAGACCGATGCGCAAGTGCAAGCGGTACTCCAGGTCTGCCATCAGCTTCAAGTGCCCGTGGTCGCACGCGGGGCGGGCACCGGCCTGTCGGGCGGCGCGATGCCGCACAAATTGGGGGTGACGCTGTCGCTCGCCAAATTCAACAAAATCCTGAAGCTCGACAAATTCAGCCGAACCGCCGTCGTGCAATGTGGTGTGCGTAACCTGGCCATCAGCGAAGCTGCTGCGCCACTGGGCTTGTATTACGCGCCTGACCCGTCCAGCCAGATCGCCTGCACCATCGGCGGCAACGTGGCAGAAAACTCCGGCGGCGTGCATTGCCTCAAATACGGCATGACGCTGCACAACGTGCTGAAAGTCAAGGGTTTCACGATGGAGGGTGAGCCTATCGAATTTGGCGGCGACGAGCTGGACGCAGCGGGGTTTGACATGCTGTCGGTCGTGATAGGCAGCGAGGGCATGTTGGCGATCACCACTGAAGTCACCGTCAAACTGGTGCCCAAGCCCTTGCTTGCGCGCTGCATTATGGCCAGTTTTGACGACATCCGCAAAGCCGGTGACGCGGTGGCGCAGGTCATCGCTGCGGGCATCATCCCGGCGGGCCTGGAGATGATGGATAAACCCATGACCGCCGCGGTTGAAGACTTCGTGCATGCCGGTTACGACCTCTCAGCCGCTGCAATCCTTTTGTGTGAAAGTGACGGCACGCCCGAGGAGGTTGAAGAAGAAATTGGCCGGATGAGTCAAGTATTAACAACCGCAGGCGCTACAAAAATTGCCGTGAGCCAGAGTGAGGCTGAACGACTGAAGTTCTGGAGTGGCCGTAAAAACGCCTTCCCCGCCAGTGGCCGCATCAGCCCTGACTACATGTGCATGGACAGCACTATTCCGCGCAAACGCCTGGCCGATATCCTGCTGGCGATTGCCGAGATGGAGAAGAAATACCAGCTGCGCTGCGCCAATGTCTTCCATGCCGGCGATGGCAATTTGCACCCGCTCATTTTGTTTGATGCCAACGACGCCGACCAACTCCACCGTGCGGAACTTTTCGGTGCCGACATTCTGGAAACCAGCGTCGAAATGGGCGGCACCGTGACGGGTGAACACGGCGTAGGCATCGAAAAACTCAACAGCATGTGTGTGCAATTCAGCGCTGCTGAAAACGAGCAAATGTTTGGCATTAAACGCGCGTTTGACCCGCTGGGTTTATTGAACCCCGGCAAGGTGATTCCCACGCTGAACCGCTGCGCTGAATATGGCAAGATGCTGGTGCATGGTGGCAAGATCAGCCACCCGGACTTGCCGCGCTTTTAGGCCGCCGTTTGGCCACCGCACCGAGGTAAACACATTGCAGGGATTGCGTGGCCTGGCCTGGCTCCTGGTGCTGCAATCGCTGGGTGAGGCGCTGGCCCGTTTTTTGAATTTACCCTTTCCAGGGCCGGTGGTGGGCATGGTTCTGCTGTTGTTGGCGCTACGCTGGCCCCTGGTGCGCGAGCCGGTGGCCGTGTGCGCCGATTTTTTGCTGGGTCACCTCTCGCTTTTGTTCGTGCCGGTGGGCGTGGGTGTGATGACCCACTTGGCGCTGGTGGCGCAATACGGCTTTCGCATCCTGGCGGTGATTGTGCTGTCCACCTGGATCGGCTTGGCCGTCACTGCGCTGGTGCTGCGGGCAGGCCAGACGCCCAGCGTCGATGCGTCGCCCTGGGGGCTTCCATGACCAATTTTGTCCAGCTGTGGGTGTACCTGTCGTCAACACCGCTGTTTGGATTGACGGCGACGATTGCCGTCTATGTGCTGGCCCATGCGGCGTATGGGGCGCTCAAGCAAGCGCCTTGGGCCAACCCGGTGTTGTGGACGGTAGTCGCTATTGCGGCAGGACTGCTGGCAACGGGTACGGACTACCCCACCTATTTTTCGGGCGCCCAATTTATCCACTTTCTGCTCGGCCCGGCGGTCGTCGCGCTGGCGTGGCCGCTGTGGATGCGGCGCGTCGAATTGCGCCAGCGCTGGGGTCGCCTGCTGGTCGCCGCGCTGGTGGGCGGCGCTGCCGCCACCGCCTCTGCCATGGCATTGGCCTATGGATTGGGATTGCCGCACGACGTGATGTTGTCGCTGGCGCCCAAGTCGGTCACGGCGCCCGTGGCCATGGGCATTGCCGAAAAGACGGGCGGCATACCAGCGCTTGCGGCGGTGTTTGCCGTGCTCACTGGCCTCGTGGGCGCATTGAGCGGCAAGTACCTGTTTGCGGTCCTGGGTATCCCGGTCACGCCAGAAGGCTGGATGGCGCGTGGCTTTGCGCTGGGAACCGCCGCGCATGGCATCGGCGCAGCGCGCGCTATGCAGGTGGATGCCGGCGCTGGTGCCTACGCGGGCCTGGCGTTGGGCCTACAGGTGGTGATCGCTTCGTTGTTGTTGCCGCTGGCGTTTCGCGGGTTGTGAGTCGAATCAAAGCCAACGACATGCTCGGCGTTGATTCAAATTCAAAAACCGACCGACTGATTTTCCTGGACTGGGTGCGCATCCTGGCCTTCGGCTTGCTGGTGCTGTATCACGTGGGCATGTATTTCGTGAGCTGGGACTTCCACATCAAGAGCCCGCACTCTGGTACGGCCATCGAACCGCTAATGCGCCTCACCAACCCGTGGCGCATGGATCTGCTGTTTTTAGTGTCCGGTGCGGCTACTTCGTTCATGCTGTTGCGTGAGGGTGCCAGTGGCCAGTTGCTGCGCCTGCGCGCCAAGCGGCTGCTGATTCCGCTGCTGTTCGGCATTATGGTCGTCGTGCCGCCGCAATCCTGGCTGGAAGTAATGCAAAAACACCATTACACCGGCAGCTACATCGACTTCATGGGCCTTTACCTGGCGGGCTACAAAAGCTTTTGCGATGCAGCGGGCAAGTGCCTGATCCTGCCCACTTGGAACCACCTGTGGTTTTTGCCCTATCTGTTTTTGTACACCTCACTGCTTTGGCTGGCGCTGCGCCGTTGGCCTGTCCTACTAGAGCGGCTGGGCACGCAGATCGGCAAAACCTTGCGCGGGCCGGGTTTGCTGCTTTGGTCCACGGTTTACCTGGCGCTGACGCTGCTGTTGCTGCGAAAAAGCTTCCCGCAAAACTATTCGGTGTGGGGCGACTGGTTTGCCCACAGCCAGTACCTGGCGATGTTCCTTGTGGGGGTTGCATTGGCGCGGACGCCGAGTGTCTGGCGGCAAATGACGCAATGGCGCTGGATAGCCCTGGTTTTGGCGCTGACCGCGTGGCTTGTGCTGGTCCAAGCGCCGTGGCTCGCCCGCGAAGCGCAGCTACCGATGCGCAACATTGGCCCCTGGGCCTACAGCGTGCAGCAGTGGTGCGCCATCGTTGCAGTGCTCGGGTTTGCGCAGCTTTACCTGAACCGCGACGGCCCGGCGCGCCGTTACCTGACGGAAGCGGTCTTCCCGGTGTACATCCTGCACCAGACGCTGATTTTGTTGTTGGCGCACAGCTTCGCGCCGCTGGCGTTGAGCCCCATGCTAGAAGGCGGTTTGCTGGTTGGCTTGACCTTTGCCATGAGCCTGGCTGGTTTTGAAATAGTTCGACGCGTTCGTTGGCTGCGACCCCTATTCGGATTGGCAACGAAGGGCAACTGACGGCCTCACCGGATCAGGTCGGCGTGGCATTCAGCGCAGCGGCATCAAGGAGGAGGGCCGCAGGCCCGGGGGACAGCCGCGGAGCTGAGTGCCACGTCGGCCTGCAACCGCCTCGAACTTACTTCGCCGTCGCCAATTCCGGGGAATTAGCAGTGGCCTTGGCCCCGATCCCCAACCGATCCAACGCCGCAGCCAATTGCGCCACCGTGCGATCAACGTTATGCCACTTCTCCAAGCCAAAGAGGCCGATTCGGAAAGTTGCGAAATCCGCGCCCTCGTCGCACTGCAGCGGCACACCGGCAGCGGTTTGCAAACCTTCGGCCAGAAACTTCTTGCTCGACTGAATCTCTGCGTCTTCGGTGTAACTCACCACCACGCCAGGGGCTTTGAAACCGTCTGCCGCCACGCTCGGGATGCCACGGCTTTCAAACAACTTGCGCACGCCAGCGCCCAAGGCAATCTGCTCCTGGCGCACTTTCTCGAAACCGTAGGCCTTGGTCTCTTTCATCACGGCGCACAGGCGCGTGAGTGCGTCGGTGGGCATGGTGGCGTGGTAAGCGTGACCGCCACCTTCGTAGGCTTCCATGATTTGCAGCCACTTTTTCAAATCACACGCAAAACTGGTGCTCGTGGTACTGTCGATGGCGGTGCGCGCGCGGGCGCTCAAGGCCACCATGGCGCAGCAGGGGGAGCTGCTCCAGCCTTTTTGTGGCGCGGAGATCAACACATCCACGCCCGTGGCTTCCATATTCACCCACATCGCGCCCGAGGCGATGCAGTCGAGCACGAAAAGGCCGCCGACTTCATGTACGGCGTCTGCCACGGCTTTCAAATAGTCGTCAGGCAAGATCATGCCGCACGCGGTTTCCACGTGCGGCGCGAACACCACGTCGGGCTTTTTGGCACGGATGGTGGCCACCACTTCGGCGATGGGCGCGGGAATCCACGGCGATTGTTTGCCGGGTGTGACCTTGCGCGCTTTAAGCACGGTGGTCTCTGAGGCGATGGCACCCATGTCGAGAATCTGTGTCCAGCGGTAGCTGAACCAGCCATTGCGGATGACCAGCGCTTTCTTGCCGGTGGCGAACTGGCGCGCCACCGCTTCCATGCCAAAGGTACCGCTGCCGGGCACCAAGGCGCTGGATCTGGCGTGGTAAACCTCTTTGAGCATGCCTGAGATGTCGCGCATCACGCTCTGGAAGCTTTTGGACATGTGGTTCAAGGCGCGATCGGTGTAGACCACCGAAAATTCAAGCAATCCGTCGGGATCAACGTGGGGCAATAGGCCGGGCATGGTGGGACTCCTGACAAGGACGCGAGAGGCGCCGTGAGGTTAAGTTAGGTCTGAGGGGATCGAAGCTTAGCATGGGGCGGTTTTCCCCGTGATGCCGCCCAAAACAAGGGGGCTTTCAGCGCGAATCGCGAAAACTACGGATGCGGCTTTCGTCGCCACCGCTGAGCAAATAGAGTCCAAACAAAATCACCATGATGCCATCGACAAACAGCGTGGGGCGAAACGCCTCCAGCGGAACGTCGTTCCAGCCCATGGCGACGATCACACACAGGCCGAGTTTTTCAACAGCCGCAGCGGCCACGATGGGGCGACGCACCTCAACATGGCTGGCGGCGTAGACCAACAACGCGCCAAAACAAAAGGCCATCAAGCCCCAATGTTTGGCAAATGGAACGCCGGCGTTGAGGCCAACGTCCAGACCAAGAAAACTCAGGGTCGCCCAGGGCAGGAAAAACATAAAAATCGGCAACATCGTGATGGCGCCGCAGACGTAAAGAATTTTGCTGAAATGTTTGACGATCATTTGGGGCTCCACATGGCGTTGGGTGTTGCGCCGCGCTGGGATGCGACTGGACTGCTACAGGAATTTGACAAAGATAATCCGTGTTTTACCACGCATCGACTGCCAAGCGACCGTTGGGAGGCGCAATTTTTGACGACGCCAGGCCGCGCAAAAGCCACTCGCGGGTGTGGGCGGGGTCAATCACGGCGTCGATTTCCAAGTGGGCCGCCATGTTGATCGCGCCACCCTTTTCGTATTGCTCAGCCACCAACTTGTCATACAAGGCCTCGCGTTCTGGCCCGGCAGGCAGGGCCTCCAGCTCTTTACGGTAGCCCAGTTTCACCGCGCCTTCCAGGCCCATGCCGCCGAATTCACCGGTGGGCCAGGCAAGTGTGAATACCGAGGCGGCGAAACCGCCCGCCGTCATGGCCATCGCGCCCAGGCCGTAACCTTTGCGCAACACCACGGCCAGCAAGGGCACCCGCAAATGTGCGGCGGCAATGAACATGCGGCTCACGTGGCGCACCTGGGCCACCTCTTCAATTTCCGGTCCCACCATGAAGCCGGGTGTATCCACAAAACTGACGATCGGCAACCCGTGGGCGTTGCACAGCTGCATGAAGCGGCTGGCTTTGTCGGCCGCGTCGGCGTCAATAGCGCCGCCCAGATGCAGCGGGTTATTGGCCATCAAACCCACGGCGCGCCCCCCAATGCGCCCCAGCGCGATGTGGATACCTTTGCCAAAACCGCTTCGCAATTCCAGCAGGCTGCCTGCATCCACCACACCCGCCAGTGCGCCGCGAGTGTCATAGACCCGCAAACGGTTTTCGGGCACCAGTTGGCGCAGCACCAGTGGATCTGCGCCTTTCACCTGCGCTACCGAGCCTTGAAAAAACGACAGGTAATGTTTGGCTGCTGCAACCGCAGCCACTTCATCGTCCACCAGCAAGTCGATTACACCGTTGGCATGTTGCACCTTACTGGGGCCAATTTGCTCCGGGCGGTAAACGCCCAAGCCACCGCCTTCCACCATCGCCGGGCCGCCCATGCCGATGTTGCTGGCACGTGTCGCGATGATGACGTCCGCGCAGCCCAAGAGCGCCGCATTGCCGGCAAAGCAGCGCCCCGCCACGATGCCGACGACTGGCACGGCGCCATTGAGTTTGGCAAAACTGGCAAAGGTAGCTACATTCAGCCCGGCCACTTTGGCAGAGTCCACGTCACCCGGCCGACCGCCGCCGCCTTCGGCAAATAACACGACGGGAAGTTTTTGCTGCAAGGCCAATTCCAGCAAACGGTCGGTCTTTTGGTGGTTGCGCATGCCTTGAGTGCCGGCCAACACGGTGAAGTCATAGGCCATCACGACACAGCGGGATTTCTCGGCACCAAACTGCGCCACATTCACGCTGCCGATGCCGGTCACCATGCCATCGCCGGGGGTGTTGGTGATCAAGTCGTCCAGTGTGCGCCTGCGGGTTTGCGCGGCGATGGCCAGCGCGCCATATTCGATGAAGTTGCCCGGGTCAACCGCTTCATCACACAAGTCGGCAATGTTTTCGCGGGCCGTGCGCAGGCCTGTGGCATGGCGCTTGGCTACCGCTTGTGGGCGTTGATGATCCAGTGTGAAGGCGTGGCGATCCACCACGCGCTGGAGATCGGGGCGCAGGCCAGCGCGTGGTGTTGCGGTAGTGGCCGGGTTGTGGTTTGTAATGAGTATGGAAGCACCATCGGTCTTCGGGTCTTTGGTAACAGGCGGAAAATGCTCCGAAAGCAGGAGCAACTCGCCTTCGTCCACCAGATCACCTACTTTGAATTGATGGGCCGTCACGCGGCCCGACGCACTGGCCCGCACCTCATGCTCCATCTTCATGGCTTCCAGAATCACGATCACATCACCAGCGGCAAAATGCTCGCCATCGGAGGTCGGCACGAAAGGCGCGGCACGGGCTGGAAAGACGGCGCAACCGATCGCGCCACAGCACACGGCGACCAGCGCCGGGCGCGCAAGACACCCACTGAACCTCAAGAAATCACCACCCGCTGTCGCCGCACCACCGCGCAATGTACGGGGTTTGTCCCAGGTCGGATGAACCTGTCATCGGCAACGGCCTTGTCAACCGCCCGCCGCCGGCACCCGTTGTGCGCCATGTCGGCTGCGGTTGGAATCGTGATGGGGTGGCGATTCCGGCAGGCCGACCGTTGCGACGCACCTTCAGAGTGCTGCGGTCGAGACGCCTGCAATCCGAACCACCCCGTTTCACTCTCGAGAGAGACACACATGACCAAGACCCTCGCTACCCTGATCCTGGCCGCCTTCGCTGCCGTCGCC
>JANOXL010000198.1:0-2859 GCA_031418395.1 Rhodoferax sp. | reverse complement strand
CGCGGTATTGCTGGGCAACACGGCCTTGAACACCTGGGCGCAAAACGCCCCGACCCTTCGACCCTTGGGGCAGCCTTTGGGTCAGCCCCTGGGTCAAATCTATCGGCCGCCATCGTCCAGCCCTGGCACGCCAGGCGCCGCAAACATGGTCAGCAAGGGGCCGCTGCTGCTGCAACGCATCGACGATGTGTTGTATGGCGTGGACCCAATTTCTCTAGCCGTGGTGGACCGCCATCACATCTCCGGCATCCTCGTGCGGGTCAACGCCCAAAAGCCCAGCCCGCCGCTGAGCTACAGCCATTTCGTCGCCAACTGCCAGGGCCAGATGCAAGTCGCTACGCTGGCCACCGCCGCGTCGCCACTGGATTTGACCTCCGAGGGTGCTTCTGCCCGCGCTCGGGTTCAGGCAGCCCAGGCGGCAGTTTCCATGGCGAAAGAGAAGTTTGCCAAAACCAGCATGTTGGACGGCAGCCGTGCGCTGGCGGAGTTTGTTTGCGCCGCGTCGCAGCGGCCCGCGCAAGCGGCGCTGTTGGCCAAAGACGTGCTGAACAGTGTTGGCCCGCGTGATCTGCGCGCCGCTTTATGTGACTTGCAGCCCGATGGCGTATTTGTCACCCGGGAAGACGTGATGGTGCGTTTCAGCGACTCGGAAAAAATTGTTTCTGTGAACGACCAGTGGCTGACCAGCGGCAAGGTGAGCGACAGCGAGATCAGTTTTGGCAGCGGCAGCGCGCGCTGGCGAATTGACCGCGTTTCTGCCGAGGCGAGCCTGGTGGATTCGACCGGCAGGGTAATTTTTGCCGGCTCGTGTGTCGCCAAATAATCAGCCCTGCCCGTAACGCTTCAGCCATTCCTTCTCCAGCGCATCGACCCAACTGCCATGTGGCTCGGGCAAAGTGGGTGCAAATTGCGCGACCTGGCCCGGCAAAGGCTTGGAAGCAAAACGTTGGCGCTCAGCTGCCGGCAGTTTGTCCACCGCCAGCACCGTCGGGTCGCCCCACATGGCAATGTCGGCCTTGCGTGCCTGCGCCTCGGCTGAGAGCAGGAAATTGGCCAGCACCTGCGCGCCTTCTTTGGCTTTGGCGTTAAACGGGATCGCCATGAAATGCGTGTTGCCGATGGTGCCACCGGTGAACTGGTAACTCACGACGCTCTCGGCCAGGCGTTTGGCAGCGATTTCGTTGGCGGCTTCGTTGGGATTGAAGGTAAAACCCATCAGCAGCTCGCCGTCGCTCATCATCTGTCGCATGGCGCCATTGTTTTGCACAAATTGTTTGCCATTGCGCCACAGGTGCGGGTGCAAGGCGTCAAGGTACGTCCACAGGGGCACAGTGGCTTTGAGCAGCGCCTCGGGTGTGACGGGTTTGTAGAGGGTGCTGCGGTCGGTGGTGAGGTCGACCAGGAGTTGCTTGACAAAGGTCGTGCCGTGAAAATTCGGCGGGCGCGGGTAAGTGACGCGACCCGGGTTGGCGCGGGCGAATTCGAGCAACTGGGCGATGTTTTTAGGCGGTGAGGCCACGCGTTTGCTATCGACATAAAAGGTCAACTGCTCCATGCCCCAAGGTGCTTCGAGGCCTTCGACTGGCTCCGAAAAATCGATCCGTGTGGTCGGTTTTCCCACGACATCGACGTATTGGAAACTCGGCAGACTCTCCGCGAAGGGACCAAACAGCAGGCCTTCGCGTTTCATGGCCAAAAAGTTTTCGCCGTTGATCCAGACCATGTCGACCGTGCCGTCAGCCAGTTTGCCAGCGGACTTCTCGCCGCGCACGCGTTTGACGACGTCAACGGTATCGGTCACTTTCACATGCTCCACCTTGACGCCATAACGCTGCAACACCTGCGCCCCGGCCCACTGCAAATACGCGTTGATGCGTTCACTGCCCGCCCAGGCGTTGAAATAAACCGTTTGCCCACGGGCTTTGGATTCGATGGTGGTCCAGGGTGTGCCGGTTTGGGCGAAAAGGGGTGTGGTGGCGCTGGCTGCGCCGATAGAAAGAAGGGTGAGGGCTTGTCTGCGATGCATGGAATATTTAAGGTATTTCAAGTGAAGGAGGAAAGCGAGACGGATCCAGGATGACGTCCCCCTGGATATGACCCGTTGGTCGGGGATTTAGTTCAAGTCTTACAGCCAATTGGGCTAAGCACAGATATTGCACGGCGTGAACCAGCCTATGACAGTTCGGGCAGGGCTAAAAGCTGCTCAATTGCGCTTCATCCGGCTCAAGCCAGCAACGCCTGCGCAAACTCCCGCGCGTTGAAAGTCTCCAACTCGTCGAGTTTTTCGCCCACACCAATGAAATACACCGGCACGGGCCGCTCGCGGGCAATCGCCGCCAACATGCCACCCTTGGCGGTGCCGTCAAGTTTGGTGACAATTAATCCTGTCAACGTGAGCGCCGCGTCAAAGGCTTTGACTTGCATCAGCGCGTTTTGACCGGTGTTGCCGTCGATGACGAGCAGGACTTCGTGTGGGGCGGAAGAATCCGCCTTCTGCACCACGCGTTTGATTTTTTTCAGTTCTTCCATCAGGTGCAGTTGAGATGGCAGGCGGCCAGCGGTATCGACCAGCACCACGTCTTTGCCGCGTGCCTTGCCGGCGCTTACCGCGTCGAAACTCACGGCAGCCGGGTCGCCGCCCTCCTGGCTGATGATCTCTACCGTGTTGCGATCGGCCCAAACGGTGAGTTGCTCACGCGCGGCGGCGCGAAACGTGTCGGCAGCGGCCAGTAAAACACTGGCGCCCTGGTCCGCCAGATGTTTGGTCAATTTGCCGATCGACGTGGTTTTGCCGGCACCGTTCACGCCCACCACCATGATCACGGTGGGTTTGAATTCACCGATTACCAGCGCCTTTTC
>JANOXL010000197.1:0-2453 GCA_031418395.1 Rhodoferax sp. | reverse complement strand
CAAAATACCTGGTCAAAGTTGTTTGGCCATGTCAAGGATCGAATGCTGGATCGCGCTGGCCGCCGCCAGCGGGTGCTCCATCGGAAACAAATGGCCGCCCTCGAGCATCGTGATGCGTCCGTGCACCAGTTTCTCGGTGAGCGCCATGCCCACCTGTTTCATTTCATGTGAATAACGCCCGCCGATAAACGCCACCGGGCATTGAAGTGGGTGGCGCTTCAAAAGGCGCTCCAGGTTGTCGGGCAGGGTGTTGTAAATCGCGGTTTCGACTTCGCGGCTAAAGGCCAGCACACATTTGCCGCTGTCGGGGTCGATTTGCATGCCGTAGGCGATGTAGTCTTGCAGCACCCTCGGCTCCCAGCGGGCAAAGGCTTTTTTGGACTGAAACAGCGCCAGCGCCGCCTCGCGCGAGGGCCAGCTGTTACGCCGCGTTTTGCTCACCGCAGCGGGCGACATCTTTTGCATCATCGGCGTGAGTTTGCCCATCTGCAAGGCGCGCGCCATCCAGCCACCGACCAGTGGCGAATCCAGCAGCAGGACGCCTTTGACGCCGTGGCCACCCAGGTCCGGGTGGCGGGCGGCAGCCATGACGCTCAAAAACCCGCCCAGGGAATGGCCCACCAGAAACGCCGCTTCGCCCGCTTTTTCAATCTCGGCCGCCGCGAAATCGGCCACCTGTTTGGCCAGATGCGGCCAGTTGTTGGTGACCGGGTAAGCCGCGTCGTGCCCCACCTTCTCCAGCGCCTTCACGGTAAACCCCCGCGCACGCAGGCTTTTGAACATCACGCGGTATGTGCTGGCCGGGAAGCTGTTGGCGTGGGCGAAGATGATCAGGGGCATTTTTTGAGAAAAATTAACATGGGTGTTAACAAATTGGGATTTTAGGCTGATTTTGCCAAATTTTAAGCTTTTTTGGTACCTAGGTCTCGTGGAATATGCGATATATGCTATATAAATAATAGCAAAAAAGATTCTGCAATTTACGGCAAATCCGCTGGTGCGACACCGTCTTCACTGCACATATCCAATAGCACCTTGAGCGACAACGCGCCTTCCTTTTGCAAGGACTTCAGGTCGGCCGCGTAAAAATCCACGCCACCATTCAAGCCGACAAATTCCCCGCGAAACAAATGGGTTGCCGTGTCAAACCTGATGTCGGCTTTGTGGCCTTTGATGTCCATCGTCGTGCCTCAGGCAAAAGCCAGTTCCACTTTGCCGGATTTTTTCTTGCTGGGTCCCACCAGAATCGTCACGTCATGCCCCAGTTTGGCGACAAGTTCCATCAGTTTGCTTTCATTCACGCCCCTGAACTGGCCACGGGTGATGCGAGAAATTTTGGACTGATCAATCCCCAGCAGTTCGGACGCGGCATCCTGTGTCAGGCGTTTGGCTTTGATGGCCCGGGCGATTTCGGCCGCGAGCTGCGACTTGCGCTGCATTTCAGCAGCGTCGGCGTAGCTCAGGTCGGCATACACATTGGTGCTGCCGGTTTCAATGCTGATTTCTTCGCTACTCATTCATGCCGATTTTGGCATGGCACGAGATGCCTTTTGACCAAAATGGGCTTGCGAAATCAGGCTGCCACGCGTTTGCGAGTGGCTCTGCCAGAGCGCCCGGTAATGCTTGTGGTCAAAGACGCCACCGCCAAAAAGCCGCGAAGCGCCTCGTTGACGGCTTCGCTATTGGGAAACGACTTTGTCAAACCAGGGTCAATCACGACCACGTTGGTGGCCTTTGCATAGGCCACCGCGTATTTGCCGCGAACCAGCGGCCCCAAGTCTTCGCGGCGGTATTCCCCGCGCATTTCTTCAGCGTCAGTTTTAACTTTCTTCATAAATTCGTTTCTCCTTGCGAGTCGCTGGACGCGCGCTGTGGATGCGGATGGCGTCGCCCCGGTCGGTGTGGCAGACGGCGAGAACGCGGCCCTGGCTGGACAAACCCAATGTCAAATAGCGATTTTCCTCCTCCGAATGCGCCAAGTCTCGGCCAGTGACAGACAAAAAATCTCCAAACACCGTGCTCGCCTCATCAAAAGCCACGCCGTGTTTGTGGGTGTTTGTGTCGTTTTTCGGGGGATCCCATTCAAATTTCATACATCAAGACGTCGCCTTGAAAGATAGCACATCCAGCCTCCTCATGCTGTTTACGTTTTCTGAGCCGCCCGCGCCAGATTCAACGCCAGCAGGCGCTTGAGGATTTCGTCGTCGGGCATGGCGGCGCTGTAGTCGGGCCAGCCGTAGGCGGCGGCGACGGCCAAGTCAAGCTGCTCGTGGGCGTGGGCCAGCCACTGCGGGCGCAGGTTGTAGAGGTTGGTGAGTGTGCGTTTTTGTAGCGCTTTCAAATCCGCGTCATTGATGCCAGGTTTTGGCTCGATGCGGTCGGGGTAGGGGCTTTTGTCCATGCCCAGCGGAATCACTTCTGGCACCTGATGTGTCCACTCGGGCGGGTTGAGC
>JANOXL010000196.1:0-11538 GCA_031418395.1 Rhodoferax sp. | reverse complement strand
GCATTCGACGCATCCGCATCGGCAGGGTGGGTTTGGGGCCTGTGCCGCAGGGGCAGTGGCGGTACTTGCTGGGGCAGGAACGGTTTTGAGAATATGACCCCCACGCTTGTCACTGTGTGTACTGCGCTGCCCCCCAAGGGGGCTAATTTTTCTCGGGGCGGCCAAGCGAAAAATTCACCCCCATGCTTGTCATTACGTGTACTGCGTGGTCAAAAAAGTGTGAAGCCCACCGATAAGCCGGATTCTGTGCAACTGCTTGCCCTTGCGGACGCGCAGAAGTGACTGCCATTAATCTGGGCCATTGGTCACCCAATGGCTCGGTGCTACCTACCCGCCAGCTCTGGGGGCCCCATCAACGCTGGCCTACTTGGTATTGCTGCGCGTAGAGATTGCCCGTTTCACCCGACTCCCGAGTTGCCCCTGGAATCGACTCGTCTCTGTTGCTCTGATCCTCACCTTATGCCCTTGCGGGTTTTCAGTGGACAGCCGTTAGCTGCTACGCTGCCCTATGCAGTCCGGACGTTCCTCCAGTGCCTGGTTTCCCAGATTGCACCAGCGGCAGTCTGGCGGGCTTCACGGCGCAGATTATCGCTTGCGGCAGAATGTGTTCCACTTCGTTGCCCGTTTCCTTTTCTAAATCGGCGCTGTAGTAGGCGCGCTGACGCAGACAGTGCTCCAGCACGGCCAGGAGGCGCAACGCCCTACAACGTCGATTTAGAAAAGGAAACCCATGAAAGCCGACAACATCTTGCAGACCATCGGCAACACGCCGCACGTGCGTATCAACCGCCTGTTTGGCGCCGGCGCGAACGTGTATATCAAGTCCGAACGTAGCAACCCCGGCGGCTCAATCAAAGACCGCATTGCGCTGTCGATGGTCGAGGCGGCGGAGAAATCTGGCGCGCTTAAACCCGGCGGCACCATCATCGAGCCCACGTCAGGCAACACCGGCATTGGTCTGGCCATGGTCGCAGCCGTCAAGGGCTACAAACTGATTCTGGTGATGCCCGACAGCATGTCCATCGAGCGGCGCCGCTTGATGCTGGCCTACGGCGCCTCTTTCGACTTGACGCCGCGCGACAAGGGCATGAAAGGCTGCATCGCGCGCGCCATGGAACTGGTCGCGGCCACGCCCGACGCGTGGATGCCGCAGCAATTTGACAACCCGGCCAACATCGACGTACACATGCGCACCACCGCGCAGGAGATTCTGGCCGACTTTCCTGAAGGCGTTGACGCACTGATCACCGGTGTCGGCACTGGCGGGCATCTCACCGGTTGCGCCACGGTTCTGAAAGCCAAATGGCCCAAGCTCAAGGTATTTGCGGTAGAGCCCAGCGCCTCGCCCGTCATCTCGGGCGGCGCGCCCTCACCCCACCCGATCCAGGGCATTGGTGCCGGCTTCGTCCCGACCAATTTACACACAGCGCTGCTGGACGGTGTCATCCAGGTCGAAGCCGAAGCCGCGCGCGAGATGGCGCGCCGTTGCGCTCGCGAAGAAGGCATTTTGGTGGGCATCTCCAGCGGTGCCACTTTGGCCGCGATTACGCAAAAACTACCGGATTTGCCGGCTGGCGCTACGGTGCTCGGCTTCAACTACGACACGGGAGAGCGTTACCTGTCGATTGAAGGATTTTTGCCCGCTTGAGCCCGCAGGAATTAGCCGCCACCGCCCGCCCTGGCACGTGACATTCCCCACTTGTTCGGGCCTACGCCGTTGCGCGGCGCAAACCGATCTGCCAGATAGACCAGATGGGCCAGTCAGATTTAACCGTCAAACCGGCCTGGCTGGTAGCGCTGCACACTCAGCCCGTCCAGACTGATGTCGGGTGCGCGCCCAGAGATCAGATCTGCCATGACGCGGCCCGTGCCCGCCGCCATAGTCCAGCCCAACGTGCCGTGACCGGTCGCTAGGTAGAGCCTGGGGATCGGTGTGGCACCCAATATCGGCGTGCCGTCGGGCGTCATGGGACGCAGGCCGCACCAGAACTCAGCTTTGCTGATGTCGCCTCCTTTGGGAAACAAATCGTTGACCACGTGGTTCAGGGTCGCCCTGCGCGACTCACGCAGATTCAGCCTGAAGCCCGCCAGCTCGGCCGTGCCACCCACCCGGATACGGTCGCCCAGGCGGGTGACGGCCACCTTATGGGTTTCATCCATGATGGTGGATTCCGGTGCAAACTTTGCATCGACGATGGGCACGGTAATGGAATAACCCTTGACCGGGTACACCGGCAGATCGATACCCAACGGTTTGACCAGTTGCGGCGAATAACTACCCAGCGCCACCAGATAGGCATCGGCGGTCAGCGTGCCCACCCCAGTGCGCACGCCGCTGATCTTGCCTGCGGCAGCCTCAATGCCTTCTATCACCGTGCCAAAACGAAACGTGGCGCCCAGCGCTGCCGCCATGCTGGCCATCTTTTGCGTGAACTTGAAACAGTCGCCCGTCTCATCACCTGGTAGCCGAAGTGCGCCCACGAATTTCTCTTTCACCAGCGCCAACGCCGGCTCTACGCGACAGTAAGCCTCGCGGTCAAGCACCTCAAATGGCACGCCGTAGGCCTTGAGGATGTCAACGTCTTTGCCAATGCCGTCCAGCTGCTTTTGCGTGCGAAACAACTGCAGCGTTCCCTGCGCCCGTTCGTCGTATTGAATACCCGTCTCTTTGCGCAGCGCCACCAGGCAGTCGCGGCTGTATTCGGCCAGGCGCACCATACGGCCTTTGTTGGTGCGGTAACGCGCTTCGGTGCAGTTGCGCAGCATCATCGCGCCCCAGCGCCACATGGCCAGGTCAAGCATCGGCCAGATCACCAGCGGGCTGTGCTGCATCAGCATCCACTTGATGGCTTTGAGCGGAATCCCCGGGCCTGCCCAGGGCGCCGAGTAACCCGGAGACACCTCTCCGGCGTTGGCGTAGCTGGTTTCCAGGGCGGGGCCCGCTTGCCGGTCTACCACGGTCACCTGATGACCCGCACGCGCCAAGTAGTAAGCGCAGGTGGTGCCAATAACGCCGCTACCAAGAATCAGAATGTGCATGTTGCGATTATTCCGCCATGACGTGATGGGCCATTGTGCATGAGCAGCGCCGTAAAATTCAGCGCTTCTGCTTGATAACCCCAGGCCACAAGGATACGGACGCTGACCCATGATTCGACTGACCGAGCTCAAGCTGCCGCTTGACCATTCTCACAACGACCTCGCCGCGCTAGTCCACCAGGCTTTGGGACTTGACGCCGCCGCCGTAGTCGAATGGCACATTTTCAAGCGTAGCTATGACGCACGCAAGGCGGCTTTGCTGGTCGTCTACATCGTCGACGTAACGCTGACTTCAACAGAACTTGAAGTGGCTTTGCTGCACAAGCTGGAAGGCAAACCACACATCGGGCCAGCGCCCGATATGGCCTATCGCTTCGCACCAACAGCACCAGGCCATCTACCACCCTACCCCGGAGCGGACGCGTCAGGCCCTGTCGAAAATGGCAAAAGTCCTGCGCAAACCAGGGCACGACCGGTGGTCGTGGGCTTCGGCCCCTGTGGCATCTTCGCCGCGCTGATGCTGGCGCAAAGAGGCTTCAATCCCATCGTGCTGGAGCGCGGCAAACAGGTGCGCGAGCGCACGCAGGACACCTGGGGCCTGTGGCGAAAAAACCTGCTCAATCCCGAGAGCAACGTGCAGTTCGGCGAAGGCGGCGCGGGTACGTTTTCAGACGGCAAACTGTGGAGTCAGATCAAAGACCCCCGGTACCTCGGGCGCAAGGTGATGCAGGAGTTTGTAAAGGCGGGGGCACCCGAAGACATTCTGATCGAATCACACCCGCACATCGGCACTTTCAAACTCGTCAAGGTAGTGGAGAACATGCGCGCGCAGATCATTGCGTTGGGCGGCGAGATCCGTTTTGGACAGCGGGTGGTCGATGTTCTGCTGGAGGATGCCGCTTCGTCCGCAAGCCCGAGAATCCGGCAGGTGCGTGGGCTCACCGTGCTGGATGTCACCAGCAACGTGATCCACGAATTGCGTTGCGATCACGTGGTGATGGCGCTGGGCCACAGCGCGCGCGACAGCTTTGCGATGTTGTACCTCAAGGCGTGTTTGTGGAAGCCAAACCGTTCTCCATTGGCTTTCGCATCGAACATCCGCAGGGCCTGATTGACCGGGCGCGTTGGGGCCGCCACGCCGGGCATCCGCTCCTGGGTGCGGCGGAATACAAACTGGTTCATCATGTGGACTCTGGCATCGCCAAAGGCCGCTCGGTGTACAGTTTTTGCATGTGCCCCGGTGGCACCGTGGTGGCCGCGACGTCCGAGCCGGGCCGTGTGGTGACCAACGGCATGAGCCAGTATTCCCGCAACGAACGCAACGCCAACGCGGGCATTGTGGTGGGCATTGACCCGGCGGACTACCCTGTCGACGCCACGTCCTTTGAGACCGCCTTTGGCGGCGCCTCGGCAGATACAACCGCAGGGGCATGGGCTACTTCGGTCGATCCCCAAAAGCGCCCTGGTGACAAATATCACCCGCTGGCAGGCATCGTGTTGCAACGCAGCCTGGAGTCCAACGCGTTTCAGTTGGGCGGCGGCACCTACGAAGCGCCCGGGCAGTTGGTAGGCGACTTCATCAAGAACCTTCCCTCCAGTCAATTCGGCAGCGTTTTACCCTCCTACAAACCGGGCGTGAAACTTGGCAGCCTCACCACCGCGCTACCCGATTACGCGATTGCGGCGATCCGCGAAGCCCTGCCTGCTTTTGGCATGAAGATCAAAGGGTTTGACATGCACGATGCGGTGCTCACCGGCGTGGAGACACGCACCTCGGCACCGTTGCGCATCACGCGGGCAGAGGATTTTCAGAGTCTGAATGTGGCGGGCCTGTACCCGGCCGGCGAAGGCGCGGGTTACGCCGGTGGCATTTTGTCCGCGGGCGTAGATGGCATCAAAGTGGCTGAGGCGGTGGCGAAAAGTCTGCTGAATTGAATCATTTTTTTGTTAACACTCTCGTTAACAAATTGCACCTCACTGCGCCAAATCATCGTTCAGGCGGCTTCGGCGATGCGCTCAGTTTGCGTTGCGGAACGGAAGCGTAAGCCAGTACGGTGCGCGCCGGATGCGCAAAATGTGCCCACGCTAGTCGCCAAATGAACGACTATTTGTAGTAATTGCCTTTTTTCATTTCACGCTCAGCCGCCTGCTGACTGGCTCTGAGTGCCTGGTCCACCGTCGTCTTGCCCGACAAGGCCGCCGATATCTGCTGACCCACGGCAATACCAATCGCCTGGAACTCAGGAATCGCCGCGAACTGCACGCCGACATAGGGTGACTTGGGCAAAGTGCTGTCGTTGGGGTTGGCCGAATCGATGGCGGCTTTTTCGGCGGATGCAAAACGAGCGGCCTTCAGGAACTCGGGGTTCGCGTAGGTGCTCTTGCGGGTGCCGGTGGGCACGTAGGCCCAACCATTGGTTTTGCCGATCAGCGCAATGTATTCTTTGCTCGTCGCCCAGTTGATAAATTTCTGCGCGGCATCGGCGTTTTTGGTACCGGCTGGAATAGCCAGCGCCCAGGCCCACAGCCAGTTGGCGCCTTTGGGTGTCACCGCAGTCGGGGCCTGTGCAAAGGCCATCTTGGCAGCGACTTTGGATTGCGTCGGATCCGACACAAAACTTGCCGCAATCGTCGCGTCAAGCCACATCGCGCACTTGCCCGCATTGGTCAGCGCCAGAATTTCGTTAAAACTGAGGTTGGCCGAGCCCGGTGGTCCGTAGGACTTGAGCAAGTCCACGTAAAAATTGATCGCCTCTTTCCAGGGCTTGGATTCGAGTTGTGGCTTCCACTTCATGTCGAACCACTGGCCACCGTGGGTGTTCACCAACGTGGTGATCAGGGCCATGTTGTCGCCCCAGCCGGGTTTACCGCGCAGGCAAATGCCGTAGACGCCGCCTTTGGGGTCATGCACTTTGGCAGCGAAATCCTTGATGTCTGCCCAAGTGGGTTTGTCGGCGATCTTCACGCCGGCTTTCTCGGCCAAATCCCTGCGGTACATCAGCATCGAGCTTTCGCCGTAGAAGGGCGCTGCGTACATTTTTCCGTCGACCGACAAGCCGTTTTTCATGGCCGGCAGGATGTCCGCGGCGTCGTACTTGGCGTCGGGTTTCAGCTCCAAGAACCAGCCCTTTTTGCCCCAGATGGGTGTCTCGTACATGCCGATGGTCGTGATGTCAAACTGGCCGCCTTTAGTGGCGATGTCGGAGGTGACGCGTTGGCGCAGCACACTTTCTTCCAACGTGACCCACTTGACCTTGATGTCAGGGTTGGCCGCTTCAAATACTTTCGTCTGCCTTTGCATCTCGATCATGTGGCCGTTGTTCACGGTGGCGATCACGAGTTCAGTGGTAGCCTGGGCGCCACCCAGAGCGATAACGCCGGTCAATGCCAAAGTCGCTTTCCATGTTGCTGTTAACTTCATCACGTGTCTCCTGAAAACGCTAGGGTTGAGAATGGTTTGACGCCGCCCCCGGTACGATAGAACCAAATTGAGTGCAATTCGATACTTTGCGGGCTGTCGCAGGTACTTTTTTCGATCATTGTCGAGGGATTTCACTGATATGACGCTAAAACACTTCCATTTGAAAGCAGGACAATAAACGGATGACCCCGAATTCCCACCCCCTCAACGACATCCATATGGATTTGCACAGCTACATTCCCGCTGAAGGCCACGGGCTGCCGCACGACCCCTTCAACGCCATCATGGGGCCGCGCCCGATTGGCTGGATCTCCACTTGCAGCAAGGCGGGGCAACTGAATCTGGCGCCTTATAGTTTTTTCAATGGCTTCAACTACGTGCCGCCCATCATCGGTTTCAGCAGTGTGGGGTACAAAGACTCGGTGCGTAATGTCCAAGAAACTGGCGAATTCGTATGGAATCTGGTCACCCGCGAGCTGGCCGAACAGATGAACCAAACCTGCGCTGCTGTGCCACCCGAGGTGAATGAGTTCGAGCTGGCCGGGCTCACGCCCGCGCCCTCGCGCGTGGTGGCCCCGCCACGGGTGGCCCAGAGCCCGGTCGCTTTTGAATGCAAAGTAATCAGCGTGCAGCAGTTCAAAACCCACAAAGGCGAGGCCGTCGACAGCTGGATGACCTTTGGCGAAGTGGTGGCCGTCCACATCGCCAAGCAGTACCTGGTCAACGGGATCTATGACACGGCTGCCGCACGCCCCGTGTTGCGAGGCGGTGGGCCAGCGGACTACTTTGAACTGGGGGCGCTCTTCAAGATGTACCGGCCCAAGTGAAACCCAGCGCTGCTTCTTGGGGCGAGGTTCCGGGAATATTAACACCCATGTTAATTATTTTATCCAAATCTCCGATTGCAGCAGATTCTAGATAAAATTAAGGCATAGGTCTCGTAGTTATTAAATAGTTTGCTATTATTTAGGTAGCATCAAGTCGGCCACCTGCCACCGCAATGGATTTGAATTAACTCGCAACTTAGCGAGCTGACAACAAAATGGCCGCCGCTGATTTCCAGCGACGGCAGGCGCATCAAGGCGCAGCTTGCAGCGCGGCGATACGCTCTTCCATCGGCGGATGTGTGGAGAACAGTTTGCCAATGCCCCCGGCAATGCCGAAGGCCGACACGCTCTTGGGCAGTTCACCGGGCACCATGCCACCCAGGCGAGCCAGCGCGTTGATCATCGGCTGCTTGCGGCCGAGCAACTGGGCCGAGCCTGCGTCCGCGCGGAACTCGCGGTGGCGGGAGAACCAGGCCACTACGATCGCAGCGGCGAAACCCAGGATGATGTCCAGCACGATGGTGGTCACCCAGTAGCCGATGCCGGGGCCGGTGCTGTCGCTGCCACGGCGCAGGAAGCTGTCCACCGCGTAACCGATCACGCGCGAGAGGAAGACCACGAAGGTGTTCATCACGCCCTGAATCAGCGTCATCGTGACCATGTCGCCATTGGCGATGTGGGCGATCTCGTGGCCGATCACGGCTTCGATTTCGTCGTGTGTCATGCCTTGCAACAAACCCGTGGAGACGGCGACCAGCGCGGAGTTTTTGAATGCGCCGGTGGCAAAAGCGTTGGGTTCACCTTCAAAAATGCCGACCTCGGGCATGCCGATCTGCGCTTTGTCAGCGAGTTTTTTGACGGTATCGACGATCCAGGCTTCGTCTTGGTTAGCGGGCTGATTGATGATGCGCACACCCGCCGACCACTTGGCCACGGGCTTGCTGATCAAGAGCGAAATGATCGCGCCGCCAAAACCCATAATGAGGGCATATATCATCAACGAGCCCAAATTCAGGCCGTTGGGGCCAATGTAGCGGTTGGCGCCGGTGAGGCTGGCCACAATGCCCAAGACGACAACGACCATCACATTGGTCAAAACAAACAGGACGATACGTTTCATGGTTTCCTTCTAAAGCGGCTCAATGAATCGGGCCGATGGCGGGAATGTTAGGGGCAAATGTGCAGATTTCAAGCCTTCACCCCATGAAAAGTCAGGTTTTAAACCCGTCGCTCGAACCCTGTTTCACCCACGCTATTGCGCTCGTTCCGGGCGGATGGTCGCTGCACGCACGGGCCTGAAGACGCCCACGTCGTCGTAAAACGCGGCGTCTTCGTTCCCGGGCCACCAGCCGGGTACGCCCAACACGGGCAGATGGGCAAAGGGTTTGCAGGCGATTTTTTCGACGCTCAAATCAGCCGCGACAAACCGGTCGATGTCAGCGATGGATTGCGTATCGGGGCTTACCCGGTAGACGTGGGCTGTGATGGCTTTTCGTGGCGAGGCCAGCTTCTCCAGCAAGGCATGGCCAAAAAGCACCAAATGTGCCTGCGCCCACATGACGCGTTGTGTGACAAACAGCGTCTGCCAGTCCTTGGCTACCAAGGCCTTCCATAAAACATCGGGTGCGCTCAAAAAAGCGGCGTTTTCGTCAAACAGGGTCAACGCATCGCGCACCGCACCACGCACTTGGCCGACGCCGTCCAATGCGATCTGTGCGGCTTGCAACTCGTTCAGTCGCTTTTTGGTCTTTGGAAAATGCAGCCAACACAGCCCATTGAAAAAATCATGCAGGTTGTCGCGGGTAGGAACCTGGCCCGTCCTGAAGATGAAGTCCTCGTAGGCTTGGTTTGCGGGCAAGGCGGACTGGGTGACGAAGCGGATGGGTGACAAGTGTGTGTTGAGCACGCCAGCCAACGCACCATCAAAAGGAACGCTGTCCACTATCAGGGAACCCGCTTGGGCATAGGGTCCCAGCCATGGGCTCGTCCAATCAACAGCCGCGATGAACGCCACCATATCAAGCGCTCAAGAACCGGCTAATTTTGACTGGCGCTTGTCTCGAACCGCCACACTGTTTTTGCCCTCGTCTCGAAGCTCAAACAAATCGACCACTTTGAGCAATTTTGTCCAGCTGGCATAGCCGTAGTTCAAAAAGTGTTTGGATGATTGATTGCGAATCTGATGCCCCACTTCACCCACGCGCGCCCAGCCTTCTTCATCAGCAGCGGCTTTGATCACATTTCGCAATAAAGAAATCAACGCAGTATCCTGTTTAAGCTCATGTGCGGGTGTCCGAAGTCGGGATACGGGTTTGCCCAAAGGCGCATCGGTGTCGTGAGGTTCGTCAATTTGGTCAACGTACAAGAACCTTGAACATGCATTGACGAAGGGCATGGGTGCCTTTTGTTCGCCAAACCCGAAAACTGCGGCACCTTTTGCACGCAAATGCATCACCAGAGGCGTGAAGTCGCAGTCTGACGACACCAGTGCGAACGCATTGGGTCGATCTACATACAACAACTCCAATGCATCGACCACCATCGCAATGTCCGTTGCGTTTTTTTCCTTCACCAGATCAAATTGTTGTATAGGTCGAATGGCATGCTCATGCAACTTGCCTTCCCAGCCCCGCAAAGTTTCTTTCTTCCAATTGCCATAAGCACGCCGCACGTCTGTCATCCCAAGCGTGGACAATTCACTCAAAATGAACTCGATCTTGCTTGCAGGCGCGTTGTCAGCATCAATCAGCAGGGCAATTCGGTAGCTCTCAGGCAGATCTGACTTCATTGACGTTCAATTCAAAAAAAATGGCGCGCAGCAACTTGTCTTATTGTGTAGTTTGCAATTTTGAAATTTGATCACGCCCGAACCTTCTCCTGCAACCAAATCTTGATCAAGGATTGATAGGGCACGTCCCTTGAGTTGGCCGCTACTTTGATGGAGTCCAACAAATGCTGTGGCAGACGCAGGGAAATCGTCTTAGTGGACGGTTTCAAATTGGGAAACACGACTCTTTGAGCTTTAGACCAATCCAGGTCGACGCCAGAGCCGGGTGACTCCCAAAAAGTGCGCTCCAGCGCCTCACTGGCAAATTTGACAGTTGGTTTACTAGCTTTGCTCATAAACACTCCTCTCTTTGCGATGCATGTCTCTGGCCGAAATGACGCGAATCAATTCACCTGATTGGCGCAGCGTGAAGGTGACATGTAATTGGCGGTTGGCGTCCGTTTGGCCCAAGGCATGAAAACGAACCTCAATTTGACGATGTTTTTCATCCACCAAAACGATCAAGGGTGAATTAAAAAAAAGCTGCTCGGACTCAGCCATTGAAACACCATGTTTGTCATTTTTCCGCGCATTTCCGGCATCCCATTCGAAACCGAGAACGCTGCCGAAGTCAATCATTTTTGTATATTACCATCATGTACGTTAAGTGACAAATAAGTGCCCGGTTTGAGTGAATGGTTTCAAACTGAATACCTATCGCACTGGCGCAACACACGGGCCAACTCAGGCCAGCCGCCACGGCAACACATCACCCGATCGCAGGGGCTTCAACTCGGCTTGTCCGAAAGCGTAACTCTCGGGTGGTGTCCAGCTTTCGCGCTTTAACGTGATCGTTCCGGTGTTGCGCGCAAGGCCGTAAAAATCGGCGCCGTTGAAGCTGGCGAAGGCTTCAAGTTTGTCCAGCGCGCTTACCGCGTCAAAGGCCTCGGCATACATCTCCATGGCGGCGTGAGCGGTGTAACAACCGGCGCATCCGCTGGCGTGTTCTTTCAAGTGGGCGGGGTGCGGGGCGCTGTCGGTGCCAAGGAAGAATTTGTTTGAGCCACCGGTTGCGGCCTTGACGAGCGCCTCGCGGTGGATTTCCCGTTTGAGCACGGGCAGGCAATAGTAATGGGGCCGCACGCCGCCGACAAAAATCGCATTGCGGTTGTACAGGAGGTGGTGGGCGGTGATCGTGGCGCCGGTAAATCGGTCTGCGTCATGCACGTATTGCGCCGCCTCTTTCGTGGTGATATGTTCAAAAACGATTTTGAGTTCAGGAAAATCCTTGCGCAGCGGGATCAACTGGGTGTCGATGAAGACGGCCTCACGGTCAAACAAATCGATCTCGGGTGAGGTGACTTCGCCGTGTACCAAGAGCAAGAGACCTGCGCGTTGCATGGCCTCCAGCGTTTTGTAGGTCTTGCGGATGTCGGTCACACCGGCGTCGCTGTTGGTGGTGGCGCCGGCAGGATAGAGCTTGC
>JANOXL010000195.1:0-2029 GCA_031418395.1 Rhodoferax sp. | reverse complement strand
GCTCGGTGGCAATGGCCATGTAGCCCATCTTGGCAAAGCGGCGGCAAGTATCGGCAATGTATTCGTGCACGCCAAAAATTTCCTGTACCACCAGCACCACCGGGCAATTGGTTTTGCCGGCGGGCATGGCGAAATACGCGGGCACTTTGAAGCCGTCGACCACATAAGTAATCTCGCCAGTCTTCAAACCGTCACTCGAGGTTTTAATCGCTGTTTGCGCGACGATGGGCATGGCCGTGGCGGCATAACCCACGCCCAGCGCCACTTTCAGCGCGGTGCGGCGGGAAGCGCCCTGCTCCGTGCTGTCGCCGGGCAATAAGGCGTTGAATTCCTGGGTTTGGTCTTGAGTAAGCATGTCGGTCTCCATTGATTGTTGACCGGCGAGCTTAATGGACATCATTAACCCGCTGCATTTTGGGGGTTTTTGCCCGGTAATTAATAATTAACATCCATGTTAATTATAGGGAATTTTTACCCGTAAAAGTAAAATTTCAATTCTTTCGAGCTCTGGGTCTCGTGTTTATTGCATGTATAGCTATACAAATAATAGCAACCAATTTTTCAATTCAACACCACCAACAGGTCAATGCGCCTTGTCCCAATTCGGTCCCACACCCACTTCGGCCAACAGCGGCACTTTGAGCGCGGCGACACCGGCCATCAGGCGCGGGATCTCGGAGGTCACCCAATCGACCTCCGCCAATGGCACTTCGAACACCAGCTCGTCGTGGACTTGCATGATCATTTGGGTGGCACGGTGTTCTTCATCCAACGCCTTTTGCACCGCGACCATCGCCAGCTTGATGAGGTCCGCCGCCGTGCCTTGCATCGGCGCGTTGATGGCCTGGCGCTCAGCCCCGGCGCGGCGCGGGCCGTTGGGTGAATTGATCTCGGCCAGGTACAGGCGCCGCCCCATTACGGTCTCGACGTAGCCTTTGCTTTTCGCAGACAAGCGGGTTTCGTCCATGTAACGTTTCACGCCGGGATAACGCTGGAAATAACGCTCCACAAAGTTTTTGGCCGAGCTGTTGTCAATGCCCAATGAACGGGCCAGGCCAAAGGCGCTCATGCCGTAAATCAAGCCAAAGTTGATGGTTTTGGCATAACGCCGCTGCTCGGAGCTGACCTCGTCGACCGCGACGTTGAACACTTCGGCGGCGGTGGCGCGGTGGACGTCCAGCCCGGCGTTGAAGGCTTTCAACAGTGACTCGTCCCCGCTGATGTGCGCCATGATGCGCAGCTCGATCTGGCTGTAGTCGGCGCTGGCAATCACGCAACCCGGCGCCGCCACAAAAGCCTCGCGCACACGCCGCCCCTCTGCCGTGCGAATGGGGATGTTTTGCAGATTCGGGTCGTTGCTGGAGAGACGCCCCGTGACGGCCACTGCCTGCGCGTAATGTGTGTGCACGCGCCCGGTACGCGGTAGCGCGAGCTGCGCGAGTTTGTCGGTGTACGTGCCCTTCAACTTGGCCAAACCCCGATGCTCCAGGATTTTGGCCGGCAGCGGGAAATCTTCCGCAAGTTTTTCCAGCACTTCTTCATCCGTGCTGGGCGCGCCGGTGGCGGTTTTTTTGACCACGGGCAGGCCGAGTTTGGTGAAGAAAATGTCGCCAATTTGCTTGGGACTGGAGAGGTTGAAGGGCTGCCCGGCCAACACGTGGGCTTCGGTTTCCAACACCAGCATGCGCGCGCCCAGTTCATGGCTTTGCGCTGCAAGCATGGGGGCATCGATCAACACACCGTTACGTTCGATGCGGTAAAGCGCCTCGCTGCTGGCTATCTCCAGCTCATAAATTGAGAGCAATTTGGGGTTGGCTTGCAAGAGCGGCCACAACGCCAGATGCACGTCCAGCGTCTGGTCAGAGTCTTCACACGAGTATTCGGCGGCTTTGGCGATATCGACCTGGTTGAAGGTGATCTGATGCGCGCCTTTGCCGCACAGGTCTTCAAAACTGATGCCGCTGCGCCCCAGGTGCCGCTCAGCCAGACTCGCCAACCCATGCGGCTTGTGGACCTCCAGCACGTAACT
>JANOXL010000194.1:0-15737 GCA_031418395.1 Rhodoferax sp. | reverse complement strand
GAGTGGGAAGTGCCATCACCCGCGCCTTTCCACACCTTTGAGACGCCACCCAAACTCAATGCGGCGGCGAACAAGGTTATCGCTTGAATGCCATGAGCCCTGAACAAAAAAAAGCCAATACCAAAACCGCACTGGTGCTGTTTTCGATTGCGCTGGTGTTTTTGTTGGGCTTCGTCGCCAAGATGGCGCTTTTGGGTAAATAGGCCCTGGCACCATGAACCTGCGCCTGGAAAACGCCAAATTGCTGGGCAAGCTGGCGGTCGTCACTGCAGGCATGTTTGGCTTTGGGTATGCCTTGATTCCACTGTACAAAGCGATTTGCGAGGCGACGGGCATCAACATCCTGGCTTTGGGTGAGCGCAATTTGCCGGGCGCTGCCAAGTTGACCGCCAAAGATGTGGCGAATACACAGGTCGATAAAACACGCACCATCACAGTGGAGTTTGACGCCAATGCGCGCGGCCCCTGGGAGTTCAAACCGCAAAAATCGTCGTTGCAGGTCCATCCCGGCGAGTTGGCGACCGTGATGTACGAGTTTCAAAACACGCAAAATCGCCGCATGGCCGCGCAAGCCATCCCGAGTTATGCGCCGATGCAAGCCTCGGCTCACTTCAACAAGCTGGAGTGTTTTTGTTTTAACCAGTACACGCTGGACCCGGGCGAAAAGAAACAGTGGCCAGTGGCTTTTGTGATCGACCCGAAGTTGTCGAGGGACGTGACCACGATCACCTTGTCGTATACGTTTTTTGAAGTGGGCAGCAAGACGCCTGCTGCGCCGACGGCCGATGGCGGCCGGGTAGTGGTCAACGGAGCGGGCGTATGAGTGACGCCCCGGCAAAAAACGGTGGCAGCGTGACCAAATCGACTGTCATCAAACCGTCTTTTGCCCGTAGCGTCAAGACGGTAGCCTGGTCATTTCTCGGAATTCGCAAACACAGCGAGTACCAAAGTGACCTGGCACAGGTCAACCCGCTGCATGTGATGCTGGTGGCCATTGTGGGCGTGTTGTTGTTTGTTGTGAGTTTGATTGTTTTTGTGAATTGGGTTGTCGCGAAATGAAGTGCCCAGGTTCCCTGGGGCCGCAAAAATGGCTAAAGTTTTGATAGCGTTTTGATAGCGTTTTGAACAGTTTTGAATATTGAAAAGGTCTGGAGCTGAAATGAGTTCATCATCACACGGTGGTACCCCGTATTATTTTGTGCCGGAGCCGTCGCGTCACCCGGCCATGGCGTCGCTCGGCCTGTTTTTTACATTTTTTGGCGCAGCTCAGTGGATGAACGGTGCGGATTGGGGCAAATGGGCCACGGCGGCTGGCCTGTTGTGGTTTCTGTGGGTGCTCTTCAACTGGTTTAGCGACGCCATTGCCGAAAGCGAGGGCCACAAATACGGTCACAAAGTCGACATCTCTTTCCGCTGGAGCATGAGCTGGTTCATTTTCTCGGAGGTCATGTTTTTTGGCGCGTTTTTCTCGGCCTTGTGGTGGGTGCGTGCCCATTCAGTGCCAGCTTTGGGTAGCCTTGAGAATGCCGTGTTGTGGCCTGATTTCAAAGCCGTTTGGCCTAGCCTGGCGGCAGGCGTCACCGCCGCGCCCGCTGCGATCATCGAGCCCTTCACCACGATGACGCCGTTTTGGCTGCCCACCATCAACACTGCTTTGTTGTTGACGTCTGGCGTCACCTTGACGATTGCCCACCACGCTTTGCAGGTTGGCAACCGCGGCCGCACCATCGCCTTCATGTGGATGACGGTAATTTTGGGTCTAGTCTTCCTGTTTGTACAGGGTTATGAATATGCCCATGCCTACAACGACCTGAATCTGAAACTCACCTCAGGTGTTTATGGCTCCACCTTCTACATGTTGACGGGTTTCCACGGTTTCCACGTGTTTGTCGGCATGTTGATGTTGTTCTTCATCACCCTGAGCTTGCAAAAAGGCCACTTCACGGTTGATCGCCATTTCGGTTTTGAAGGTGCGGCCTGGTATTGGCACTTTGTCGACATGGTGTGGTTGGGGCTTTATTTGCTGGTCTACTGGCTCTAAACACCTTTCGCGTCGCAAAATAAGGCATCGCTCGCGGTGCCTTTTTTGATGGATGACTACAGTGAGTGCCCTCTAGGGGGGCTCTTGTTCCACTATAAAGTCATTCGCAAGGCAGGCGTACCAACGACCACAGTGCCTAAGCGCAGCCACGAGGTGTAACGACGTTCACGGGTGATTTGGAAATTAAATTTATTGGCCAGCCGGAATGCCGGTGGGTTGCACGTAGCCGAGTTTCCACGCGATCAATACACAGATAAACAGGAAAATGGACACGCCCACCCGCCAAGCCAGGGCCCGAAACATGTTGTTGGACTGCTGTTTGTCATCTTTACTGCCGCGCATCATGAAAAAAAGCGCACTAGCCAAGCTGCCCAAAATGGCGACAAACGCCAGGATCACAAAATACTTCATGGTTGGGATTATCCCGTGAGCCCAGAACGACCCGAAAAGGCGTCGGCCAAGAAGTGGCTCGTTGCCCTGGCGGCACTGTTGTCCGTTGTGCTCACGCTGAAACTGGGCCATTGGCAGCTGACACGGGCCTGGGAGAAAGAGAACCTTCAGTCTGCAATTGAAAACCAGGCCAAGCGTTTGCCATTGGACAACGCAGGTCTGTTGGCGTCTGCGGATACGGTTGAAAAGAACCCGACCGCAAAGCTAAGCGCCAACCTGCACCGCCCCGTCAAACTACGCGGTAGCTGGGCGTCGCCTCAGACGGTGTTTTTGGACAACCGCCAAATGGATGGTAAACCCGGCTTTTATGTGGTCACCCCCTTGCAACTGCAGGATTCGAAATTGGCTGTCTTGGTACAACGAGGCTGGGTGCAGCGCAACTTTCAAGATCGAAGCCAACTTCCGCCGGTGCAAACGCCCGCGGGCGTCGTGGAAATTGAAGGCCGCCTGGCACCCGCGCCAGCACAGTTGTATGACCTTGGCGCGGATGTGCGTGGGCCAATCCGGCAAAATATCGATCTGGTGTCGTTTGGCCGTGAAACCGGCTTGGCCTTGCTGCCGTTTTCGGTGGTGCAAACGGTCGCCGAACGCATTGGTGTTCGTGAAGGTACAGCCGGGCAGGACAGTCTCTTGCGCCGCTGGCCCCAGGCGGCATCTGGTGCGGGGAAAAATTATGGCTATGCCTTCCAGTGGTTTGCCTTGAGCGCACTGATCACCTCTCTTTATGTCTGGTTCCAATTCGGTAAACGGTATGTCTCACAGCGCAAATCCTGAAACTTCCGGGCCCACAGCCCCGCTCGATGAGCCGCTGGGCCTGACCGTTCACAGCTTGCCCAACCCGTCAGATGCCCTGGGGCAGGATGGCAAACGCACATCGACGGGCCGCTGGAAGATGATGGTGGTGATGTTGGTCTGCGCGGCGCCCGTCATTGCATCTTATTTCACCTATTACGTTGTGCGCCCGGAGGGGCGGCGCAATTTTGGAGATCTGATCGAACCACAGCGCAGTCTGCCCAATTTGGTGGCCACCGGCCTGAACGGCAAACCTGTGAATCTGAAAACGCTCAAGGGCCAATGGCTTTTGGTAGCCGTGGGTAGTGGCGCATGCGACGAAAGTTGCGCCCACAACCTTTATTTGCAGCGCCAATTACACACCAGCCTGGGCAAGGAGAAAGACCGTGTGGACCGCGTTTGGCTCATCTCAGACGACCAACCGGTTGATGACAAACTGCGCGCGGCCATTGGCGATGCCACCATCCTGCGCCTACCAGCGCAGGCTCTGGCGACTTGGCTGCAGGCCGCCGATGGGCAAAGGCTGGACGACCACCTCTACCTGGTGGACTCCTTGGGCAACTGGATGATGCGTTTTCCCGCGAAACTCGATTTGACGACCGCCGCCAAATCCAAGCGCGATATAGAGCGCCTGCTGCGCGCGTCGGCCTTCTGGGACACACCCGGTCGCTGAGCTGCTGCTAAGGCCGCGCCCATCTTCCGCTTAACGACTCTGCCATCATGCCCACCCAAGCGCTTTATGACCTGACGCCTTTGGCTAATATGCTGTTGGTCGGCGCGTTGTTGGCGCTCGTTCCCCTGGTTTGGGTGGCGTGGCGACAGCGCCACGGTACACCCGTCGGCCGCGTCCAGGCACTGACGTTGCTCACCTTGTTTTTGACCTTTGACCTGGTGATGTTTGGCGCATTTACCCGGCTGACCGACTCTGGTTTGGGGTGCCCGGATTGGCCCGGCTGTTACGGCCACGCCAGCCCCATCGGAGCCGTTCAACACATTGAGGCGGCTGAATCGGCGCTGCCCACCGGCCCCGTCACACAGCGCAAAGCCTGGATCGAGATGATCCACCGCTACCTGGCCACCAGTGTGGGAGCCTTGATTCTGGTGATCGCGGTCATGAGTTGGCGGTCGCTGCAAGTCAATCGGTGGTGGGCGCTGGCCACCTTGGTTTGGGTGTGCGTGCAAGGCGCGTTTGGCGCTTTGACCGTCACCATGAAACTTTTCCCGGCGATTGTGACCCTGCACCTGTTGGGTGGCATGGCCCTTTTGGCGCTGTTGGCGGTGCAAATTGTGGTGCAGGCCCGCGCCCGTGCGTTGCTTTCACCCCGGGCGTCGGCATTGCATGCCCCTACGAAGCTGGGGGCCCGCAGTGTGTGGCTTTTGTGGGCTAGCTGCGCGGCTTTGTTGATTCAAATCGCTTTAGGCGGCTGGGTCAGCACCAACTACGCGGTTTTGGCCTGTAGCGACTTTCCCCGCTGCCAAGGCAGTTTTTGGCCGCCTATGAACTTTGAACAAGGCTTTGACCTGTGGCGTGCACTGGGTCAGACCAGCGGCGGCGACAACATCAGCTTTGCCGCCCTGACGGCCATCCATTTCACCCACCGCGCTTTCGCCCTGGTGCTGGTCGTGCTGCTTACTGTATTGGCTTGGCGGCTCAACGAAGTGCCTGCGTATCGCCAGTCGTCGCGCTGGCTCGCGGGATTATTGACCCTGCAACTTGCTACCGGTCTCTCCAATGTCGTGTTTGAATGGCCCTTGCTCTCTGCGGTTTTGCACACGGGCGGGGCCGCTGCGTTGGTGGTCGCGTTGACCAGCGTCGCTTGCCGCACGTGGCTGGCGGCAAGCCCGGTCATCGCCGAGGCTAGTGAAGTGGCCGACACCGAAACGACCGTCCGCGCGACCCGTCAAGCCCGTGTACACGCATGAGATCACCTGATCAAATTCCCGCCGAAGTTGACGGTAAACCTGACGGTAAGCCTGAGGTGAAGGTTGACATAAACGCTCACAACAACGGTGACATCAGGACTGCCCTCAATCCCGGCACGAAAGCGCCTGACATCGCCCGCGTCAGTCCGCGCGCGCTGCTGTCGCAGTACAACGCGCTGACCAAACCGCGCGTCATCCAGCTCATCGTTTTTTGCGCGCTGATTGGCATGGTGCTGGCTGTGCCAGGCCTGCCCAGCTGGGTTGAGATCAAACTCGCCGCCATCGCCTGTTTCGGCATCTGGCTGGTGGCCGGGGCGGCGGCGGCATTTAACTGCCTGGTTGAAAAAGGCATCGACGCCAAAATGAAGCGCACCGCCTGGCGGCCCACGGCCATGGGCGAGTTGAGTGACCTTCAAACTGGCATCTTCTCAGCCAGCCTGTGCGCACTCGGCTCAGCGCTGCTGTATTTCTGGGTGAACCCACTGACCATGTGGCTAACTTTCGCCACTTTTGTAGGTTACGCGGTGGTCTACACCGTGATCCTGAAACCGCTCACACCGCAAAACATTGTGATTGGCGGGGCCTCCGGCGCCATGCCGCCGGTGCTCGGCTGGGCCGCGATGACCGGCGAAGTCGGCCCCGAGGCGTTGATTTTGTTCCTCATCATCTTTCTGTGGACGCCCCCCCACTTCTGGGCGCTCGCGTTGTACCGCGTGGAAGACTACCGAAAATCTGGCCTGCCGATGTTGCCTGTGACCCACGGTAGCGAGTTCACCCGCCTGCAAATCCTGCTGTACACCTTCATCCTGTTTGCGGCCTGTTTGTTGCCCTTTTTGTATGGCATGAGTTCCTGGATTTACCTCGCCGCAGCGATTGCACTGTCGATCGGATTTTGCGGCTACGCCTTCGCGCTGTGGCGCAACTATTCCGATGTCTTGGCGCGCAAAACCTTCCGGTTTTCACTCATCCATTTAAGCCTTTTGTTCGCAGCTTTCCTGGTGGATCATTATGTTTTATAAGTCACACTTGCGCTCTCAAAGTATTGCCATGACCCCACGCAAATGCCTGCAAAGCGTTATCAAATTAATAGCGACTTGCGCTTTTATGTTGGGTGTTGCGGGAATTTTTGGAACTTTGGTCGCTTGCTCGGACAACAAACCCTCGTTTGCTTCCATTGACGTCACCGGGGCCGATTACGCCAAAGACTTTGCACTCAAAGACCACAACGGCCAACCCCGCACCGTCAAGGATTTTGCTGGCAAGGTCACCGTGTTATTTTTCGGCTACACACAGTGTCCAGACGTATGCCCGACCTCGATGGCAGAGCTTGCCGAGGTGAAAAAACTGTTGGGCAAAGACGGCGACAAACTGCAAGGCATCTTCATCACGGTAGACCCCGCGCGCGACACGCCCGAGGTGCTCAAAGCCTACATGACCAACTTTGACCTCACTTTTCTCGCGCTCATTCCCGAGCCCGACAAACTCCCCGATCTCGCCAAAAACTACAAGGTGTATTACAAAAAGTCCGACGGCAAAACCCCCACCAGTTACACCATGGACCATTCCGCGGGCAGTTTCGTTTACGACACGCGCGGTCAATTACGTTTGTACACGCGTTACGGCAGTGGGGCCAAAGCGCTGGCCGCGGATATCGCGCTGCTTCTGAAGCAGGCCTGAAACTGCGTTCCCTGTTTTTCTGTATTTGTTAACAACCATTTTAACAATTGGTTTCGCCAAGCTCGGCGCACGCCGATTTTTGGAGAAATATGGATTCGGGTCTCGTGAAGTAATGATTTAATGCTATATATTTAATAGCAATCCAGGCCGCCCAAATAAATAGCCCTGAAATGCCTTGCAGCCGTTTTTCGCCAAAACGCCATTTGTCCTTCTGTCTCCACGCCTTCCGCCACCACGTCCAGGTTGAGCGCCTGCGCCAAAGTGAGGATGGAGATGGCGATAGCGGCATCGCTCGGATCGGTCAATACATCGCGCACGAAGCCCTTGTCAATTTTGAGCTGGCTCAAGGGCAAGGTCTTGAGGTAACTCATCGACGAATATCCGGTGCCAAAATCATCGAGTGAAAAACCGATGCCCAGCAATCTCAGAGCGTTCATTTTGACCACAATATCGGGCAGGTCGTTCAGTAGCAGGCTTTCGGTCAACTCCAGTTTCAAGAGAGTGCCTTTGGCGCCGGTATCCGACAAAATGCCACGGACCACGGCGACAAAATCGCGCTGGCGAAACTGCCGGGCGCTGACGTTCACAGCCACGGTGTAGTGGGCGGTGGCAGTGTGTCGCGCCCATAAGGCCAATTGTTCGCAGGCCTGACGCAAAACCAGCCCACCCAAAGGCAGGATCAGTCCAGAGTCTTCTGCCAAGGGGATGAATTCCTGCGGCATGACGATCCCGCGCTGCGGGTGTGTCCAGCGCGCCAGTGCCTCATAGCCAATGATCTGCTTTGTCATGTTGACAATGCTTTGGTAATGCACACAAATCTCGCCAGCCGCCACGGCCATGCGCAACTCCACTTCCAGCGCGTTGCGTTTGGCCACCGCCGCCTGCATTTCGGGGTCAAAAAAGCGCAAGAGGTTGCGCCCATCGGCCTTGGCCTGGTACATCGCGGTGTCGGCGCGTTTGAGCAACTCGTTCACGTCGGACTCGGGCGCGCCGAACACCACCGCACCAATACTCGGCGTGCAGTGGTGGTCGAAACCGTTCAAGTCGTAAATTTCATTGAGCTCGACCAGAATTTTCTGACCCACCAATTTGGCCTGCACGCCGGCTTGTTCATTCTCGGGACTCGGGGTTTTGAGGATCACGACAAACTCGTCGCCGCCCAGTCGCGCGACGGTATCGACTTCACGCACGCATTTTTTCAGGCGTTGGGCGACTTGTTGTAGCAGCAGGTCGCCGGTATGGTGGCCTTTGGTGTCGTTAAGGAGTTTGAAGTTGTCCAAGTCGATAAACAAAAGAGCCGCGTGATCCTGGCTGCGCTGGCAAATGGCCACAGCGTCTTTGAGTCGGTCAAGCAAATTGGCGCGGTTGGGCAGGCCGGTCAGGGTGTCATAAAAGGCCAGCTCGCGAATGGTGTCTTCGGCCTTTTTGCGGGCCGTAATGTCGCGTCCGATGCCCCGGTAGCCCTGAAATTCGCCGTCAAACCCAAAGATCGCCATGCCGCTGATGGACGTCCAGACGAGATGGCCGTCCGCGTCGAGCCTCAAGAGCTCCAGATTGTGAAAGGTCTGGCGGTTGTTGAGTACGGCGCGGTGGGCGTCCCAGTCGGCCTCGGTCATGTTCAGTGCGGGAACATCCCAGCGTTGGCTGCCGTACTCCGTCCGATAGCGGTGAATAGGGTTGTGTTTGTTGCCCACGAACTCGACGAAACGCAAGGACGCGTCTTGCTCCCAATACCAATCGCTGGAGAGTTCGGTCAGGCTGCGGAATCGAACCTCGTTGGCCAGCGCGACTTGATGGGCTTCGCGCAGAGCGTCGTCGGCACGACGCCGCTCGGTGATGTCCAGGTTGATACCCACCACCTGGCTGGCCCGCCCATCGGCGCTACGCGCTTTGACCATGCCGTGCGTCTGCAGCCAGACCCAATGGCCCGCCTTGTGCTGCATGCGAAATTCAACTTCAAAATGTACCCTGCCCGAGCTGCCTACCTGCCCGAAGACTTTCGCCAAAAAACCTTTTTGATCCTCGGGATGGACGAGCTCGAACCATTTGAAGCCGGATACATCGAGTTCGCCGGGCTCGTAGCCGATCATCCGCGACCAGCTCGGGCTGACGTTCGACATCCCCTCTTCGGCCTGCCAGTCCCAAACGCCAATGTTCGCCCCGTAAAGCGAATTGGCGATGCGTTCAGACGCGGTGGGTGATGTCATGTACCAGACAGTCCGGAAGTGTGTCTGCCACGATACATCAAAATTTCCCAACCCGGCTGTTGGGTCGCCGCAAATTCAGGCGCTGATGACTGCTTCAACGCCGCGAAGTTTTAAGCCCGGTTCGGGTCGAACTCTTCGACGGGCTCAAGCCCGATCAACTGCAGATTGGTCGGTTTCAATCTCATCTGCCCAGATAAATATAGCGTGATTTAGGCGTATTCCGCCAGCGTCTTCTTCATCTTCTTCATCGCGGCAGATTCGATCTGGCGGATGCGTTCGGCGCTCACGCCGTATTCGGCGGCGAGTTCGTGCAGGGTCATGCCGCCCGATGAGTCGTCGTTCACCTTGAGCCAGCGCTCTTCCACAATGCGGCGGCTGCGCGCGTCGAGCGCTTCCAAGGCTGTGGCGATGCCGTCACTGGCCAACACGTCACGCTGGTGCGATTCGATCAACGCGGTGGGTTCGTGGGCGGTGTCAGTCAAATACGTGATGGGGCCAAAAGCTTCGTCGCCGTCTTCGTTGGGCGTCGGGTCGAGCAAGACGTCGCCGCCCGAAAGCCGCATCTCCATCTCGATGACTTCTTCGCGTTTGACTTTGAGCGTGCGCGCCATCGCGTCGATCTGGCCTTCGCTCAAGGTCTCGCGGTGTGTGCCGATGTGGCTGTTGGCGGTCGTGCTCAGGCCGTCGCTGCCCGTCACCGCGTCGGGGTTCGAATCAAACGCGGCGTCGTCCGCTTTGTAGCGCTGCTTCATCGAGCGCAGGTTGAAAAACAACTTGCGCTGTGCCTTGGTCGTGGCGACTTTGACCATGCGCCAGTTTTTCAGGATGTATTCGTGGATCTCGGCCTTGATCCAGTGCATGGCGTAACTCACCAGGCGCACGCCTTGGTCCGGGTCGAAACGTTTGACGGCCTTCATCAGGCCGACGTTGCCTTCCTGGATCAGGTCACCGTGGGGCAGGCCGTAGCCCAGGTATTGGCGCGAGATCGAGACGACCAGGCGCAGGTGCGAGAGCACCAGCTTGCCGGCGGCGTCCAGATCGTTGTCAGCCTTGAATTTGCGGGAGAACTCCTGCTCTTGTTCGAGCGTGAGCATGGGCAGGCGGTTGGCCGCCGAGATGTAGGCGTCCAGATTGCCCAGCGAGGGCACCACGGCCCAGGGGTTGGCGACAGCTAAAGCATTCCCACCGATTGCCCCAGCACCCGAGGGCAAACCGAAAGAATGGGTAGAGAGTACAGCGGAAGCAGACATTTATAGCTCCTTGAGAATTCTCAGGTTTTACCCGCAATTAGGTAGTTACCCTCAAATCCAGCCGATATATTAGCACTCTCTTTGAGGGAGTGCCAAAGACTGGGCTCCCTAAAGGTTAATTTGAATCAATCGCCGTGATAGCGATGGGCTAATGCGGGAGGGGCTCAGAGCAGGAACGGCTCGTGTCGGTTGCTGAACAGTTACCTCACCACTTGAGTCCCAGCTTCAAAAACAGCTTGGAGAGCACAAACAGCGGGCCAATCAGCAAATACTGCAAATCCTCAAAAAAAGACGGCTTTTTGCCTTCGATCTTGTGGCCGATGAACTGGAAGATCCAGGAGACGACAAAAATGCCGACGCTGGCGGGCAGCAGCCAGGTGCCAAGCAGGCCAACGACGTACAAACAAAGCGCTGCGCCCAGCGTCATGATGATCATGAAGGTGTTGGAGAGGCGGGCGTAATACACCACGCTGGCAGCGATGACCCCGAGGGCGAGGTAGGGGTGAATCCAGTGCAACATGCCAATCAGGCTGAAGACGATGGCCGGGATGGCGAGGTAGTGGATCAGCTCGTTGGTCGGGTGCTGGTGGCTTTCGCCATAGTGGGTGAGTAGTTCGTCGATGCGCCGCACGGGGTTGCTTAAGGGGTCGGTGGCGGGGCCGGTGGCTGGGTTGCGGGGGGTGGTCATGGCGGTGTCTTGACGGTGGGTGGCGGGTGTACGCGTGTGGGCTCGTGGGCGTAGATTACACGAGTCGAGAGTGAGCGTCGTGCCCATTGTTCGGCGCCAGGAGCTGATTTAGGGCGTCAAAAATTGACGTTTATTACAATTTTTACATAAAATAATGATAATCATATAATCAAAATTATAATTAAATATATAGCACTAAATTGAATATTTACGAGACCTAATTGCAATTTAAATTAAATTAGAAGTTTTTCAGTTATTTATTTTCAATCTAAACAATTCATCGACGCGCAAGTCCTGCCACCCAACTCTGCCAGGCCCAGCCGCGCCAGCCCAGCACCATCTGGCCATCCGCGGTATCAATCCATTGCGATGGCGCCAAAGCGTGAGGTTGGCGCAGCGCGCGGCTGGCGGCTGGGGCTTGGTTGTCCATCAGGGCGCACAAGCTGGCCGCCAGCCGCCGTGCGGATGCGGCAGACGGATAGGCTGGCGCTCGGGCCCAGGATGGCGTTTGGCCTTGGGTTTGGCACTGCGTTTGATGTGCGGTTTGATCAGCCGTTTGACGGGGTGCGTGCGCCAACACATGTGGGTGGCTAGTGGAGCGGTTCGTGGCATCGACCGAGACCTGCCCAGTAACATCCCGTGCCAGCCCACTGGACGCCAGCCAGGCCGGTGGCGCAGCGCTGAGGGCCAGCAGCGGCACGTCGCAAGACAGGCGCGCGCCGCTTTGCAACACGACTTCGCCGCTCTGGATGCTTTTGGCCGCATCGATCAATACGGTAATGCGGCGTTCTTTTAGGGCGACTTGCAGGCAGTTTTGCAGCGCTGGATGACAGCCTTCGGCGACAGGACGCCCGCCCGTAATGAAGGTCACAGCAGAGCCCGCCAAGGCACGACGCACCGCAAAGGCCAGCTCGATGGCGAATTTTTCATCGGCCCAGTGGATGGCTTCGGGCCGTGATGATGGCGTCGCTGCGGATGCCGGCGCAGTGTCCGCGTTTTCAAGCGGCAAGGGCGCGGTCACTTCGACCGTGGGAGTGCCGCCCGGGTCAACGTGGCTGACGCCTGGCCCGCCACAGATCACCGCCACACTTAAAGGGCGCTCGGTAGCGAGTTCGGCGACACGCGGCCACAGCGTGCAAAAGGCTTCACACGGGCGGGTAAACAGGCCGTTTGCCCGCGCGCCAGGCAGGGCCAGTTCGGTGGCGTCGCGATTCTGAGCGGGTTCGGGCTCCAGGCTCAACCAGTCAAAACGCAGCTCTCGCCCATCGTCCAGCAGCAGCACTTTGGCAGCGGGGTCAATGGCCTGGACCTGGTGATGTAACTGGCGTACGGTGGCGGCACGCAACAGCGGCTCGAGCAACACGCCGCCATCAGCAGCGGCCACCCGCCCCGCTACCACTTGCAACACGGCGGCATCAGAAACATAACGCTTCTGGCGCGATATCAGACTAATGGCGACATCGGCTGGCCGCTTTTTCAAAAGTTCCTGCAACAGCCGCAGATGCCCCGGCCCCAGGCCCAGCAACACCAGATGGCGAATCACGACGCGCCCCGCAAGACGAGGAAGCCACCGATCACTCGCGTGCTGATGGTGATGCAACACAGCAACGCGAAGCCATAGGCCAGCTCCGGGAAATACTGGGGCCACAGGCACATCGCGGCAAAACAGGCCAAGGTTTCGGTGGCTTCGGTCAAGCCGCCCAAAAAGTAGAACGATTTATGCGGGTAAGCGTCACTTGTGATGCCGCGCTTGGCCGCCAAGATGGCAAAGGCCAAAAAGCTGGACGCGGTGCCGACAAAAGCGGCCAGCAATGCAGCGGCAGGCAACGCGTTCTGCAGCGGGTGGCTGAAAGCAAAAGCCAGGGGAATACTGGCGTAATACAAAAAATCCAGAGAAATATCGAGAAAACCGCCCGCATCGGTGGGCTGAGTCTGGCGCGCTACGGCGCCGTCCAGTGCATCCAGTGTTCTTGATATTAATACGGCCACAAGTCCTGCCATATAGGCAGAAGTTGCTATCCAATACGCAGCAAGAAGGCCGATTGCAAAAGCTGCCAGGGTGACCTGGTTGGCCCGCACCCCCAGCCGCACCAGCCCCCGAGCCAGCGCGTCAACTGCCGGGCGGATGAAGTCGGTGGCGGGTTTGTCGAGCATAGGGGTAGGGTAGCGTGATGACGGGTGAAGGGGCAGCCAAGTAGTGGGGTAGCGAAGGGGGTCAACCGATGGTTTGCAGGCGCGTCACCCGCGAGGTGTCAGCAATATCGGCATCGTCGTGGGTCACCAGCAGCACGGGCAAGCGGCGCCGCGCCACCAAATCAAACACCAGTTGACGCATACGGATACGCAGCGCCGCGTCGAGTTTGGAGAACGGTTCATCCAGCAGCAAAGCCTGTGGCTCGGCCAGCAGCGCGCGCATAAGGGAAACCCGTGCGCGTTGGCCACCTGACAAGGTGGCCGGGTCGGCCTGTGCAAACTCGGTCATCTCCAGATCGGCCAAACCGGCTTTGACTTTGTCCTCGCGCTGCTGACGCTGCGCACGTGGCGCCGACGGCACGGCGAACAGCAGGTTTTCGCGCACCGTCATGTGGGCAAACAGCAGGTCCTCCTGAAACAAAATGCCGACACGGCGCCGCTCAGTCGGCCATGTGTCGATGCGTTGGCCATGCAGTGCAACTTCACCGTCAAACTGCAAACCAGGTGCCAACGTGCCGCAAATTGCCGCCAGCAGGCTGGATTTGCCCGAACCGCTGTCACCCATCACGGTGTGGATGGCACCTGCGGGTACCTCGATGTGCAGGTTTTCGATCAAGACGCGCTGGGCTGTGCCGAGTCGACGGGTGAAAAGCGACAGAGTCATCCGAATTATTGAGACGCCGGTTTGGCTTTGTGCATCGGTGAATGTGCGGGCGGCAGGGCGATGGCGTTGGCTTGCATCACCAGGCGCAGGCGGTCCGGGTAATCGGTGATGATGCCGTCCACGCCCCATTTGACCAGCCGATCCATGTCGGCCGGGTTGTTAACCGTCCAGGGAATCACGGGTAGGCCCAGGGCTTTGGACTGTTTGACCAAGGCTTCAGTCAGGTTGTTGAAATTGGGCGACCACACCGCCCCGCCCGCCGCTTTGACCATGTGCGGCACCGACGCAAAATCAGCCCGTTTGAAGCCTGCGGTCCAAGTTCCATCTGCCAGGTTGTTGAAATTGGCGTTTTCAATCGTCAAGTAGGCGGTAGGTAAGCCAGGTGCTTGTTTTTGCACCAGTTGCAGGGTGCGCCAGTCAAAACTCTGTACCGTGACGCGCCGGGTCATGTCCGCCGCGCGAATCGCGGCCAGAAGTGTGTCGACAAATTCCTGCGGCGTGACGGTTTCATGCGGCTGCGTCGGGACGATTTTGGTTTCGATGTTGAACTTCACACCGTGCGCGCCGCGTTCGTTGATTCGCTTGAACAGCGCCGCGAGTGTGGGCACACGTTCACCGTCGCTGGGCGTTTGTTGTGGGTACAAGCGACCGTAGGGCGTCTCCGGGTTGGCCCGGCCAACATCGTAAGTTTGCAATTGCGCCAAACTCAGGCGGCTGATCAGTGGCCCTTTGGAAGCTAACCAGCGGCCCTGCGCGTCGCGCGTGATCGCTTCCAGCAGGGCAGGGTCATGCGAAATCACGGCGATTTTGTCGGCAGTGATGGCAATGTCGAGTTCGAGTGTGGAGACGCCGACATCGAGCGCGCGGTCAAAGGCGGCCAGTGTGTTTTCAGGCGCCAGGCCACGCGCCCCTCGGTGGCCTTGCAGGTCAAACGGCACGGCGCAGGCCTGTAGCGCGACAACACATGCCAAAAGAAGCCACCGGATCAATGACGTAGTGCGTAAGTGGCTACCATAAATATAGCGATTGCGAGGGGTGTGACAGGTCATGGCGCAATTGTTACCCAATTCACCTGTCTGATAGTGGTTCAAAGCGTGGTGCCTGGGCAGCCGCGATAATGTCAACTTGGGCGCAGGCTCACGCGTTTTGACTACATCTGTTCACGGGAGTTGGCATGTTCAAGAAAATTTTGTTGGGTGTTTCGATCACGACGGGCTTACTTTTCAGCCCCTTGGCGTTGGCGCAGTCCTCTGCCGGTAAAAATGAGTTGATTGTCAAAATTTTGCAGCTGCAGCGTCCAGCGATTGAAGGCCTGGCTACCATGCTGGCAGAGCAGCCCGCGCAGCAAATGCGGCAAGGCGCCACCGTCGCCCTGCAAACCCGTGTGCCACCTGAAAAACGCCAGGAAATTGCCAAAGAAATTCAGGCTGACCTGAAAAAGTACGCTGACGAGGTGGTGCCCCTGGCCCGCGAGCGCGCCGTGAAACTGGCGCCGAGCACCATTGGCGCTTTGCTGGAAGAAAAGTTCAGCGAAGACGAGTTGCGTGAACTGATCAAGATCATGGAGTCACCGATCAACAAGAAGTTTGCCCAGTTGAACAACGAGTTGCAAAAATCTTTGGGCGAAAAACTGGTGGCCGATACCCGCCCGATCATTGAACCCAAAGTCAAGGCGCTAGAGCAGGCCATCACCAAACGTTTGGGCCTGCCGCCTGCAGAGTCAGCGCCCGCCAAACCAGCGGCCAAATAGTCTGCGGCGAAAGAAGCTGGGGTGAAATAGCCGGCAGCCCTGTAGCGGACGGCCTCATCGCCAGGCCTTTGCCGGGCGACCCTTCAGGCGCTGGCTAAATCG
>JANOXL010000193.1:0-3662 GCA_031418395.1 Rhodoferax sp. | reverse complement strand
ACACCATGCGCCTTATGGAGAGCATGGATATTGCCGTTGAAGAATTGGACATGCAGAGTTTGCAAAAACGACTGGGCGTCGCTGAATTTGTTGGCGGAATTAAATACCTTAAGGACGCGTCTATAAACCCAATTAAATTATTGAAAAAGATGAAGGCCGTTTCAGGAGTGGATGTTCTGGAGCACACCGAAGTCTATGATATAGAAACAATGCCTGGTGGTTCAGTCAGGGCAGCGCAGTCAAGCGGCCTAACAACGCCCGTCTTTCAAGCCTTTAAGGCTTGCTCGGCAGGGGCCTCGGGTTCAATCTTCACGCGGGTGGCCACCAAGTTGGTCTCACCTTCAATCAGCGTCACCTGCTCTTCGGTCAGCTCACTCAGGGGCAGCACGCGGGGTTCGGCGCTGAAGTTGTAGCCAGCGCGGCGAAAGGTGGCCGGGCGGCTCACCACCCGTAGGCCCTCGGTGGCTGCACCGGCAGCCTTGTCTTTTTTTGCAGCAGAAGCCATTGCGGTTCCTAAAAGTTAGTCGGGTAAATCGGTCGGGTCAGTCGTTCAGGTCAGACTGATCAGGTCAACCAGGGGCACACCACCACTTCGGCGGTGTTGCGGTAGGTATTGGTGGCACCGTTGGCCAGGCGCTCGGCCTGAATCACGTCCAGCGCGGCCTTCTCGTTGTTGGGCGACACCAGCAGCACTTTGGGCGTAATCGCCAGCGGCTTGCCGCTGTCGGCCTTGAAGCTCATCATGGCGCTGCGGGCTGCGGCGTAGTTGGTGATATCCAGCGTGGCCTTGCTGGCATAGGCCTGCTGCCAAAGGCCGTAGCCCACGTTCATGCGGCCATCCACACCGTAGACAAACTCGTTGCGGTCAAACACGTTGTCGTCCGTCTCCGAGGTGCGGCTGACAAACCGGTAGTCTTCGCGCTTCTGGAAGATGATCGGCTTGATCACTTTGCTGGTGTCCAGCAAATACCAGGCCGATCCACCGCCCGCCTGAAAGTTGCTCACGCTCACCTCAGCGCCCTGCAGGCCCACCGGGTGGTCCACGTCAAAGAAGAACTGGCCGTCGTAACAGGTGGTGGTGAAGCCAGCCGCCAACAAACCAAAAATCAGCTCATCAGGGTGCAGCGCTGCATCCTGGCCCATTTGGCTCATCAGGGGGGAATACACGCCGTACTGATCGTCCTTGATCAGGTTGGCATTCACCGACACCGTGTTCTCAAACTGCTTGTTGGCAATGGTGTAACCATGCGTCTTCAAGTTCTGCATCACCCGGTCGCCCAGCCATTCACGGAACTTGGTGGTGCTGCCCAACCAGCCATACTTCTCCTCGCCGGTGATTGAAGGCACCGTCAAGGCGAACTGGGCCGACATGGGCTTCACCAGGCCAAAGCCATTTTTGAAGGCCGCTTTAAACCCCTGGTTCAGCATGGCCATGTTGGCCGCGTTCAACGTCAGACCGGAGAGCGCAAAGCCCATCCAGGCGTCGCCCTGCAGCGTAGGCTGCAAGCCCGCCAACAGCGGCGACGCATCGGCGGCGGCCATCGCGCCGCCCACGCCCATCAACAAGCCAACCCCAAGGGCCAGCATGACTGCAAAAACACCAAATACACGTTTCATTCAGATACTCCAGAAGTTGAGGGTTGGGCGTTCAGTTGAACTCGATCCACACCGCCGAGGCGGTCACATCGCGCACCTTGCCGGCAATCGAGCGAGTCGCGGTGCCGTTGGTTTTGGCGACGGTCTGGTCGTCCACGATGAAGCAGTCGCTGCCCACGTCGCCCAGCACAATCAGGTCGCCCGCGCTCGAGTTGGCAAAGGGAAACCAACCGTCGCGGCGCACCTTCACACTGATGGCGCCTGCAGCGCCAGCGGTGTTGTCTGCCGTTTCTTCGGCCATGCCCACCGCCTTGAGGGTGGTGGCCGTGATGCCCTTAGTGGCAAAGTTGGAGGCCGTGGAAATGCAGGCAATCGAGCCGGCAAAAATCTTGGCGGCCGCAGCCACCGGGTATTGCGCCAGCTCGCCGTTGCGGCGCTGGGTATCGCGTTCTTGAGTCAGTGCGGGCATAGTTGCTCCAGGTAGTTAAAGGGGGCCGGGCCGCTCAGGCAGCTTCCAGGGCGGCGGCGCGGAATTGCTCCAGCGTCAGGCCCATGCTTTTGCACATCACCAGCTCTTCGCTGGTGCCGGGGGCCTTGGGGTCGGTGCCCGTCACGTGTTTGCCCGCCGTCTGGCTCAAGCCCGCCAGCGCCGGGTTGCCTGGCGTGCTGGCGATCAAGGCTTTGAGCTGGGCAACGTCTTTCTTGCCGACGTCGCGCCACACCTGCTCCACCACCGGCGGGCACTTGCCCTCGGCGCGGGCAGCGGCGATCAGGCCGTCCACTTCAGTGTTGGCCTGGGTGGCCGACAAAGCCGCCACCTGGCTCGACAAGTCGGTGAAGGCGGCCAGCGCCACCCATTTTGACGGGTCGGGGTTGCCGGTGGCACCCTTGAGCGCGGCCACCTCGGCGGTGAGCGCGGTCACTTTGGCGGCGTCGGCTTTCAGGGTCGCCAGGGCGGTTTCAGCCTGGGCGGCCGTGGCGGCATCGGGCAAGGCCAGAGCTTTGCACAGCGCCACCGGCACGGCGGGTTGCGCGGCTTTGAGCGCGACAATCGCGCTCACGGCGTGTTCAGCCGTGGTCGCGTCAGTTTCAGGAAGGCCAAGCGCCTTGAGGCAGGCCAGAAGCACAGGATTCATTGAAGACTCCGGGTTGGTGGTGGTAAGGGAAAAAGAAGCGTTCAGCCGCGCCATGTTTTCTTGCGCGACGGGGTTCAAATCGAGGCTGGGAATATTCACCAGCGAGGCGTTCAGCACGTCTTTGACTTCGCCGGTGGCGACATCAAAGGCGATCACGGGCGAGATGTATTTGTATTCGCCCGCCTCAATCATTTGTTTGGCGCGCGCCGTCCAGGCCGTGCCCAGGGCAAACAGACCCTGGCCGTCACGCCATTCAAATCTTGTCGCCCAGCCCGAGGCCGGCGCGGGTTGGCCGTTTTTATCGGCCAGCATGGTTTGGTGTTCGTAGTCCAGGTTGAACTGCACCGTGGCGTGCCGCGCCGTGAGTTTTGCCGCCAGGGCGCGGCCTTGCGCGTCAGACAGCTTCCAACTCAAATTTTTACCGGGCCGACCATCGCGGCCCTTAAACTCACCCGCAGGCAACAGGTGGGTGTCAGCACTGGCCTGCAAGGCCAGGGCGGCAAACAGAAGGGCGACCGTTGTTTTCATGTGAGCCGCATGGTCGCGCGAGACCAACCCCAGGGTCTTGTAAACCCGTTTACATCCTGCATCATGGCGTTCTGCCGGTGCGTTTTTCAGCCGCTTGCTTATCGGCCAGCATCTTCTCTAGGTGGGCGCGCCGCCCGCCCGGCGGGTAGTGGAAGGCCGGGTCGACACCCACTGGCACTTGCATGCTCTCGCCGGTGCGTTTGTTCACCAGCGTGCGCATCACCTCGGGCGGCGCCTGGCCCACCTGCAGACCCTCGGCTTCCAGCATGCGCTGCGTGTGCTGGATCACCGAGCACTTGCAGTTGTACTCTTTGATCGGCAGGTGGGTTTGCCAAAACGCATCGTCGGCCCGCAGCACCAGCCCGGCATAGGCCAGGTGGGTGTGGCGTGGGTTCACGCTGG
>JANOXL010000192.1:0-2220 GCA_031418395.1 Rhodoferax sp. | reverse complement strand
CACCGCGCCGGGCTCTACCAAATCAACGCCGCGGCCCAGCAGCTTCTCCAAATCGGCCTTGGCACCGAAAAAGGCATTCAACCCGGGCTGGGCGTCGGGCGCGAACTCCACTAAAAAATCCGCGTCGCTGCTCGCAGGGTTGAAATCGTCCGCACGAGCAGCCGAGCCAAACACCTCCAACCGGCTGATGCGGTAGCGCCGGCAAATGGCGGATATGCCTGAGCGGTGTTGAGAGATGGCGGGGTGCATGGACAGATTTTAGAAGGGATTGCGGACAACTGCGCAAATGCATTGGTCAAATGGGTCTCCAGCCCCCGTGAAATATACGCAAGCGGCTATCACAACACTAGCGTTTTACAGGCACGCCGGTCACGCCCGCCGCGCTTTGAGGTCGCAATTTGCGACTTCAAAAGTGCCGTTACCGATTCGGCATCGTTTCAACCCAAAGCTCGCCGCTCGGCTTCAAGATGCCAAAGTCCACTTGAGCCGGGTGCGCAGAAGTATCAACATAAATGGGCCGACTGAAGCAAAGCACGTCCGGGTGCTGTCGGCAATAAAGCTCCATTGTTCTGTACCGTCCGCGGTTGGTATTTCGAAGTTGCAAGAACACGTTGGCTTCGTTGCCATCCACCACGCCGCCAATGGCGTGCCCGACGAAATGCCCTCTGTCCCAAGGGCCATGGGTGCCTGGCATCGCCGAGAGATTCATTCCTCTGAGTCTGTAGTCGTCCCGCCTGGCGTGTTTGGGTTTTGACGTGCCGATGGCAAACACCAGCCGCGCTTCAACGGGCAGTTTGCCCGCGCTGGGGTCATAGGGCTCCGGCTGCTGGTACGTGTCGAACCAGTAGTCAAACGCACCGTAGGTGAACACCATGACATCAGATGGCCGCGCAAGCATTTCGTCATAGGCGTCCTGCCAAAACAGGGGCAACTGCTCCCTCAAAAATTCATCAATGGGACGACCCGATGCAGGCGCATGCGCCATCAATTTTTGATAGGGGATTGCTTCGGGGATTTGCATTTTTGACATTGATTATTATGGGTTTTCGAAAACAAACGCGACCAATCCGGTTTGCGTTTAAGCACTTCCCCTGTCCGGCATCTGCGCAGTACCATTACGCTATGACCCTCAAAGAATCCAACCCGTACCTGCGCAATCGCACCGAGGCTACACGCAGGGCCGCGCTCAAGATTTCTGCCAAGACATCATCAGCGGTGGCAGGCATTCGCGCGCCGTTTGCCGACGGTATGGCCGTCAAGGCGTCTGCCAACTGGGAAAGCTTTACGGCGTATTGGCAGCAGCGCGCTGCTTTGAAGGCACGATAAATTTTTCAGAGAAAGTGGCAGTGGGCACCTACAAAATCCACTTCTCCCGACGCATCATGCCCAGCAAGCTGATGCACGGTATCCCCAACTCCCGGCAAACGTCCGGGATGAAATGGGTTCTGCGTGGCCGGTTCTTCTCAGCCGCTGGCGTTTCTTGCGTGACCACAATGCCGCCCTTTTGCTGTGCCAGCGCGATCACGTAAGGGTCTGCCTCTTCGTATTCGGCCTTTGGGTCACGCAGACCTGTGAATTGGTTTTGCACTGCCAGCGAGTCCACCAACAAATTGGCTGTGGGCACGAACATGGCGCTGTTGGTCTTCACCCATTGGATCAGCCCGGCGGTGCCGACCGCCTCGGCTTCTTCGCGCACCAACTCCGCAGCAATCATCCGGCCCGACGCCACCAGCGTGTCCATCTTCGTTACCAGGCTTGCGAACACATCGACGGGGTAGTACCGGGCCTGCCAATCCATCAACGAATTGGTGTCGACGGAGTAGATGACGCCGGTCGCGCCTTCAGCCATTCATGGCCCCCGCGCTGGCCGGGCCATTCACAATATTCTTTAACTGGTCGAAGTGCTGAAACTTCAAATCCAGATAACGGGCCGCATCCACCGACGTGATCCGGTTGATGGACATGGCTTCCAATACCAACTGCACAAATGGCCGGCCGTAACGGTTGAAAGTTTTCTCTGCCGGCGTGGCAAAACCACCGCCGCGCTTGGGCAGGGTCGAAACATGGGCCTGCCACTCGCTGCGCCACACGTGGTAGCGACTCCAGCTCATCAAACCGGACTCGCGCAGACGCGTTGCCATCGCCAGCGGGGTGATCCAGAAACGCCGGGCCAGTCGCCGGACCTCTTGCAGGGTCCAATTGCCAGCGTTGCCAGCCATG
>JANOXL010000191.1:0-4401 GCA_031418395.1 Rhodoferax sp. | reverse complement strand
CCTTTATGCAGGGCAATACTTTCACCGGTGACGACGGTGTTGACTTTGGCACCGGTCATGAACTTGGTGCTCGAGTCGGTGGTGGTGGTGCGTTTGCCGGGCGGTAAATTCAGTACGGTGCCGACGGCACCCAGGGTGTCGGCAAAGGCCATGTAGGCGCCGCCGTGCAGGATGCCCCCGCCCGTACACAGGTCGGGACGCACGGTCATCTGGGCGACGACGCGGTCGTGCGAAAACTCGGTGAGTTTGACGCCCATCAGGCCGGGGAACATGGCGTCTACTACTTTTTGGATGGCGGCCAAGGGTGGCAATGGGGTGGACTCTGTGGCGGTCATCGGCTTCTCCTGTGGGCTACGGGGAAAGATTTGGTTTGGTTTGGTTTGGATTGGTTCTGTCTGGTTCAGTCTGCTGTTGCTCAGGCAACGGCAGCCACCCAGTTGCCGTGAAACCCCGGCGGCACGCGGTGGGGAATGGTGATGACGGCCTTTGGAGCGCCGGTGAAATTCTGCGCATCCAGAATGACGAGGTCGGTGGTTTGGTCGGCCATGTTGATGACGTAGCCCATCAGCCAGCCTTCGTCTTCAGCCGCGCCTGTATGTTTGGGCACGAAGACAAATTCGCCAGGGTAACGCTCTGCACCAAACTCGTGTATTTCCCGCCCGCCAGTGTGCAGGTCGTGTCGAATCAAATGGGTTTTGGAGACGAACTCCACACCTTCTTCTGCCAGGGGCATGGTGTAGGCAAAGCGGTAGGGCTGCCCCAAGCGCCGCTCGTCACAACGCGGGAACTCCTGCTGCGCGGCGTAGATGACCTTGCGGCTTGCTTTTTGTGTCGCAGGGTCAATTGTCCAGCGCTCAAACGCGACATTTTTGGAGTCAGGCCCCTGCGTACTTTCGGCAAACATGGTGTCATGCACGGCCAGGTCGACGGTGACGCTGCCGTCCGGGTTGTCAAAGGCATTGCAGGGGTGGAACACATAACACGGCGCGACCTCACACCACACGATGTCGCTGCCATTGCCTTGGCGCGGCAGCAGGCCCACACGCGCCTTGTGGTCGGGGTTCCAGGCGTAGGGAAAGGGGTGGCCAGCGAGCAGGGTTTTCATTGAAAACGTCACCGGCAGGTCGAACACCAGCACGTATTTTTGCGTAATCATGCAGTCGTGGATGCTGGGGCCATGTTTGACGGCGATCGGCTCCTCGCGCCGCACTTTGCCGTCTTTGCCGATGACGACGTGGCGCACGAAGTTTTGATCAGTACCCTCGTAACAGATAGCGTGCATCTCGCCGGTGGCGTGGTCCAGGTGCGGGTGCGCGGTGAACGAACCCTTCAAGCTGCCTTCAAACGGATTGTGTGCGATGGTGTCGAGCTCGGTGCTGATTTCCACCGGGAAACCGCCCGCCTCCACCAGCGCCCAGGTTTTGCCGGCATGGCCAAGCACGTTGGTGTTGACGGTGTCGGTGCGCGGATGGCGCTGCCCAGGCGCGGGTGGTTCACCCAAAGCCGCACTCACACCCTTGGAGCGGATCCATCTATTGCGGTACCACTGGGCCTGGCCCGCGTGCAGTCGCACACCATGCACCATGCCGTCGCCCACAAACCAGTGGTACACCGCTGGGTTGGGTGGCTTGACCGGGTTGGGGCCGATGCGGATGTAGGTGCCATCCAGCGCAGCCGGAATTTCGCCCTCAACCTTTAAATCCGTCAAGGTCTTCTCCCCCACCATAGGCTCGTGGATGCCGGTAAGAAAAGGGTGTGGCGCAGCGGGCGCACGCTTGCGGTCGCGGTTGAAAGCGGCCACTTTCATGATGCCTTTTGTAACACCTTCGCGGATCATGGTTTCGACGGGGCTGGGCATGGCTTTCTCCTTATGGGGCGCAGGCTGTTGAGCACGATAGTGGGTGCAAACCGGCGCTGCAAGCGGCTTGAATTTTTTCGCCGATTCAGTATAAAGCGCCATGGGATGCGGGTACATTGTCAAATTCAACCAACCTTCAAGGGAATCACCATGGGTATGTTCAGTTTCATCAAAGAGGCCGGCGAAAAGTTGTTTGGCTCCAAAGACGTAGAAAAAGCTGCCGCTGCCGCAGAGGCCGACCCGGCGGCACAGCCCACGCTGGACGAACTCAATTCAGCTGCCGCCAAAGGCATCACCACCTACATTGAGACGCAGAACCTGGGGCTCTCCGGCCTGTTCGTAATGTTTGATGGCAAATCCGGCGCGGTTACCGTTCAGGGTGACGCGCCAAACCAGGAAGCGGTAGAAAAGGTAACTTTGTGTTGCGGCAACGTGGCCGGTGTGACGAGTGTTGAGAACATGCTGGTCGCCGCCGAACCTGCTGATGAATCTCAGTACCACGACGTGGTGCGCGGTGACACCTTGTCTGCCATCGCCAAGACCTACTACGGCAACGCGGGCAAATACCCCGCCATCTTCGAAGCCAACAAACCGATGCTGAGCCACCCCGACAAAATCTACCCCGGCCAGAAGCTGCGCATTCCCGCACTGGCCTGAGGCTTTGAGCCGTCTACCGACAACTTAAACCAGCTAAGCCAAGCCATGTCACGACACAGCACCTGGGCAGGCAAAGTTGCCGCGCTGATCAAAGGCGGCAACGTGCCCGGCGCGCTGGCCCAGATCAAGGTGGCGCCCACGGTGAAAGACCTCAACGATCTGCGCCTGATGCTGGCGGCAGCGAGTATGTTGTCGAAAAACAAAGATGTGGACGAAGCCACGCGAGATCAGATTAACGCGCTCTCGTCGCCGCGACTGCATCGCTCACCCTAAGCGTTGTCACCGCGCTGGAAATCCAGGCGGTGTCTAAACTTCAGGCTTCGATGAAGTATTTGCAAGCCTACCCAGAGCGTGTCCAGAATCAGGTGAAAGACCTGGTGGCTGAAGACGGCCTGGGCGCCTTGCTGCTCAAAAAATATGCCCAAGCGCACAGTGTGCGTACGGATCGGGCCTTGTACGACTATGTGATGGGCCTCAAAAACGAACACATGCGTAGCTCAGCCTCCTTGAGCCGCGTCAGCTTCGACGCCAAGCTGCACGTCATCGCCCACGCGCTGGGCACGCACACCACGGTGTCGCGGGTGCAGGGTAGCCAGTTGAAATCGAAACGTGAAATCCGCATTGCGACCCTGTTCAAAGAAGTTCCGGAGCCGTTCTTGAAGATGATTGCGGTCCACGAGTTGGCACACATCAAGGAGCGCGCGCACGACAAGGCGTTTTACAAACTCTGTGAACACATGCAACCGGATTACCACCAGTTGGAGTTTGATGTGCGCCTGTACCTGACGCACCTGGAGGCTTCTGGCGCGGGGCTGTGGCGCCTGAAATCGGTTGACCCTGTTTGATCAGGGGATGAGCGACAACGCCTGCATATAGGCCGGGGAGACCATCAGGTCGTCCCAGGCCAGAGCGCTCTGGCTGGGCAACAGCGCCAAGCGGCGCTCTTCACTCGCGCCACGTGGTTGCCAGCGGTTTTTAAGCTGGGCTTCGCTCAGGCCGTTGATGAGATCGTCTACCGCTTCACCGCCGTCGACTGACTGGTTGCACAAAAGCACCATATCGCAACCGGCGTTCAGCGCGGCGACAGCCGCTTGGGCGTAACTCACCTCTTTGCCGTCGATCATGCGCGCACCGGCCATGGACAAATCGTCACTGAAAATCGCACCGCTGAAACCGAGCCTGCTGCGCAAGATGTCGTTCAGCCAAATGGAAGAAAACCCGGCCGGGCGAGCATCGACCTTAGGATAAACCACGTGCGCGGGCATGACGCTGGCCAGCGTGGTGTTGAGCCAGCCGTAGGGCGCGGCGCAGTCGGCCAGAATCGCCTTGAGACTGCGCTTGTCAACTGGAATCTCGCTGTGTGAATCCGCCCGCACGAAGCCATGGCCGGGGAAGTGTTTGCCGCAGTTCAACATGCCACTTTGCAAGAGCCCGTGCATCAGGCTTTTGGCCAGCAGGCTGACCACGCGCGGGTCGCGACCAAAGGCACGGTCACCAATGACGCTGCTGGCACCGAAGTCAAGATCCAGCACCGGCGTGAAACTCAGGTCTACACCACACGCGCGCAACTCAGCACCGAGCACGTAGCCGCAGGCGGTGGCGGCGTTGGTCGCTTTCATGGCGCCACTTCCTTCATGCGCGTCACCTGCCTTGCCGTCTTGCAGCCACAGCTCGCCCAAGCGGCGCATCGGCGGCAAATGGGTGAAACCATCTGACTTGAAGCGCTGCACGCGACCACCTTCGTGGTAAACACAGATCAACAAATCAGGGCGCAGTTTTTTGATGCTTTCAACCTTTATATCATTCTTGACAATTTTAATTTTTGCTTCATAAGTTCACCACCTGCCTTTCCCTATTAGTTTCATCTATAAATTTAGCACCGGGTT
>JANOXL010000190.1:0-4068 GCA_031418395.1 Rhodoferax sp. | reverse complement strand
AAGTGCTGGGCGGGCAACCCTTTGTTCTGGTGGCAAGCAGCGAGTTGAACCTGCCCGACCCCGGCGTTCACATCGCATTTGTCTCCCGTGATGTCACAGGGCTTTCCACCAAACACGAGGTCTTGCCCGGCACCCAGCGTTTTTACGATGCCCTGCTGAAGAGCGCAGGCCTGCGCTGGGTTCACGTGCATTCCGCCGGGGCGGACCGCGCCGTTTACCAAACCTTGATCCAGCGCGGCGTGCAGATGACGACATCGCCCGGCGCCAATGCAGGCGTGGTGGCCCAGACGGCGCTGGCGGGCGTGTTGTCTCTGGCGCGAAAATTTCCCCAGTTGATGGCGGCACAGCGCGAGCGCCGTTGGGCACCACTCATCGGCACCAGCTTGCCGCGTGATCTTGCCGGGCAGACGGCGGTCGTTGTGGGCTGGGGTGCCGTGGGGCAGCGGCTGGGCGCCTTGTTGATGGCCGTGGGGCTGAAGGTGGTGGCGGTGCGAAGAAGCGCCACAGTTGGTGATGTGGCCAATGGCGCAACTTTCGCGGCAGGCATAGAGACCGTCACATTTGAAGACCTGGCAGCGGTGTTGCCGCGCGCCGACTGGCTGCTGCTGGCCTGCCCGCTCACAGACACAACCCGGGGCCTGATCAGCGCGCAGGCGCTGGCCTTCCTGCCCGATGGCGCGCACCTGGTCAACGTTGCGCGCGGCGAGGTGGTGGACGAGCCCGCACTGGTGTCTGCCTTGCAAAGCGGCAAACTGGCCGGCGCCTATCTGGATGTCTTTGCCCACGAACCTTTGCACGCCCAGTCGCCGCTGTGGCAGCTTGCGAATGTCATCGTCACGCCGCACAGCGCAGGCTTCTCGGATGACAATGCGGCCAAAGTGGAGCAGATGTTTCTGGACAACCTGGCGAAGTGGCTGGTCGGTGAACCCTTGCGCAACCCAGCAAGTTGAAGCGGCGCGGGCATCAAGGCGGATTGGAGTGCTTCAATCCGTTGCTATAAAATATATAGCATAAAAGCGCCATGATTCGAGACTTAAGACCCGATTTGACGTAATTTTCTCAAATCTGCGCAGTTTGACAACAATAATTAACACCCATGTTAATTTTATTGAAAAAGAAAGCGAAACGATATGCTTGAAGCAAAGCTGAATCACCCCGGCGTGTTGCGCATCTTCACCGCCAAACGCATCCACACCATGGACGAGTCCCTGCCGCTGGCAACGGCCGTGGGTGTGATCGACGACCGCATTGTCGCTGTGGGCGACCTGGCGTCCATGGCGCCCTGGCGCGAAGGCCGCGAGGTGATTGTTGACGAGCGCCTCAAAGACAAGGTGCTGATGCCTGGCTTCATCGACAACCACCTGCACCCGTTTCTGGGCGCCTTGCTCACGCCGATGGAAATCATCGCGCCCGAGGCCTGGCGCATGGAAGGCGGGCGCATTGCACCCGCCGCCAACACGCCTGCGCGTTACCTTAAACTGCTCACAGAGCGCCTGGCCGCAAAGACTGACAAGACCGACTGGTTCATCAGCTTCGGCTACCAGGCCAGCGAACACGGCCGCTGGACGCGCGCTGAGCTTGACGCGCTGTGCCCGGACCGCCCGGTGATTTTGTGGCAACGCTCCTTCCACGAAACCTTTTTGAACAGCGCCGCGATTGCCAAGCTGGCCATTGATGAAGCGGTGGCCAGGGCGCACCCGCAAGTCAACTGGGAAGAAGGGCATTTTTTCGAGACCGGCAACAAACTCGTGATGGGCCCCTTGATGCGCCATTTAATGCGGCCCGAGTGGTACCACCGGGGCCTGAACATCACCGCCGGGCTGGCGCAGCAGGGCGGCATCACCACGGCGGGCGACATGTTGTTTGGGGCCTTGAACCCTGACTTTGAACTGGCTGCGCTGGACGCCTGCGTCGAGCAGCCGAAGCGCCCTTTGCGCATCATCAACATAGCCGACGCGCGCAGCTTCTCCAACCGCGCTGCGGGCCTGCCGATGGGCGGGGCAGACGACTGCCCGCCCTTTGCCGAAGGCCTCAAAGCCATCGACGCGATGCGGCTTTCGGGTGGCGGGCCTGGTCCTGAGCGAGTGCGCACCCGCGTGAAGTTCTCCAAAGCCGTCAAGCTGTTTGCCGACGGCGCCATGTTTTCGCAGTTGATGATGCTGAACCCGCCCGGCTACATCGACGGCCACCATGGCGAATGGCTGATGACCCCCGAGGTGCTGGCCCAAGGTGTGGACGTGTTTTGGGACGCGGGCTACCAGCTGCACGTGCATGTGAACGGCGACGGCGGCATGGATTCGGTGCTGGCCGCGCTCGCTGCCGCGCAGGCGCGCAAGCCACGCTTTGACCACCGCTTCATGCTGCACCACGTGGGTTTTCACAGCAACGCGCAGTCGCGCCGCATGGCCGCTTTGGGCGCGCACGCGTCGGTCAACCCGTATTACATCCACGCGCTGGCCGATGGCTACGCCAAACTTGGCCTGGGCCAGGAGCGCGCCGACCAGATCGTGCGCGCCGGCTCCATGGTGAAAAACGGCCTGCGCGTGTCCTTCCATTCCGACTTCATGATGGCCCCGATGGAGCCGCTCTTGCTGGCCTGGTGCGCCGCCGCGCGCGTCACCAAATCAGGCCGGCAGGTGTCGCCCCAGGAGTGCCTGACGCTGGAGCAGGCCCTGCGCGGCATCACCATCGACGCCGCCTTCGGCCTGAACCTGGACCACGAGATTGGCTCCATCGTGGCCGGCAAAAAAGCCGACTTCACGGTGCTGGAAGACGACCCGTATGAGCTGGGCGTGGACCGGCTGAAGGATGTGCGGGTGGCGGGCACGGTGTTTGAGGGGGATCTGCATTTGTTGCCGAAGGCGCTGGCGAGTGTGCTGGCCGGCTCGGCGGTGAGTCCTTTCCGCTCCAATTCTGCGCAAGCAGCGCCGACCCGTGTGCCAAGTGAAGCCATCACGCTGCCGACTGCATTCAACCCCGTTCGTTATCGACCGGTTGCGTCTCTCTGTTGCGATGCAGATGGAGACCCCTGCGTGTTTGTGCGGCAGTTGTCGGGATGGATGGGTTCACCTGGCTTTCAGTGGTAGTCATCTTCGCGCTGGTGCCGGATTGCACCAATGATGACAGTCTTGTTGTCGACGATTTCAAACAGCGCGACGTAGCCTGAGCTTCCGAACGAAATAATAAGTTCGCGAACGAAAGGGCTGTCTCCAGCCTTGCGGCAGGCGAATGGCGAAGAACCCAGGAAGCCTATCCCTTCTTTGATGGCTTGCAAGGCCCTTTCGGGGATGTCGAGGTCACCGGTGTCGCTTTCCAGTTCACGCTGGAGCGCAAAATCAAAAAGCTGCTCCAGGTCTTCGCGGGCAGCGTCGCTGAACCGAACCTCGTAGCTCATCCCTTGCGCAGCGATTGCGTGCGCCGCGCAGTGGCCAGCTTGGCCTCCAGTTGGGCGACAACGACTTGCGCAGGCGTGCCTCCCCCGGCGCGCTTGGTCTCTTCGATGGCAGCGATGCCGCGACGGAGGAATTCAGTTTGATTTTTGCGCTTCAGCACCGTCTGGCGAACAGCGTTTTCAACAAATTCTGAAAGCGATTCGCCCTGCTCCAAAACACCCTCTACTTCGAGCCGGAACTCAGGCGCGACACGGATTGGGGGGATGGTGGCTGTTTTCATGCTCACATTGTATTGCAGTTGCAATTCAAGAGTGAGTTTACAAGGGGCGCAATTGATTGGAATGAATTTGTGACAGTAGGCCCGTGCGGCGAGCCAAACCCAAATGCTTGGGGCTCTCAACGCTTCGCTTTTTGAAATCGCCCCAATCCTTCGGGCCTGACTCGCCGCACTACAACCGTGGTGAACTGACGTTTGTGTTGGAAAATTCGGGCCATACCAAAGCGTCGTCACCGCTCTGAGCAAGGCGCTTGCTGTCAGTTGCCCATCCTTCACGCGGATTGCACTTTAGCGGTGGGACTTCAATTTCCCCGTTTTTAACTTGCGGATCGGCTGCTGGTGCAACCCCCGCTGAACTGTGTGCTGCGTATTCCAGTACCGCGCGCACTTGTTCCTGCG
>JANOXL010000189.1:0-6310 GCA_031418395.1 Rhodoferax sp. | reverse complement strand
CAGCAGATCGACCTCGCCTTTTTTGAAGGAATCCAGCGCTTTCAAACGCTCGTCCTGGCTCTTGTCGCCATGCAGCGCGGTGGCCTTGAGGCCCTCGCGTTCAAGCGAGCGAGACAGGCGTGCACAGCCCAATTTGCTATTGACAAACACAAAGGCCTGTTTCAATTGACGTCGGCGCAGGATCTGGTGCAGCGCATGGCGCTTGTCGTCGTCGCCCACACTGTAGAAATGTTGCTCCACCGTACTGGCGGTCGCGTTGGAGCGCGCCACTTCCACGGTGACCGGGTCCTGCAGGTAACTATTGGCCAGGCGTTTGATCTCGGTGGAGAAGGTGGCCGAAAACAAGAGCGTGGTGCGCTGCTTGGGCAAAAAGCTCAAGATGCGTTGCAGGTCGGGCAAAAAGCCAATGTCGAGCATGCGGTCGGCTTCATCCAGCACCACATATTCGACTTGGTTCAGCACCGCGTTTTTGGCTTCAATGTGATCCAGCAAGCGCCCTGGCGTGGCCACCAGCACTTCAACGCCGGCTTTGAGCTCCAGCGTTTGCGGCTTCATGTCCATGCCGCCAAACACCACCGCCGTGCGCAGGCCGGTGTATTTGGCGTAGGCCTTGATGGCTTGGGCCACCTGGTCTGCCAACTCGCGTGTGGGCAGCAGCACCAGCGCCCGCACCGGATGGCGCGCGGGCGAGGTAGACGTGTTTTCGTGTTTCAGCAGGCGGTGCAATAGGGGCAGCGCGAAGGCGGCGGTTTTGCCGGTGCCGGTTTGCGCCGCGCCCATCACGTCGCGGCCCTGGATGACGAGGGGAATCGCCTTGGCCTGAATCGGCGTCATCGACTCGTAGCCCAACTCGGCCACGGCGCGCGAGAGCGGTTCGGCCAGGTTGAGCTGGGAGAAGGCGCTTAAATGGGCGCTCAGATCCTGGGCATCTTCAAAGGCGCGGGCACCTTTGTCCGCTTCGGCAGGTTCAACAAGTTCAGAAAAAGGCAATTCGGCGACGGCTTGGTTCATTTATCGGTCAGATCGGGATAACCCCCGATTATCGCCGATGGGGCCAAATTACCCTAAATTTGCCGCGCCGAGAAGGTATCGCAGCCTTTAACACTGCCGTTTTGTAACCCCTGGTTGAACCAGCGCGTGCGTTGTGCGCTGGTGCCGTGGGTGAAACTCTCAGGCACGATGCGGCCACCGGCGCCTTTTTGCAGCGCGTCGTCACCGATTTTGGCGGCGGCGTTCATGGCTTCTTCCACATCGCCGTTTTCCAGAATTTGCCGCGCGTTTTGCGCATGGTGCGCCCACACGCCGGCGAAGCAGTCAGCCTGCAACTCCAGGCGCACGCTCAAGGCGTTGTATTCAACTTGGCTGACCTTGCCGCGCATTTGCTCCATCTTGGTGGTGATGCCCAGCAGGTTTTGCACGTGGTGGCCCACCTCATGCGCGATCACGTAGGCCTGGGCGAAATCACCGGGCGCGCCAAGTTTGGTTTTCAGGGTTTCGTAAAAGTCCAGGTCGATGTACACCTTTTGGTCGCCCGGGCAATAAAACGGCCCCATCGCGGCCTGGCCCGCACCACAGGCGGTGGCGGTAGAGCCGCGAAACAAGACCAGCTTGGGCTCTTTGTACTGCGCGCCGCCCTTGGTGAACACGGCCTTCCACACGTCTTCGGTGTCGGCCAGCACGGTGCCGACAAACTTGGCCAAGCGATCGTCAGCCGGTGGGCGCTGAGCCGGGCCACTTTGCACCTGGGGCGCGGGGCTACCACCGCTCAGGATACTCAGCACCGTCATCGGGTTGATCCCCAAAAAATATGACGCTGCCAGCGCAATCACGATGGAGCCGATACCAATGCCGCGCCCGCCAATGCCGCCCCTACCTCCACCGCCACCAACGCCGCCGCCGCCGCGCCGGTCTTCAACGTTGTCGGATTCCCGGTTGCCTTCCCATTTCATGATCCGTCTCCTGGTATTGCGCGGCCTTGTGTCGTTCCCTGCCCCGTGCATGAGGTAAATTGCAGCCATGTTAACGCGCCCGCCCCAGTCTGCGAAATCCCCACGAAGCGCTGCGCCGCTGTCCAAACCCGCTGTGGTTTTGCTCACCGGTTTCGAGCCGTTTGGCGGCGAAACGGTGAACCCGAGTTGGCTTGCCGTCAAAGCGTTGCACGGCAAACGGGTGGCGGGCAGGCGCATCGTGGCGGCCTGTTTGCCCTGCGTGTTTGACCGCTCCCTGGCGGATTTGCGCCAGCTGCTGGATAAACATCAACCAGAACTGGTGATTTGTGTCGGGCAGGCCGGTGGAAGAGCGGCGCTGTCGCTGGAACGCGTGGCCATCAACATCAATGACGCGCGGATCGCAGACAACGCTGGTGGTCAACCGATTGATACACCCATAGCGAAGGGTGGCCCTGCGGCCTATTTCAGCAGCTTGCCCATCAAGGCGATGTACCAGGCCCTTCTGGCCGACGGCGTTGCGGTGGAAGTGTCGCAAACCGCCGGTACCTTTGTTTGTAACCATGTGTTTTATGGGCTGATGTTTGCCTTGGCAACCCACAGGAAATTCAAGCCAACGCGTGGCGGTTTTATCCATGTGCCTTTTTTGCCCGAGCAAGGCTCACCTAGCCTGCCACTGGATGAGATGGTGCGGGGTCTGCGGCTTGGCGTTCGGGCCGCGTTGACTCACGACACGGACTTGGCACTGGGCGCGGGGGCGATTCAGTGACGTTGCTGGGCGCAGCAGAAACCGCGGTGCTGCTGCCCTACAACAGGCTGGCGGATGAAATCGCCCAGGTGCTGCTGGATGCTGCCGTGAAAGTGCCGGATCGCCTGGTTCAGGCCTTGCCAGGCGGCGGCAGCCTGTTTGTCATGCCTGCGCTGGACGGCCGCATCGCCATCACCAAGCTGATCACCTTCACGCCCGGTAACGCGGGTACAAGCCTTGCAACGATTCAGGGCGACGTGGTGGTATTTGATATTGCCACCGGCCAACGCAGATTAGTGCTGGATGGTCCTACCGTCACGGCACGGCGCACGGCGGCAGTGTCTCTTCTGGCGGCGCGTTGGTTGGCGCCCAACACCCACGGGCCGCTGCTGATTGTGGGCGCAGGCGCGCAAGGCAAATCCCATCTCGAAGCTTTTGCGGCGGGGCTGAGCGTTACAGAGGTGGTGATCGTCTCGCGGAGCAGGCAAAGCGCCTACAGGCTGGCGGAGCATGCCAAAGCGCTGGGTTTGCGTGCCAGGGTCGCGGACGATGCCAATGCTGCCCTGATGGACTGCCCGTTGATCGTCACCTGTACGCCCGCCAATGGTGTGGTGCTCAGCGCACTGCCACGCGCTGACGCCTTTGTCGCCGCAGTGGGCGCATTTACCCCGCAGATGCTTGAGCTGGGTGCCGACTTATGCCGCCACTTCGACCAGCAGGGGCGGATCGTTGTTGACACGACCCACGCGGCCAGCGAAGCGGGAGACCTGCTGCGGGCCGGACTGGACGTGGCCGCTTACACGAGCCTCGGCCAAATCCTTGCAGAGCGTTTGCCCAGTGGCAACCCGTCGCCATCCCCATCTCCGCCCCGACCGGTTCTTTTCAAGAGTTGCGGCTGGGCCGGTTGGGACTTGGCGGCCGCCCGGCTGGCTTTTGATGCTCACGACTGATTTGGAATTGGAATGACACGCTTTATTACAAAATCACCGCGTGGTGTCCCCTATTTGAAGGATGGCAGAAACGGCAATCTGCGCTAACGTTTGCTTGCGAAGTTTGCCCAAGAAACGCAGCTCGCTCAAAATTCGACCCACAAAGACTGGAGCCGCCATGGGCAATTCCTACATGATCACCAACCGCCAGCTCGACGGCGACGACCTGGGCACTCGCCTGGATCCAAAAAACACCCGTTATTTCACCAGCAGCAAGACCGGAGACGCTTTGTGTTCGCTCAAAGGCTGGGAGCACTTGAATGGAGATGATTTCCGCACAGCGTTGATGAAAGAAACCGAAGACTTCCCCGGCAGTGACGACATTTTGAAGGCCGAAGCCAGCAACGAAGACCAGAAACATGTCTCGCTTTTTATCCACGGCTTCAACAACGGCTGGGTAGAGGCGGTTGAGCGTTACCAGCAGATCAAAAACACGCTGTTCAAAGGCAACAAAGGCCTGGGTATTCCGGTGCTGTTTACCTGGCCGTCCAACGGCAGCGCAGCAGCCTATCTGCCCGATCGCGAAGACGCTCGCGCCACGGCGCCGCAATTGGCCGATGTGTTTGTCCATCTGCATGATCATCTGTCCACCATGCAACGGGCCGCCGCCATTAACAACATCCGCAATGGCAGCGTCGAGGGCAACAAACAAACCACCGTTTGCCGCGCCAAGGTCTCCGTTATCGCCCACAGCATGGGCAATTACGTCTTGCAAAATGCGCTGGCGATTGCCTCACGTAAATTGAACAACCCACAGCTCATCACGCTGGTGCATCAGTTGGTGATGGTCGCGGCCGATGTGGACAACGACCTCTTCCAGAAAGACAAACCCGGCGACTCAGACGGTTCGCTGATGGCCAACCTGTGTTACCGCGTCTGTGCCATGTACACCGGCCTGGATCAGGTGCTCGGTGCATCGGCAGGCCTGAAGCATTTCGGCACGCGACGCTTGGGTCGCAGCGGGCTTTCAGATGGCAAAAACGTCCATGACAATATTTTTGATGTCGACGTCACACCGCTGATCGAAGCTCAGTCAAATATCCACTCGGCGGTTTTTGACAGTGCCAAATCACGCGACTTGTTGCGCGATGTCTTGCGCGGAGTGGATCGCGGCATCATGATGCGGGATCATTCACTCAAAGCGCCCTGAGCCATTGACGCCCCGCTGGACGCCCGGCCTGCAGGTCGGGCGCTACGCCTTCGGTAGCGTTACCCCCACTTGCCCCTGGTATTTGCCGCCCCGGTCTTTGTAAGAGACTTCACACACATCGTCAGGGTCACTTTCAAAAAACAGCACCTGGGCGCAACCTTCGCCCGCATAAATTTTGGCCGGTAAAGGCGTCGTATTTGAAAATTCGAGCGTCACGTAACCTTCCCACTCCGGCTCAAAGGGTGTCACGTTCACGATGATGCCGCAGCGCGCATAGGTGCTTTTACCCAGGCAAATGGTCAGCACATTGCGTGGAATGCGGAAATACTCCAAGGTGCGGGCCAGCGCGAAGCTGTTGGGCGGAATGATGCAACTGTCGCCGTGGAAATCGACAAAACTCTTTTCGTCAAAATTTTTCGGGTCCACCACCGTACTGTGGATGTTGGTGAACACCTTGAACTCCGGCGCGCAGCGGATGTCGTAACCATAACTGCTGGTGCCGTAGCTGACGATGCGCTGGCCGTCGGCCGACTGGCGCACCTGACCGGGTTCGAAGGGCTCGATCATGCCGTGCTCCTCGGCCATGCGGCGGATCCACTTGTCGCTCTTGATGCTCATGCCCACCCCCGAAAATGTCCCGGGATTGTAGGGAGCCCGTCACAGACGCCGTGCCCCCTTCGATGGTCAAGGCCGCGCCATTGGCCTACCATTTCGCCATGCAACATCACCGGGAGCCGCCATGCGCCCAGCCCTCGACCTCCTGAGCCAGTACGCGGCGTGTCACCGCGACCGCCGCAACATCGCCAGCCACTTCGTCGGTATCCCGATGATCGTGTTCGCCATCGGCGTCTGGCTGGCCCGGCCGGTGTTCGAGGTCAGCGGCGTGATGCTCACCCCCGCCTGGCTGGTCTTCATTCCGGTGGCCGCCTGGTACCTGACCCGCGGCAACGTGCTGCTCGGCCTGGCGGTCAGTGCCGCCGTCGCAGCGCTGCTGCTGCTGGCCCAGGGGCTGGCCGGCGAAGGCGCCTTGAACCGGCTCGGCTGGGGCATGGGCTTCTTCACGGTCGGCTGGCTGATCCAGTTCCTGGGCCACTGGTACGAAGGCAAGAAGCCGGCCTTCGTCGACGACATCCTGGGCCTGCTGGTCGGTCCGATGTTCGTCACCGCCGAAGCGCTGTTTGCGCTGGGCTGGAACGCGGCACTGCTGCGTCAGATCGAACAGCGCGCCGGCCCGACCATGCTGCGCGACCTGGCGCGCATCGCCTGAGTCGCCGCAGCGAAGCACCTGAGCATCTGTGCAGCGCATTGGGCCACGCAGGGGCCCCTTCGTGGCCCCGGACTCAAACTCAGGCCTGCGCTGCCCCGCTGCGCAAGGTGCTTCGCTTCGGCCTGACACCGCGCCCTTGATGCCCGTGGCCCGATGCGGGCTGCTGGTTCGCCCCCGGGGCGGCCCAGGGCGATACGCGCTAAATTCGCC
>JANOXL010000188.1:0-37458 GCA_031418395.1 Rhodoferax sp. | reverse complement strand
CAGGCAACCGAGTTCGCCTTCGACGGTGACGCCGGTTTTGTGCGCCATGTCGACCACCTTGCGCGTCACGTCAACGTTGTAGTCGTAATCGGCGATGGTCTTGCCGTCGGCCATCAACGAGCCGTCCATCATCACCGAGCTGAATCCCAGGTTGATCGCGCCCTGGCACACGTCGGGGTTCTGGCCATGGTCCTGGTGCATCACCAGCGGAATGTGCGGGTAAGCCTCAATCGCCGCCGAAATCAGGTGTTTGATGAAGGCTTCACCGGCGTATTTGCGCGCCCCCGCGCTGGCCTGCAAGATGACCGGCGCGCCCACCTCGTTGGCCGCCTCCATCACCGCCTGCACCTGCTCCAGGTTGTTGACGTTGAAAGCCGGAATGCCGTAAGTGTTGACAGCCGCGTGGTCGAGCAGTTCACGCATTGAGACGAGAGCCATGATGAAACCCCTGGGAAGTTGAAATTGACGAATTGGGCCGTGGGCAAAAATTCGCGCTTGCCTGTTGGTAACCGCTTGGTAACTTTTTGCCGATCAGGTGATTTTAGTGGAGCGCTGCGGCACTTTTTACAGGGCTGCCGCAAATACACGCCTTGGTAGATACACGCCTCGGACAGTGTGTTTCATCAACTACCCCCGCGCAGCGACCGGGCCATGCGCATGCGGTTTTGGGGCGGAAGTTCCGCGCGGGTACGAAAAATTCGTGCGACGCGGTGGTCGCGGAATTTTTTGCTGGGACTCTTGAGATCGCTACCGCAACGCGTTCCACCCCAAAGCCCGGTCGCATGGCCCAATCAACACGCTATGTGCTCTCTCTTGCCCTTGCCAAATTTTGGTTGCGCTGTCCACGTATAAATCGGGGAATATTTATACAAGCAGGGCTACTTCTATTTCACCGCACTGCAAGCTGAAACAACCTGTTTGTCATCGCTTCTCCTTCACGCCCAATAACTAAATATCATTCTTTGACTCGGTGAGGAAGTGCTCGATTTTCCGGTTAATCCAAGTGGCACCCACCAAAAGAGCAATCAGACTGCGGTCATTAGCAAGCCTTACAGCTCTGCTCCATTCGATGACACATCTCGCGCAAGGTTGTCGCGTAGTCTCCTCCAAGTGCTTGGTTCACACTGCCCCCTGAGCGGAACAAATCATTAGCAATATACCCGGCCGGGAACGGCCCAACGCAGGCCAGTACTACTGCCTGTGTAGGAGTTACCCGACCGACAGCCTGCTTCGCCTCACGAAATAGCATGTCTGTAGCATTTACTGTTCTCACGGGATTCCGGACTGCTGCAGTGTCGTGGATCTCCAGTCGGATATTGCGAGTCTTTCCAAGTGCTTTGAATGGCTCTTTCATCTCGCCAACGGTGACAGTACGGATAGCCCGCAAGACACGGCCGTATTGGGCCGTTGTCTTCAAGTCCTCAGAAGGCGGCAGTTTCCGAGGCTCCGCGTTTCGCCCAGTCCGACCTCGATCATCTACTTCTACCCCCACTGCCCGCACGATTTCGGGCGTTTGCCATGCTGTATTGAAGTGCGCCAAGAACTCCAACTGATACTGCCCTTTAGGAAAGTCGAATCCGTCCAAACTTCCCCAGCGCTGCAGCTTTGCCTCGAACGTCCGATCGATACCCACACTGACCTTTTCTACTGTCTGTATCTTGTGGCGGTTTCCGACTGGTCTCCCGTTGATGCTCAAGACTTCCACTTCAAACACTGTGCCGGGTGGAACGATAGCCGCAGTGCCCTTTACGACCACGGCCACAGAGGTCCGCTCCACGCTCCTGATTTGAATTATGGGAACAGCCTGCGCGATTGCTGCAGTGAGGATGTTAGTAAGCGCGACTGCAGCGGCAACTATGAGGTGGAGTCTAGGTGACATGGAGGTAGCTTTAAAGCATGTTTATGTATAGGGTTCAAATGCCCGTATGCAGCATAGCAAATCAAAGAGATTCCCTCTCTCGAACGCGCGATGCCCCATCGGGACTGCTGTTTAGGTAACTGAGTACCACGACGGCAAGGCAACTGCTTTAATCAACTCACAATTAACGTCCATGCTGCAGTATATGAATGGCGTAGGTCTTCTCGTTCATTTTTGCAACCTTAACCAGTATTTGTTTGCCACGTGACTTATTGAGTGACTCGACAATTCTCTCAACTGTATCGATGTCTTGCGGTTGCATGCGCGCACCGCAAATTACGGACAGAAGTTCTCCCGGGAAATCATGGAGTTTTCCACCTTTATTTTCGAGCAAGCGCCACTCTCTTTCGTAGCGCCAGCCAGCATATTTGGAGAACGCCGGGTTCTCATTCCCAAGAGCTGTCTGCGAGCGCTTAACGCTCCGACTTCCTGAATAGGTTACCGGCTTTGCGTCCTTCCCGAGCTTGTTGTCTGGATTTCGCTCCAGTTCAAAGCATATCCCTGAATGCTGCGCACCATAGTGAGACCACATCAGAATGTTCTTTGGCGTTTCGCTCAACGACAGAACTCCAAAAGTGTAGAAATACGACTGAAGCGAGTTGTGTCCGTCGACAAATTTCTGTGCGATGTCGACATCCCTTTTTGTGACCCGCGTCAGAGCGTTCCTATGTATTCGCCGAATTGCGCTCCCCAAATCTTCATTCTTCGTATTTTTGCGACCCTTACGAAGCTCAGCCTTTTGCGTCTTTTCGAACCCAATCTCTCGACGTCTCAACAGTTCTAGACTGTGATTTGGGATAGTGCAATCGAACGGATCATTGAAAGTGAAGGGTAGAGGGAGCCAAAACTTTCCAGTCACCAGTGCCGAGATTGATCTCGAGTTAAACGGAGCGTACTTGAAAAGACGAGTAACTTTCGGGTGATCCATACAGCAGTCACGGAGCGAAGCCGTCAGGGTTGCGAGGTTTCGGAGGTCTAACGAATTTTCAGAGCAAAATCTGCCATTGAACACGGCAATTTCAACGCAATGAATCACCATCTTTTCCTGCCCTATTTGAATAGTTTGCTCCATTCAAAATAGCACCAAACCTGGTGTGCTGCGGAAATGCGGGATCTCGACCCATTCTAGGTGGAAGCTTGGCAAAGCATCGACGTAGCTACCACCCTGCGCGGTGATAGTGCCATGTGACCGGGCTTTGGGGTGGAACGCGTTGCGGTAGCGACCTCACAATGCGTCAACAAAAAATTCCGCGACCACCGCGTCGCACGAATTTTTCATGGCCGCGCGGAACTTCCATCCCAAAACCGCATGCGCATGGCGCTGTCGCCGTGCTGGGCGGACGGCCTGAGAGGCAGGGTCACTTGCCAAACACGTTTTTAAACGGCTTGCGTTTGTTCGTGCGGTACACAGCGAAATCGGCGCGGTCTACGGTGATGATGTCGGTGACGCTGACCCGGTTGGCCAGCCAAACCAGAGATGCATCAGCCAAATCCATGGGGCGGTCTGCGTATTTGCGCATCAGGGCTGACAGGCCGACCAAGTCTTCGATTTGAAGCGCGCCGATGCGTACGCGGTCGCGCGTGGCGCCTTCATGGAGCCACAGCAACAGGTCGGCCTGCGCGTTGGCGCTGAAATCGAGGAAATACATCACTTCTGAGATCACTTCCCAGGTGGTCAACAGCCTCAGGTGCGCGCCGTGGCGTTTGAAGTAGGCGAGCGCCTGTGGGTGGTAGCTGTCCGCGCGGTTGAACAGCGCAGCCAGCGGGCCGCTGTCGCACAGAACGTCGCGCACAGCCAATGCTGCCAATGCAGTCAATCGGCGGGGGCCAAGCGTTTTTGCTTGGCGGCCAGTCTTTCCCGCACCACTGATTTGATTAGCGCCGACTGCCGCGTGGCGTCGCCGTATCGGCCAAAACTGGGTTTGCCGAGTTCATACAGGCAGGTGTTGCCTACAGCGGCCTCATCACTGCTGGCGAGGAGGCGCAGCGCCTGCTTCACGATTTCAGTTTTGCTCAAGCCTGTGCGCTCATGCAATTGCCGCACCAAGGCCGCGTCTGCGGCAGCCAGACGCAGGCTGAGGAATTGGTCGGCAGGAGCAGCCATCGTGTTCATGGTGGAGGCAGTGTACTACAAGATTTTAAAAATGTGAAACGCCATATTGCCCAAAATACTGGCACCCTCAAGACAGAGCCACACGCCGTGGATGACAGTGGGGCAAGTTTTTGCGCCGGGCCGCCCCAAGCAAAAATGCGGCCCCCTTGGGAGGCAGGAAGCCACACGAAGTGGGCGACCGTGGGGGCAACATCAACCCACCCGGCAAATCTTCAACATGTTCGTTCCACCCGGCGCGCCCATGGGTTCGCCGCAGGTGATGGCGTAGACGTCGCCAGTTTGCACGATGCCGCGTTTCTTCAAATGGTTTTCGGCTTCCACCAAGGCCAGGTCGCGGTCGTTGCTGGCGCTCATCAGGAGCGGGCGCACGTTGCGGTAGAGCGTCATCTTGCGTTGGGTGTCGACCTTGGAGGTGAGCGCGTAGATCGGCACGTTGACGAGGTGGCGGCTCATCCACAGGGCGGTGGAGCCGCTGTCGGTCATGGCGACGATGGCTTTGGCGCCCAGGTGGTAAGCGGTGAAAAGCGCGCCCATGGCGATGGACTGGTCGATGCGGTCGAAGGTTTGGCCGGTGAAGTCGGCGTCGAGTTTCACGTCACTCGCGCCTTCGGCGGCCAGGCAGATTTTGGCCATCTCGATCACGGTCTCCAGCGGGTATTTGCCGGCGGCGGTTTCGGCGCTGAGCATCACGGCGTCGGTGCCGTCGAGCACGGCGTTGGCCACGTCGCTCACCTCGGCACGGGTGGGCACGGGGTTGGTGATCATGCTCTCCATCATCTGGGTGGCGGTGATGACGGTTTTGTCGAGCTGGCGGGCCAGCTTGATCATGCGTTTTTGCAGCGCGGGCACGATGGCATTGCCGACCTCAATGGCCAGGTCGCCACGCGCCACCATGATGCTGTCGCTGGCGCGCAAGATTTCTTCGAGGTTCGGGATCGCCTCGGCGCGTTCGATTTTGGCGATCAAATGCGGCTTGTGGCGGAACTCGGCGGCCGCCACGTTGCACAACTGGCGCGCCATTTCCATGTCGGTGCGGTTTTTGGGGAAACTCACGGCCACGTAATCGGCCTGGAAGGCCATCGCGGTGCGGATGTCTTCCATGTCCTTCGCGGTCAGCGCCGCCGCCGTCAAACCACCGCCTTTTTTGTTGATGCCTTTGTTGTTCGAGAGTTCGCCGCCCATCGTCACGGTGGTGGTGACGACTTCGCCTTTCACGTTGTCCACCGTCATGACGATCAGGCCGTCATTCAGCAAAAGCAGGTCGCCGGGTTTCACGTCGCGCGGCAGTTCTTTGTAGTCCAGGCCCACGCCGTTGATGTCGCCCAGCTCAGTGCGTGAGGCGTCGAGTTTGAATTTTTGCCCGGTGACAAGCTGCACCTTGCCGTCGATGAATTTGCCGACGCGGATTTTGGGGCCCTGCAAGTCGGCCATGATGGCGACCTCACGCCCGGCGCGCTGGGCGGCCTCGCGCACCATACGCGCGCGGTCGATGTGGTCTTGCGCCGTGCCGTGGCTGAAATTGAGCCGCACGACGTTGACGCCGGCGCGGATCATCGCCTCCAAAATTGCCGGGTCGCTGGATGCGGGGCCGAGTGTGGCCACGATTTTGGTGGCGCGGCGTGGGCCTGGAGGCAGGAGCGTGGCGGGTGTGGTAGGGGAATGTGCGATGGCTGGCTTCATGTTGGGTGTGTCTCCTCGTTCGGATTATGAAGCCCGCGCGTGGGTGCAGTTACAAGGCAGCAACAAATCGCTGGGCTGCGGCGCGGCGGCTCGACGCTGACCCGTTTAAAACGAAATATTTATTTCAAAATTTAACTATTGATTAAAATATGATATTATGTCTCTATTTATAAGCTTTACTAGCTACTATTATTATAGTAAAACATGATTATTTTTCACACAAAAGTATACTGTAAATTAATTATAAACTGGCAGTTTCAATCTCCAAACCTTAAAATTAACACCTATATTAACAAGTCCCGGCAAGCACACCGCACCTCAGCCCTTCGCGCGGCGCTCCAGAATCTCAAACGCGGGCAGCGTTTTGCCTTCCAGCACCTCCAGAAACGCGCCGCCGCCAGTTGAGATGTAGCTCACCTTGTCTTCAATGCCGTATTTGGCGATGGCCGCCAGCGTATCGCCGCCCCCGGCGATGCTGAACGCAGGGGAGTCGGCGATCGCCTGTGCCACAACTCTTGTGCCATTTTCAAACGCGGCAAATTCAAACACACCCACGGGGCCGTTCCACACAATCGTGCCGGCGGCTTTGAGCTGGCGGGCCAGCAAGGCAGCCGTTTGCGGGCCGATGTCGAGGATTAAATCGTCATCGGCCACGTCGCTCGCAGCCTTGACAGTGGCGGGCGCGTCGGCAGAAAACGACTTGGCGGTGACCACGTCGGTAGGAATCGGCACCGCCGCACCGCGCGCTTTCATGATGTCGATCACGGCGCGCGCCTCGCCCACCAAATCGGCTTCGGCCAGGCTTTTGCCAATCTTCAAACCAGCTGCCAGCATGAAGGTGTTGGCGATGCCCCCGCCCACAATCAAGCCATCGACCTTTTCACTCAGGCTCTTCAAAATCGTGAGTTTGGTCGAGACTTTCGAGCCCGCCACAATCGCCAGCAGCGGGCGTTTGGGGTTGGCCAGCGCCTTGGAGATCGCGTCCATTTCCGCCGCCAACAGTGGCCCGGCGCAGGCAATGGGTGCGTACTGCGCGATGCCATAGGTGGTGCCTTCAGCGCGGTGCGCGGTGCCAAACGCGTCGTGGACAAACACGTCGCATAAAGCGGCCATTTTGCGGCTCAAGGTTTCGTCGCATTTTTTCTCGCCTTTGTTGAGCCGGCAGTTTTCCAGCATCACGAGCTGCCCGGCTTGCAACGGCTGGCCGTTGAGCAACACACCCGCAGCGCCGCTATCGGCCCAACCGGCTACCAGCGGCACACCCGCGCTGTAGACGCCGCCGAGCAATTCGCCCAGGCGTTTGGCGACGGGTGCGAGTGAGTCTTGCAGCTTGAATTCACCCTCGGTAGGGCGGCCCAGGTGCGAAGTGACCATCACCGCCGCACCCGCGTCGAGTGCCATGCGGATGGCCGGGATCGACGCGCGAATGCGGGTGTCTTCCGTGATCTGGCCGGCTTCATCCTGCGGCACATTCAGGTCAGCACGAATGAAAACGCGCTTGTTTGTGACACGCCCAGCGGCGCAAAGGTCGGAGAAACGAAGGGCGGTCATGGTATTTTTTTCAAAGCGTTGTAGAAATGGGCGCCGTGGGTAAAGGCCGCAGCAGGCAGTCGTTTGCCGCCCGCGCGTTGTAATTCGTCGATTTGAACCAGCCGGTCCAGCGCCATGACGCCGATGCCGCCAGCGGGTAGGGCAATCGCTTCCCCGCAGCTTGTGCCAGGCGGAGCGTTGAAAGCTGCGAAGCTGGCGCGCCAGATTTTCACTGACTCGCCGCCCTGCGCAGGGCCCAAAACCGCCGCGGCGCCCGGCGCCGGGTTGAAGGCCAAAACACGACGCACGATGACATCCGCAGGCAAATACCAATCGATGGCGGCTTCGGATTTGTCTATTTTTTTGGCGTAGATCACACCAGTTTCTGGCTGTTTGACGCGCACCAGCGTGTCGGCATGGGCCAAAGCCTGCACGATAAGGCGCGCGCCCATCGCGGCTAGTTTGTCGTGCAAAAAGCCCGTCGTGTCTTGCACCGCGATAGGCAGGCGCTCGGTCAGCAACATGTCGCCCGTGTCCAGGCCCGCGTCCATCTGCATGATAGTGATGCCGGTTTCAACATCGCCTGCCTCGATGGCGCGGTGGATCGGCGCTGCGCCACGCCAGCGGGGCAAAAGCGAACCATGAATATTGAGGCAGCCACGCTGTGGTAAATCCAAAACCCACTGTGGCAAAATCAGTCCGTAAGCCGCGACGACCATCACCTCAGCCTTCGCGGCTTCCATCATTGCGCGCGCAGCCAGGGCCTCCTCGGGGAATTTGCCGTCCAAACGCAGGCTGCGCGGCTGACACAGAGGCAAGTTGTGGTCCAGGGCGAATTGTTTGACCGCCGATGGCTGCAACTTCAGACCACGGCCACTGGGGCGGTCGGGTTGGGTCAACACCAGCACGATCTCGTGGCCCGCCGCGTGCAAGGCCGCCAGCGCGGTTTGTGCGAATTCGGGCGTGCCTGCGAAGATGAGCTTCATCGGGCAGCTGTTTGAGCACCGCGATTAGGCGGGGCATCGTTTTGCAGAGGCCGGGCGCGCGACGGAAGCGTCAACCATCCCGCTTCTGACTTCATTTGTCGTCTCGCTGGCTCTTGAGCATTTTTTTCTTGATGCGGTTGCGCTTCAGGGGCGAGAGGTATTCGACAAACACTTTGCCCATCAGGTGGTCCATCTCGTGCTGGATACACACCGCCAAGAGCCCCTCAGCCTCGACCAGGCGGGACTGGCCTTCACCGTCTTGCGCCTTGACTTTTACCGCATCGAAACGCTGCACACCGTCGTAAATGCCGGGCACGGAGAGGCAGCCTTCTTCGTTTAGGTGACTGCCAGGGCTGGTCCAGACGATCTCGGGGTTGATCAGCACAAGGGGCTCGTTACGCTCTTCAGATACGTCAATGACGATCAGGCGCTCGTGTACGTCAACCTGTGACGCGGCCAAGCCAATACCTTTAGCGTCGTACATGGTCTCGAACATGTTGGCCACCAGGGCTTTAATACGCGTGTCCACGGTGGCTACCGGCTGGGCCACTTTGTGCAGTTTCGGGTCCGGATATTGGAGGATGGTAAGCAAAGGCATAAAAACTCTTCAAAGATGTCGTTATTTTCGCTACTTTTGGCAAGTCAAATCAGTCTAAACGGCCAAAATCGTTGCTCAATCAAGGGCTTGAGCGCAGAATCGTGTGTAATTTATCAAGATTATTGCTGCCCGAATGGGTGTACGCCGCAGACCTGCGGCACACTGCCTGTCGTCGGCAAGCGTTTGGGGAGCACATTTGATGCGAAACACTATGAAATTTTGCCTGATATCCGGGTCACGAAGGGGGTCTACTGTGGCGACTTCTGTAGCAGCAATTGCGGCAGCTTTTTCGGCAAGGTCCGCTGCCTACTTCGGTTTTGCCCCAAGTGCCCTGGTCCTCGCGGCGGGGATTAGTCTCCTGGCTATTTCCGCCGGCCCCGCCAGCGCACAAAATCTCACCGTCACCCCCAGCCAGCGCGCTACTGCCCAGCAAGTCGCCCAAGCTGGCGTGCCATTGAGTGAACTGGCACCCAGCGCGCCGGACAGCCACACCGTCAAAAGCGGCGACACCTTGTGGGCGATTTCCGGCCTGTTTTTGAAAAGCCCGTGGCGCTGGCCCGAGTTGTGGGGTATGAACCTCAACGATATCAAAAACCCGCACCTCATCTACCCTGGGCAGCAACTGTTTTTGGAGAAAAAAGACGGTCGCGCCACACTGCGTACTGCCCGTGCTGCCGGTGACGCATCAGGCATCCCGACTGTGCGCGTATCGCCACGCACGCGCACCCAAAGCCTGGCGGATGAAGTGATTCCGACACTCAAGTCGCAATTTATCGAGCCGTTTTTGGTCGAACCCTTGATCGTTGATGCCACCGGTCTAGCCAACGCGCCACGTATTGTGGCCACGCAGGAAGACCGCGTGTTGCTCAGCCGGGGTGATCGCGCCTATGTGCGAGGCTCGGCAGGTGTGCAAGTGGCCTACGGTACGACCAAACAAAACGCCTACCGGGTGTTTCGCAATGCGACACCACTCAAAGACCCGCTGAGCGGCGAAGTGCTGGGTTATGAAGCACAGTACGTCGGCAAGGCCCATGTGGCACGCGGCGAATCGCGCACCGAGACCACCGGCAAAGACGGCAAACCCGCCGTGGAACTGGTGCCAGCCACTATCGACATCGTCAGCGCCAAGGAAGAAATGCGCGTGGGCGACCGCCTCTTGCCTGAGCCCGAGCGGCAATTCACCACCTACGCGCCGCGCGCGCCACAGGGCAAGGTCGACGCACGCATCGTCTCCGTTTACGGCAGCGGTGTGGTCAATGCGGCGCAAAACCAGGTGGTCGTGATCAACAAAGGCGTCAAAGATGGCGTCGAGAGTGGCCACGTGTTGGCGATTTTGAAGGCCGGCCCGGTCTTGACCGACAAAACTGTCGAGCCCAAAGAGCAAATGCAGTTGCCCGACGAGCGCAACGGGCTCTTGATGGTGTTTCGCACGTTTGACCGTCTCTCTTACGCGCTGATTCTCGACATCACCCAAGGCGTGAAAGTGGGCGATCGTCTGGTTAATCCGCGTTAAGCGCGTTAAACGCGTTCAGGCGCCGTTCGCTCGATCCCTGGCTTGCCGCATGCAGCGTGCTGAACTCGCCGCTTGGCTGCGGCTTACGCTCACGCCAGGTTGCGGCAACGACACTGCCCGCAAACTTCTGGCGGCTTTTGGGCTGCCACAGGCAATTTTTGAACAACCGCTGCCTGCGCTGACCCAGATTGTCAGCGTGCGCCAAGCCCAGGCTCTACAAGTTGCGCCGGCAGATTTAGCGCCTTTGCTGGACACCACATGGGCATGGCTGCACGCGACTGTCGCCGAATCGCCATCTTCCGGCTCCAGTACTGCACTTGTGGCGCAGCGGCAGATTGTGGCCTTGGGCGATGCGCATTACCCCGCGCCCCTGTTGAATATTGAAGACCCGCCCTTGATGTTGTACCTGATGGGCGTCGGCCATCTGGGCGCTCTGGGGCCCTATTTCAACCCGCAACGCAGCCTGGCCATGGTGGGTAGTCGTAACCCCACGGCACAAGGTGTAGAGACCGCGCGGGCGTTTGCCAAATCGCTCAAAGGCCTGGGCCTGACCATCGTTTCAGGGCTGGCGCTGGGCATTGACAGCGCAGCCCACGTGGGCGCGTTGGAGGAACTGGACGACCACAGCCACGGCCCGCAATTGCCGACCATCGCCGTGGTGGGAACCGGCCTGGACCGTGTCTACCCCAAGAAAAACCTGGCACTGGCCCACAGAATTGCCCAACGCGGCTTGATCATCAGCGAGTTTCCGCTGGGCACGCCGCCCTTAGTTGCCAATTTTCCACGGCGCAATCGGATCATTGCCGGTTTGGCACAGGGTACGCTGGTCGTGGAAGCTGCGTTGAAGTCGGGTTCCTTGATTACCGCCAGACTGGCCGCAGAACAAGGAAAAGAGGTTTTTGCGATTCCGGGCTCGATCCACTCGGTGCAATCACGGGGCTGCCATGCGCTAATCCGCCAGGGGGCCAAGTTGGTGGAGACCACCCAGGACATTTTGGAGGATATGCGCCTGGAATACGCGCCGGCTGAACTCCCGCCTGGTGACTCTGACGACGACATAGCAGAGCGTCATGGCGAAGGAGCCTTGCTGGAAGCGCTGGGGTTTGATCCTGTAAGTCTGGACGCCCTTCAAGCCAGAACCGGCCGGCCAACACCCGACTTGCAGGCCCAACTCATGACCTTGGAGCTGGATGGCGTGATTGCCCGTCTGCCGGGCGGATTGTTTCAGCGCGTAGGAGCCGCCTGAAGGCTTATTCCAGGCTTAACTGAGCAGGCGCTCGGGGTTGGCTTCCAGTTTGGCCAAGGCATCTCGGGTGGCACGCACCGTCAGTGTTTCCTCTTCCTGTGGCAGCAATAGACCCGCTTGCAGGTATGCCGCCAGGCGACCGGCTTGAATCAAATAGCAGTGGCCCGTGCTGGTGGCAAACAAATTTAAATGTTTGCGCTCACTGCGCCAGGCAAACTGCACCTGCGACACCCGTCCGCTGTGGTCCAGCGTGAACCATGCACCCAACTGCAACTCTGCGGCCCAGGCTTGCATGGCATTGGTGGGCTTGGAGCCGCCGTCGGCCACCACATCGATGGTGGAGGAGTCGATACCCAACATGAGCTCAATGCTTTCGGCGTCCAGGGGCAAGTCACCCATGCCGTCTTCGGAGACAAAATCTTCAAGATTCGCCAGGCGCTTGGCCATGGCGTCAATCTGTTCTTGCGGCACGGCCTTGGTTTTAGACAGAAACGCATCTGCCAGTGTGTCACTTACGGTTTTGATGTGAATATCCTGCTGGCTCGGCGCCAAGCCCAGCAGTGACATACCCGTGCGCAAACGTTGCAACAGTTTGGGTAACTCAGCGATCACCTTGGCGCGGTCTGTCCGGCTCGGTTTGGCACCTGCTGACCACACCAGCTCGGAAGCAGATTTTTTCAACTCGATGGTCTCGGCGTGTTGGGGGCCTTTGCGCACCGCCGCCACCGCCAGAACCTCGGCCCAGACCTTGAAGAGGAACTCACGGATTTCATCCCGCACCGGAATGTCCTTGAGCATATTGCGCATCTCAATGGTGTATTGGATGGTCAAAGTTTCTTTTTGCTCAACCTGCTGGGCCACACTAACGACCTTTTGCGCCGGGCCTTTTTCGGTCAAAAATTTGGCAAGGAATTTCTGGAATTCTTCGTAGACGAGCTGGTAGACGCGTTTGCCGGTTTCAGGATATTGCTCGATGACCTGGACGATTCGCTTGACTTCGCCCTCCAGCGCATGCCCATGGATACCGCTGGCGTCAAACCCCATCACGCAGGAACCCATGCGGTCAATCAACTGGCGTGCTGGATGGTTCAATGTGCCAAAAAAGTCGGGTTCCTCCAGCGCCACGCGCAATACCGGCATTTGAAGGCGCGCAAACCAGACCCGGATACCTGGCGGAATCCGCTCTTCCTGCAAAATGGCCTGAAACATCAGGGCGACGATTTCAATAATCGCTTTTTCGCCTTTGGTCTCTGCCTTTTTCTTGAGCTCGGTGGTTTCTTCACGCAGACGCCCGGCGGCTCTGGCAACCCCGGCGGGTGTGTATTCGTCTACAACCGTTCCGCCATCACCATAGTCGGCACTGCGGCCAGCAGGCGTTGTCTGTGGCCGTACTGCAATAGCCGCCGCCAAACCAGGGGACGGGCTGCGGTAACTGGAAATTTCGGCCTCCGGACCGATGCGCCCAACCAGCAGGCGTTTGAGCTGACCCATTACGCCCTGCGCCCGGCTGCGTGCCCGAGCCAGTGGGGTCGTGGACGTCATCATGCGGGTCTCGTCGTGCGCACCGCCGTAACCTTGATTGGCGGCCTGGGAACCCTGTTGACTGGTTTGCGAACCTTGATGACCCGAATGAGAGCCCTGATGGTCTGCACCGGGCGACGCCGTTTGTGACGGCATTTGTGACGATAGCGTCGTGCCTCGGCCAGATTGCCCCGATTGATCAGACATCTGCTGCGGGCCGGAGACGTGTTGCGGGCCGGAGTTTCTGGGCTGCATCGGCGGTCCCGCCTCACGATGCTCCGCCCCTTGACCAGCACCCTGCCAGCCCAGGCGCCCACCAAACGCGCCGTCTGATCGGGGCCCGGGTGGTGGAACGCCATGGCCAGGGCCACTCGTGCCAAATCCGGGGCGAGAGACGTGCGGCACCGGGGCGACAAAATTGCCTGAGTCGATGCCGAAAGTCGAGCCTTGAACTTCCGAATAGGAAGACGGTCTGAAAGCTGGACGTGGAGTTTGTCCAGGATCCGTGCTCGGCACGCGTTTGACGCGGTCTTTGAGCTCGATCGTGGGCAACACGCCTTGTTTGATCAAAAACTCATTGCACTGGGTGTAAGCAACCAGCAGTCGCTCCGCGAGAATACGCTGCACCATATCGTGCACGAGGGGCCAGGAGTCACGCTGCATACCCGCAGCACTCCATTGCTCAACAATGGGCAAAAAGACGACCTCCGGCCGCAACACGTCATGATCCTCAAACTCGGCATGACCTTCAAGAACACGCATGCGAATCTTGAGATCGTCAATTTGAGCGCTCAGTTTTTCAAGCGCCCCGCGCACCAGGCGCGAAACAAGTATCTTGTTGTCTACAACGTCGGTGCCGACCAGTTGAAAACTTTCTTCGTTCAAATTCAAGCTTTTTGACGCGGTAGGAGGCACAAGCGCCTTTTGCCAAGCCTTCATGGTGCCATCCAGCCAGATGCCCCGTGCTTTTTGGTAGAAGGTCCAGGCGTCGCGGCGGGTCTGCGCTTCACGCAAACGTACACTTTCATTCATCAAGCTGGTCAAATGCCCTTGTACGGCCACACTGATGTCTGCCATGATCCGCCCGGCCTCGGTCACGAAACGCTTTCGCGTTTCAGCCGCCAACTGGGCTCGGGTGGGAGGTGCTTGGGTCGCCATGGATGGTTTATATCAGACCGTAGCCCCAGCGTTCGGATCGTTGGGGTCTTCATCCTTCTTTGAACCGCCTTTGATCAGGTCTTCACGTTTGATCCCCAACCACATGGCAATCGCCGCCGCCACAAAGACCGAGGAATAGATGCCAAACAGGATGCCAATGGTGAGCGCCAGTGCAAAATAGTGCAAGGTGGCACCACCAAACACCAGCATCGACAGCACCATCAACTGCGTAGATCCGTGTGTGATGATGGTCCGGCTGATAGTGGAAGTAATCGCGTTGTCGATGATCTCTTGTGTTGACATTTTGCGATAACGGCGGAAATTCTCGCGAATCCGGTCAAAGATGACGACCGACTCGTTGACAGAATACCCCAGTACGGCCAGCACCGCTGCCAGTACAGGCAAGGAGAATTCCCACTGGAAAAACGCGAAAAACCCCAAAATGATGATCACGTCGTGCAAGTTGGCAATGATGGCTGCAACGGCAAACTTCCATTCAAACCGCAATGCCAAATAAATCATGATGCCTGCCACCACAAAGGCCAGTGCTTTAAGGCCGTCGGTGGCGAGTTCGTCGCCCACCTGCGGGCCAACAAATTCAGTCCGGCGCAGGCTGGCACTGGGGTCAGCGGTTTTGAGTCCGGCGAGCACCTTGTCGCTCTGTTGCGCAGCCGTACTGCCTTTGGCGGCTGGCATACGAATCAACACGTCTCGTGAGGTGCCGAAATTCTGGACTTGCACGTCGGCGAAGCCCAGCGAGGCAATTTTTTCGCGAATCGCGCCCAAGTCGGCCGGTTGCGAATAGCTGACCTCCATCAAGGTGCCGCCCGTGAATTCAACTGACAAATGCAATCCGCGTGAAAAGAGGAAAAACACCGCCAAGAGGAAAGTCGCGAAAGAAACGAGATTGAATATCAGCGCATGCCGCATAAACGGGATGTCGCGCTTGATTTTGAAAAACTCCATGTCTTCTCCGCTTAAACCGACCTTGATTAACCGACTTTGACACCGGATTGTGGCTCTGGGCGCCACACTGTGCCAATCGATACACTTTTGAGTTTGTTTTTTCGACCGTACCACAGGTTGACCAAGCCGCGTGAAAAGAACACGCCAGAAAACATACTGGTCAAAATACCCAAGCAGTGCACCACCGCAAAGCCGCGCACCGGCCCTGAGCCGAAAGCCAATAAGGCCAGGCCGGCAATCAAGGTGGTTACGTTGGAGTCCAAAATGGTGGCCCAAGCCCTGTCGTACCCGGCGTTGATGGCGGCTTGTGGCGACGCGCCGTTGCGAAGTTCCTCGCGCACCCGTTCGTTGATGAGCACGTTGGCGTCAATGGCCATGCCCAACACCAGGGCCATCGCAGCCATGCCCGGCAATGTCAAAGTGGCTTGCAACATGGACAACACAGCCACCAAGAGCAACAGGTTAAACGCCAGCGCCACGCTGGAGAACACGCCAAACAACATGTAATAGAAACACATAAACGCCGCAACCGCGACAAATCCCCAGGTGACGCTGTTGAATCCCTTGGCGATGTTTTCAGCGCCCAAGCTCGGGCCAATGGTGCGCTCCTCAATGATCTCCATCGGCGCTGCCAGTGAACCGGCGCGCAACAGCAGTGCCGTGTCCGCAGCTTCAACCGACGTCATTCGCCCGGAAATTTGCACCCTGCCGCCGCCGATTTCCGAGCGAATCACCGGCGCTGTAACGACCTCGCCTTTGCCCTTTTCAAACAAAAGAATGGCCATGCGTTTGCCGACGTTTTCCCGAGTGATGTCTCTGAAGATGCGTGAGCCTTTGGCGTCCAGCGTCAAGTGAACGGCAGCTTCCTGCGTCTGGCTGTCAAAACCAGGCTGAGCGTCGGTCAGGTTGTCACCCGTCAAAATCACTTGCTTCTTGACGATCACGGCCTGGCCACTGCGCTCCAAAAAGCGCTCCACGCCAAAAGGCACGGGGCCCGTGCCGGACTCTGCCGCGCGGGCTTCACCCGTTTCATCGACCATGCGCACTTCGAGCGTGGCGGTGCGACCCAAAATGTCTTTGGCCTTGGCGGTATCTTGTACGCCTGGTAGTTGCACGACGATGCGATCCAGGCCTTGCTGTTGAATCACCGGTTCTGCCACGCCCAGTTCGTTGATCCGGTTATGCAGCGTGGTGATGTTTTGTTTCAGCGCCTGATCCTGCACGGTTTTGGCCGCAAGCGGCTTTATGACAGCCAGCAGTTTGACTTCCGTGCCGTCCGGCGCGTCGGTCAGATCCAGGTCGGCAAACTGGTCCTGAATGACGGTTTTGGCCTGTGCCAAAGTAGGCGCGTCGCGGAATTTGATTTCAATTTGCTGGCCGTTGCGGCTGATACCGCTATGACGCACATTTTTTTCGCGTAAGACGGTTCTGATATCACCTGACAACGACTCGGCTTTTTTGGTCAGCGCTGCGGCCATGTCTACTTGCAGCATGAAATGCACGCCGCCGCGCAAATCCAGGCCCAGGTACATGGGCGCTGCCGCCAGTGACGTCAACCAGGCGGGCGAGCGCGAAAGCAAATTCAGGGCAACCACATACCCTGCGTTGGCAGGCTCGGGCACCAGCGCTTTCTGAATTGCGTCTTTGGCTTTCAGCTGCACCTCGGGCGAGCTAAAACGCGCTTTGACAGACGCTCCCTCAAGCGCCACGGCGTCGGCCGTGATGCCTGCGCCCTTTAATGCTTCCTGCACGCGGCTCAGCGTGTCGCTATCCACTTTGACAGACGACTTGGCCGCCGAAATTTGTACGGCCGGCGACTCCCCAAAGAAATTGGGCAGCGTATAGAGGCCGCCAATGACCAAGGCCACCAAAATGACGACGTATTTCCAGACGGGATAACGATTCATGCGGACATTTTTCTCAAGCGACTCACTCACTGACCTAAATCTAGATTTACTTCCAGAACCATGTGCAAACCAATGACCTGAGCCAGCGGTTACTTAATGGTTCCCTTTGGTAACACTTGCACCACGGCGCTGCGCTGGATTTGCACTTCAACGCCGTTGGCAATTTCCAGACCCAGATAGGAGTCACCCAGCTTGGAGACTTTGCCCAACACGCCGCCCGCCGAGACGATTTCGTCGCCTTTGGCCAAGGCATCAATCATGCTGCGATGCTCCTTCTGTTTTTTCATTTGGGGGCGGATCATCACAAAATAAAGCACCACAAACATCAACACCAGCGGCAACATGCTCATCAAGGAAGATTGCATGTCGCCGCCCGCAGCGGCGGCGGCGGGAGCAGTTTGGGCAAAAGCAGTAGAAATAAACACAGTCAACTCCACACAGAATGTTCAAAAATTGAGATGCCACCCGTCATCACCCTACAAACGGCAGTTTCGGGGGCGCAACCGAGCATTGTATGCGGGTGATTCTAAATTGAATTGCTATATTAATGGTAGCTGTTTCGCGCACCTGCATTCATCAAAATGCCGAACTTGCCTATGAAATGCAGCGGCAGCCTTTCAACAGGTTGATTAAGGCTGGCTCAAGCTGCGCTTTGGGCCAATACGGGGTTCGCAAAATCGGCTTGAAGCGCCGCCCACTTCAGGCGGGCAGCCGCCAAATTACGCTCTTTGACGTGACCGTAGCCTTTGATCATTTCTGGAATTCTGGCGATCTCCACAGCCAGCCCATGGTTCGACAAGGACAAGGTTTTGAGCAGGCCCGTCATACTCGCCTTGTACTCGTCAATCAAGGCGCGCTCACTGCGCCGCTCGATGGAGTGGCCAAACACATCGAATGTGCCGCCGCGCAGGCCCTTCAGTTTCGCCAGCAGACGAAACGCCAGCAAGGTCGATGGCCCGAATTTCGACTTTTGCAACTCCCCTTTGGCGTTGCGTTTGGCGATCAACGGCGGTGCCAGGTGGTAGTTAAGCTTATAGTCACCCTCAAACATCGATTTGATTTTGGCGTGGAACGCGGGATCGGCGTGCAGGCGGGCCACTTCGTATTCGTCTTTGTAGGCCATTAGTTTGAACAAATACCGCGCTACAGACTCAGTCAGCAACAGTGACTTTTGGCCGAGCCTTTCCTCTTCGGATTTCACACCGGTCACAAAACTTGCGTAACTCTGTGCGTAAGCTGCATCCTGGTAACTGGTCAAAAAATCAACCCGCCGTGCAATGAGGGCCTCAATCGACTCGCGCTTCTTGAATTCGACGATTTGCCCTGGGTTGAGCAGCTTTAGCACCTCCGCCCAGTTGTGCGCCGCGCGGCAACCCCATTCAAAGGCCGATTTATTCTGCTGCACCGCGACCGCGTTGAGTTCGATGGCACGAATCAAAGAGGCTTTTTCCAGCGGAATCCAACCTTTTTGCCAGGCGTAGCCCATCATCATCGGGTTGGTATAGATGCTGTCGCCCATTAGCTTGGTCGAGGCGGCGTCGGCATCAAAAGTGCCGACGGCATCGGCTCCCACCAGCCCTGTGATTTCCGCCACACACTGCTCGGACGGGTTTTGCCAATTGCCATTTTTAACAAACGCTGCTGTGGGCGTGCTGCTGGAGTTCAAGGCCACGTGGGTGCGTCCGGCACGCATGCGCAGCAGGGTTTCTTTGGCGACGGCGACGATCGGGTCGCAGCCAATCACTACATCGGCTGCCGCCATCGCGACTCGCGTGGTGCGGATGTCAGCCTGCTGCTCGCCAATCAAGATATAACTCCAGGTGGCACCGCCTTTTTGCGCCAGGCCGCCTGCGTCCTGGGTCACGATGCCTTTGCCTTCAAGATGGGCTGCCACGCCAAGCAATTGCCCGATCGTGATGACCCCTGTGCCGCCGACGCCGCAGACCACCATGCCCCACACTGTGTTGGCATGGGCCTCAGGATGTCGTGCAAAAACGGGCTCTGGCAAGGCACCCAATTCAAACGGCGACGGGATACCCGAGTCGGCTTTCGGTGCCGATTTTTTCTTGAACTCGCCGCCTTCGACCGTCACAAAACTCGGGCAAAAACCTTTGACGCAAGAGATATCCTTGTTACAGGTGCTTTGGTTGATTTGGCGTTTGCGGCCAAACTCGGTCTCCAGCGGCTCCACGGAGAGGCAATTGCTTTGCACGCCGCAATCGCCGCAGCCCTCACACACCAATTCATTGATCACGACGCGCTTGGCCGGGTCCACCATGGTGCCGCGTTTGCGCCGGCGGCGTTTCTCGGTGGCGCAAGTTTGGTCGTAAATGATGACGGTACAACCCTTGATCTCGCGGAATTCCCGCTGCGTGGCATCCAATTCGTCGCGGTGCCGCACGGTCACGCCTTCTGCCAATCCGACGCCACTGTATTTTTCGGGCTCGTCGGTTACAACAACGATCCGCACTGCTCCTTCGGCCTTCATCGACATGGCGATCTGCACCACCGAGTGGCCTTCGGGCCGCTCACCCACCTGCTGCCCACCGGTCATGGCGACCGCATCGTTGTAGAGAATTTTGTAAGTGATGTTGACACCCGCCGCGATCGACTGGCGCACCGCCAGCAAGCCGCTGTGGAAATAGGTGCCGTCGCCGAGGTTCGCAAAAATATGCTGGTCGTGGCTGAAGGGCTGCTGGCCGACCCAAGGGACACCTTCACCACCCATTTGAGTGAAACCTTCCGTACTGCGGTCCATCCACACCGCCATGAAGTGGCAGCCAATGCCGGCCATGGCGCGTGAACCTTCGGGCACTTTGGTGGAGGTGTTGTGCGGGCAGCCCGAGCAAAACCAGGGTTGCCGATCTGCGCCCTGCACGCCCGTGCTTTCCAGCACCAGCATGGAGCGCTCTTTGGCATCCAGAATCGCCAGATGCGCGTCGATTCGCGCCGTGGTGTCAGCGTCTATGCCCAGCTTCTTCAAGCGTAGTGCGATGGCCCGCGCGATGATCGCGGGTGTCAAGTCAGCATTGGCACGCAACAGCGTGTTGGCCGTCGGGTTCGGCATGGACCACTCGCCGCCGCTGCCGTAGACGTTTCCTTGGGCACTTCCAACCCTGGCGCCCTCGGCCATTTCCACCTCGTTGAACTTGCCCACCACCATCGGGCGCACATCGGCACGCCAGTTGTACAACTCTTCCTTAAGTTGGTATTCAATGACCTGGCGCTTCTCTTCGACGACCATGATTTCGCGCAAGCCGGTGGCGAACTCGCGCGTCAACTGCGCTTCAAGCGGCCAGACAACGCCAACTTTGTGCAAACGCACGCCGACCCGCTGGCAAGTGGCGTCGTCCAGCCCCAAATCGAGCAGGGCTTGGCGCGTGTCGTTGTAGGCTTTGCCGCTGGCGATCAGGCCAAAGCGGTCGTTTTTGCCTTCAATGGCGTTGTAGTTCAAACGGTTGGCGCGAATGTAGGCCAGCGCCGCATACCATTTGTAGTCAAACAGCCGCGCTTCCTGATCCAGCGCGGCGTCTGGCCAACGAATATGCACGCCGCCTGCTGGCATCACAAAATCGGTCGGCAGCTTGATCTGCACCCGCTCGGGGTCAATCATGGCCGTAGCGGAAGATTCGACGATCTCCTGGATGGTCTTCATGCCCGCCCACACACCCGAGAAGCGGCTCATGGCGAAGGCGTGGATGCCCAGGTCGAGAATTTCTTGCACGCTGGCCGGGAAAAACACCGGCGTGCCACAGGCCTTGAAAATATGGTCGCTTTGATGCGCCGCTGTCGAGCTTTTGGACATGTGGTCGTCGCCCGCCACCGCGATGACGCCGCCCCAAGGTGTGGTGCCAGCCATGTTGGCATGTTTGAACACGTCAGAGCAGCGGTCTACGCCTGGCCCTTTACCGTACCAAATGCCAAAAACGCCATCAAATTTGTTGGTGCCGGGCGGCGCAAAGCCCAGTTGTTGGGTGCCCCAGAGCGCCGTGGCGGCCAGTTCTTCGTTCACACCCGGTTGGAACACAATGTTTTGCGCTTTGAGGAATTTCTCCGCCTTCCACAGCGCCTGGTCGTAGCCGCCCAATGGTGAACCCCGGTAACCGCTGATGAAACCGGCCGTGTTTTTGCCAGCCAGTTTGTCGCGCAATTGCTGCAACATGGGCAACTTGACCAGCGCCTGCACGCCGCTCATGAAGGCGCGACCGTAGTCGAGGCTGTATTTGTCGTCCAGCGTCACCGTTTCCAACGCTTTGCGGATGTGTTCGGGTAGCGGCGCGTTCATTGTGAGCCTCGCATACGGTTGTGTTCAGGTAATGGTGCGTTCATGGGTCTTGTTTCTCCAGAGTGCAAATAGCTGCCTTGTGGGCAACGTGGGCAGGAGCGCTCAGGGTAGGAGTGCTCCTGTGGGCAAAGTGTAGGGCGGAATCGGCGGGAATGGCCTATTTGGGCCACAACACCCACATTTTCAGGGCCTGTTTGAGTCGCCCGGCGAGTTCACCGGCCTCTTGGCCGATGCCGGCGAAATAGTCGGCCCGCACAGCGCCGACGATGGCGCTGCCGGTGTCTTGCGCCATCACCAGTTTGTTGAGACTGGTTTGAGGGCCGACGGACGACAGCCAAACCGGCGTGCCGTAGGGAATGCTGCCGGGGTCCACTGCGATGGATCGCCCAGGGCTTAGGGCGACGCCCTGGGCTCCACGCGGGCCGATTTGGGCGTCAGCGTCGGTCAGCACCTCTTCCCTGAAAAACACCACCCGCGGGTTGCTCCACAACATGTCCTGCACACGCGCCGGGTTCTGGGCTACCCAGGCTTTGATGCCGGGCCAGGACGCGTCGCGAATTTCGCCCAGATCCAGCAGCCAGCGGCCGACACTTTTGTAGGGCTGCTCGTTGGTGGCGGCATAAGCCATGCGGATGACCGGCGGGTTGCCCTGCGGTGCGCCCGCGGGCGGCGCCAGGCGGATGCGGCCGGAGCCCTGGATTTGCAGCACCAGCGCCTCCACCGGGTCGGCCAAAAAGGCAAGCTCCCGGCCTTTGAGCGCGGCCTGGGCCTGTGGCAGCGTATCGATCTCCTGGCGGGTAAACCACGGCTTGCGGGCGGCCAAGCCTACCGGTGGGCGGTACAAGGGCACGTTGAATTCGGGCGTCGCTGTGCGCGAGCCCTGCATCACAGGCTCGAAATAACCCGTCAGCAAGCCGGTGTCCTCGCCGCGCAGAGCCTCGACCCGATACGGCTGAAACCGCGATTGCAGCCAAGCCAGTTGCTCCTGGTTGCTGCCGATGCTCAAGCGGCGCACTTCGCTGCACACCTGGGCTGGACCGGTTTGCGGCTTCTCGCAACTCTTGAGCCAGGCGTTCCAGGCTTCAAACAAAGGGTCTTCCGAGAGGCCCGGCAACTCGCTCCAAGAGACCGGCACCCAGCGGCTGCTTGGCTGGAGGATGGGTGGCAGTGGGTTGAGCACCGGCGCAGGAGTTGCGCCTGGGAATGCGTTGACGCTGACGTTGCTATTGGGTTGGGATTGGGATTGGGATTGGCCTTCCTGCCCGTGTGCGCCCGCCGCCAGCAGGACGCCTAGCGCCACGGCCCATGGGAGGACCGTTGCGACTGCCCTTGTAACGGCAGGGCGGCGCGGGGGTTGGCGCGTCACCACAACACGGCCCCTAGCGTACATATTCCTACAATCGCGCCTGTACGCTGCATAGACGCCACATTACCCGGGAGCCATGTCATGGGATTGATTTTGCTTGAAGCCTTGGGCGCGTTGGCGCTCTTGGTTTTCATCGTTTGGTGGACGATGTTTTCAGGGCGCAAAAAAGGGGAGATGGACGATGGTAAAGACAAAAAGAACGACTAAAAAGCAGAATAACTTACCTCTAATAAAGTTTTATTTCAACTAAATTTATGGTTATTTTTAAATCATAATTGATATTATTTATATAGCTAACTATTAAATATTTACGAGACCTATGTACCAATGAAGCTGATATATTTGGTATACATTTATTTATTCTAGATTTTCGTATCAATTATCAGCACATTCACAAGCCCCGCAGTAAATTGGCCAAATCCACTGCGGACTTGGCTTCCATTTTTTCAAACACCCGGGCGCGATGAACTTCCACCGTGCGCACACTGATATCCAACTGGTCGGCGATCAGTTTGTTTGGCAGGCCTTCGATCACCAGCTTCATCACATCGCGTTCTCGCTGGGTCAACTCGTTCACACGCGCCTGCAACTGAACACGGCCGCGGTTGGCCGTGAGCCACTGCGCAGATTTTTTCAGCGCTTGCTCGATGCGATCGACCAGCGAGTTGTCTGAAAACGGCTTTTCACAAAAATCAAAGGCGCCGCGCTTGACCATCGCAACCGCCGTGGGCACGTCTGCATGGCCGGTCAAAAAGATGACCGGCATGGCCTCGTGTAAACCGCGCTCGACCAGCCAGTCAAACAGCGCCAGCCCACTCATGCCCGGCATACGCACATCCAGCAGCAGGCAGTGCGGCTGGGTCAGCGTGGGGGACTGCTGTTTCCAACGTCCCGCCATGGCGACAAAGGCCTCTGCGCTGGCAAACACCTGGCTTGGGTAATTGCGCGAACGCAAAAGCCAGGCCAAAGCGTCACGCACGCTGGCGTCATCGTCCACGATCAAGACACAGGCGTCCAAGGCAGGTTGCATGGCTGGATGTTAATGGAGCGGGTGAATCAGGTTGACTCACCGGGTTGATGAATGGGCAACGTGAATCTAAACACCGTGCCGCGCGGCTGGTTGGCTTCGAAATCCAGCGCCCCACCGTGTTGCTCAATCACTGTGCGACACAGGCTCAGGCCCAGCCCCATGCCCTCGGTTTTGGTCGTATAAAAAGGCGTAAAGAGCTGCTCTTTGACTTCCTCACGGATGCCGCTGCCCAAGTCAGCTACTGAAAATGCCAGCCAGTGGTTTTGCCCGCGCACCATAGCCCGCTCGGCCTGGATCACCAGCACGCGCTGCGTGATGTCCGGCGCATCCATGGACTGCATGGCGTTGCGTGCGAGGTTCAGCAACACCTGTTCGATCATCGTGTAGTCGCAAATCACCTGCGGTACATCAGCGGCGATGCGGGTTTGAACCAGCACCGAGAGTTTTCTGGCTTGCAAACTGATGAGGGGCAAAACGGCGTCCAGCAGGGCTTGCGGCGCCACCGCCTGGCGTGTGTGCTCCCGCCTGCGCACAAAGTCGTTGACACTTTTGATGACCTTGCCCGCACGTTCAGCTTGCTGTGCGATTCGCTGCATGGCCAGCGCCAGGTCACGCCGCAAATCAGGGTTGACAACATCGGATGCCAGGCTAGACACAGAGCCGGACGTAGCGTTGGATGCGGCTGCCCAAGCCACACTGTTGATCAAATTTTCGGAACCCGTGGCATAACTGGCGATAGCTGCCAGCGGCTGGTTGAGCTCATGGCTCAGCAGCGACGCCATTTCGCCCACAGCAGCCAGGCGGGCCGTGGCCGCCAAGCGCTCTTGGCTGGCGCGGGACAGCTCTTCGACCCGGCGCTGTTCACTGATATCCAGGAACGCGCTCATCCAGCCGGTTTGCAGGCCTTGCGCATTGATGAGCGGCGCTTCAATCACCAGCACCGGGAACAAACTACCCTCTTTGCGCATGAAAATCGACTCAAAACCCTCACGCGGCGGCGAATTGCCTGCCAGGCGGATGGCCTGGCGTTGGGCGTATTCAACGACCAAGGTCGTCGGCCAATACGGCGCTGGGCCTTTTCGCATCAGTTCATCTGAATTAAAGCCCACCATCTGACAAAAAGCCGGGTTCACGTAGGTCGTGTTACCAGCCAAATCCCGGGCCCGCAGGCCCGTCACGAGAGAGTCCTCCATCGCCTTTCTAAACGCCAGCGCGTCGGCCAGACCACGCTCGGCGCGCAATCTGCGCCGCATGTCTTTGCCCAAAAGCGCCAGCACTGAAATCAAGGCAATCGCCATCAAGGTGACCAGCGCCGTCAAGATGTTGGGGAACAGGTCGGGCGTGTCGCGCCAGCTATTCATTCGCAAAATCATGGTTTTGCCCGGCAAGTCGAGGATTTGCTGGGTGGAGAAAGTGCCGGTCCCACGGCGCCCACCACCGCGCGCGGCCAGGCGTGTCCCGTCAGCCTCGGTCAGAAAGACATCCTGGTTGCGCGTGAGTGTGGGTCCCAGATGTTCATTGAGCATTTCTTGCAACGCGTATGTAGCCACCAGAAATCCATTGACCTGGCCCGCCGAGCTCAGCGGAAGGCACACGTCGATGACCTCCAACCCGAGTCCGTCCGCCATCGGCACAAAGTAGCTGTTGGAGTACGCTGGGCCACTGAATTTACGCGCGGAGGCGCAAGCCTGAGACACTTCAGTGAAGGCGTTTTCATGCCCCAGAAATGAAAATATGGGGGGGCGGTAAGGCGAATCGGCAAACCCTTGCAGCGTCAGCCCCAGCTCGCGTTGCTCAATGCGCATCATTTCGCGACGCTCCCGCAAGAGCGCCGCCGCACCCGCCACCCAGGCGTCGCGCCCGGGGCCATTGAATTGCAGGGTTTGCAGGCTGTGGACGTTGCGCGTCATGGCGGCGCCGATGTCGGCCACGGCCTCCGCCGCATCGCGCTCCAGCTTGTCCTGCACCTGGCTGGCCTCGTATCGCCCGGCAAGCCAGATCAACATCATCAAAAGCGCCACGACCAGCGCGACCAAGGCCAGCCAGAGCAAGCGCCGCCGACCACTCAGTGGGGTGGAGTCGTCCGCCTGGGTAGCTGGGGGGCTCATCCGCAACTTGCTGCGACTGACGTCAGATCAGGCCTCACAACACGCGGTGATCCAAGGCTGGCAATTTGGTACGGCACTCAGCGCGTGCGGCGAAGGAAAGCTCTACACAAACCACGCCTGCGCCCAAGTCTTTGTGCGCCAACACCTCGCCCCAAGGCCCCACCACCATGCTGTGGCCCCAGGTGGTACGGCCGTTTTCATGCAGCCCACCCTGCGCTGCCGCCACGACGAAGGCCTGGTTTTCGACCGCCCGCGCCCGCAGCAGCAACTCCCAATGCGCCTGCCCGGTCACGTAGGTGAAGGCGCTGGGGGCCAACAGCAAGTCAGCGCCTTGTTGCGCGTAAGCACGGTAAAGCTCGGGAAAACGCAGGTCATAACAAACACTCATGCCAACCCGCCAGCCATGCCCATCCCGCGAGGGCAGTTCAAACAAAGTGCTGGTTGACCCCGCCTGCAATACGCGCGACTCGTCATACCGCTCTGCACCATTGTCAAAACGGAAAAGGTGAATTTTGTCGTACCGCGCGACGCAGCGGCCGTCTGGCGCAAACACCAAAGAACTGTTGGTGACCTTGGAGTGTGCGGCGGTGTTGTCTGGTTTTGCCGTTTCATGCGCCACAGACAAGGGCAAGGTGCCCCCGACAATCCACAGCCCCAAGCGCTGCGCCGTGGCAGCGAGAAAATCCTGGATGGGGCCGCGACCGAATGGCTCCCGAATCGCCAACTTGTCAGTATCCCGCTGGCCCAAAATACAAAAATATTCGGGCAAAACGGCCAACTCAGCGCCGCTGGCGGCCGCTTCTTCCAGCAACTGGCGGGCGCTGGCCAGGTTGGCCACCAAGCCGGTAGCTGACACCATTTGAATAGCCGCCACTTTCATCGGGCAGGCTCGACTTTGAGGTCGTTCGCATTGTCGGTTTTACGATTCACGCGTACCACTTTTGGGTCAAGCCAGGTGCCGTCCACATGGAACTCTTGCGTCGCCGATTCAATCAAGGGGCGGCGCAATATCAACTGCGCAAGGAAGGTGCCCAGACCAATCGCCGGATTGATCACCGTCGCAATCAGCGATGCCGTGCCCGCATTGATTTCCGGCACCACCACCACGCGCAGGTCTTGAGTCTCTTTGGCGATGTCGGCGCGGCCCTCCATCAGGACGGCCGCGTTGACGCCTTTCATTTGCAGGTTGTTCGTGCTGGCGATGCCTTGGTCAATCGTGATGTCGCCGCGCACAAAATCGAACGAGAAACCTTCGCTGAACACATCCCGAAAATCCAGGGCCAGACGGCGGGGCAGAGACTGCAAACTCAAGACACCGAGCAGTTTGGCAATCCCTGGGTCAGCCTTGAGGAATTGACCACTTTCGACATTGACGTTCAGATTGCCGCCCAGGCTCGGATAGTCCAACGCCAGGGGTGAACCCAGCCAGGCTACTTGCCCTTCGAGTTTGCCTTTGCCTTGGCGGATCACGTCTTTCATCCCGACGCGGGTCAAGAGCGCACCGGAATCGTTGATGTCCAGCTTGAAGTTCATCACCGTGCGCCGTCGCTCGGCCGCTGCGCGTCCGGCACCTGCGGACGCGGGCCTGTTTTGCGCACTGAGCATCGCCCAGTTCCCGCTGGCCGTAAAGGTAGCTTCTGGCATGGACACGTTAAATTTGGCCAGGCGCCATTCGCGCGAGCCACCGGTAATCCGGTTGATGGCTTCGATTTCAACGCGTCCGAACTTTTTGCCGCGCAACTCCAGGTCATCTACAACGATGTCGAGCGCCGGAATACTGGCCGTTGTCTCGTCCAACAATGACTCAACGTCCTTTTCTGAAGAAGGTGCCAGCGTCAATCGGGCCAATCGAGCGTAAATCCGGCCAGCACTGCTACCCGCCGGCTGGCGGTATTCTGCGTAGCCGCTAAATTCGGTCGATTCCAGGTTGGCACGCCAGATCGCCGCCTCACGCGATGCACCCACCACCACCTGACTGTATTTGCGACCGCCGACTGAAACTTCACCAGCTCGCACTGCGATTCTGGTCGGCAGGTAGGCCAGTGCCGGGTTGACGGAGCCGATGGACACTATTGCAACGGGCGCTGCTCCAGGCACAGAACCCGCCACAACACCTGGCGCAACACCGGGTACGGCAGACGCTGCCGGGCCCGCCAAATCAGCAGCGCGCAAACCCGCTGTCTGGCTGAAAACCTGGCTCCACGCGTCCACATCGAGCACTGCCAGATTGACATTAGCGGCAACCCCCTGAATGGGCAAGGGCACCAATTCATCTGCGGCCAGGCCAACGCCGATGCTTCCCGACACGACACGAGCTACGTCGCCGGTCACGTCACGCACATACCTCACTGAAGCGATTTTTGGAAATTCGATTTGAATCTGATCTGTCAGGCGTGGCTGTCCAGAGCCCGCTGCAGCTGAGGGCTCAATCGTGTTGGTGACTTGTATCCGCACTGGCATCGCAGCCTCTGCCGTTTTGGCAAAGGGTGGCGGCAACGAAAGCGCTAAACCCGACAAGTTGCTGGCAACTGAAAGGTCAAGCCCGGCATCGCCAAACTTCAGCGCGGCGGAGTAGTCGGTCATGCCCGAGGCTTGTTGCGCCAACTTGGCGACCAGGCCGAGATCCTTGGCCTGACGCAGTGCCTCAGCGCTGAGTGAGCCTTTGGCTTGCAGCACGACCCCGCTGAAAACATCCACTTTTCCAGCTTTTCCAGCACTTCCTGCCGTCTGCGACGCCTCGGTTTTCCCAAAATTAGGGGATCCTCCTTGGATGGCGACATCACCGCCGTACAAACGAGCCTGCAAATTCGGAATTTGAAAGCCTCGTTCGTTGAAATTGACGACGCCTTTGGCCTGACTTAAGACCGGTGCCTTGGCGGAAACCTGAACCGTGCTGTCTGTCAAAGCCACACTGCCCTGCAGGGCCGTGCGGTTGAATGCGCCCAGCGGGATATTCAGTTTCAATTTCAGATCGCCCGAGCCGCTGGCCGTCATGGTCGTCAGGGCCTCGGCACTCAATGCGCGCAAGGGCGAATCGTTCACCACCGCCAACATACTTGACAACAAACCTTTGGCATCACTAGAAATAATGACCGTGGGCGAATGCAGCACGTCAGGAATTTGCCCCTCCGCTTTGACAATTTGCAGTGGCACCATACCCGGTTTTCCAGCGAGGCGGCCGGTTACATTTTTAAGTGACAACTGTAAACGGTCGATCACGAATTCCCCGCTGATTTGTGTGAGTTCAGGCCAGGGTAACGCCCCTTCTTCTGCGAAGCGCGGCGGAACAAATGCAAAATTGACATCCGTCACGCTCGCTGAAATGCGGAACTCCCCCTGTTTGGCGCTTTGAAACGGCATGTCATACAAATCGCCTTTGATCTTGAGTTTGACGTTGCTGCCCTGCCCTTTGCGTATCGCCTCGCGCACGTAGGAGCGCACCTGAGGCAGGATGGCCAGAGGCAAATAGCGGTGCACGCTGGAGCCCTCCAGTCGGATCATGTTCACCTGCAGGTCCAAAACGCCCGGAAACCGTCCCCGGCCTTGAGCGGCACTGGGCGCACTGGTTTGCCACTTGAATTGACCCTCGCCTTGCACATCCGGATTGCTGAACTTGAGGTTGCTGGATTGGGCAACGATGTGTTGGGCCTCGCGTTTCCATTGCACGTCGGCCTTCAAATCGGTCACCGGCACCTTGGCGTCTTCCAACAGCCCCGGCAGCTCGACCACACCGGCGATCACCTCCACCTTGGCCCGCCCTCCGCTTTCGCTAAAGTCAAAGTCGGCCGTCAGTCCTCGAATACCGACTCCCTTGGGGCCGGCCGACGACAGAGCCAGCTCGGTGACTTTTCCTTTGACGTCAAACTTTTCAGGCGCATCGATTTCACCGACCCAGCTGGCCCGAATGCCGTCGATTTTCCCCTTTGGATTGATGGTGGCAAGTCGGGCCCGTACCGCATCGCCAATAGGCAGTTGTTCTGCCACTTGGGCGATCAAGGCCAGATCGAGTTTGTCGATCTCCAGGTCATATTTCCGGCCACTTTGTTCGAATTTGAAATTGCCACCGGGCCAGGGTTGGCCTACAGTTTTTTGCATGACCAGGTCTTGGGAGTGAAACTCAAAACCGTCTGATTTGAGTTTGCCGCCGAGGCGTCCTGCTATTGAGTGCAATTCCAGTGCCGTTGCTTGGCCACCGAGGCGTGTGCTGACGTCGGCCAGAGCCACATCCGCCACCGCTACGTCAACCCGTCCTTTGCGGATATCCACCCAAGCGCGCAGCGCGCCGGTTCCACGGCCCACTTTGATGTCCGGACTGGCATAACGGCTCAAGGCAGCCACATCCACTCGATCAAAGTTGCCGAAAATCTGCCCACTCCAATCCTGCCAATAACCGGCCTGGACCGACCACAAAGGCTGGCGGAATTTCCCCATCAAGCTAAAACGCGAACCCAGTTGCGCGTCGGGGGTGGCGTCCAGGCGCAGGTCATGCTGGCGAAATCCGTTACGCAGCACGAAATCAACCTGACTCAGGCTCAGCGGCGCTTGCGGGTTGCGCTCATCGCTCCAGCGCACTACGCCATTGCGGATCACGACCTCTTTCTGTGAAAAAAGCCAATCCGCCACTTTGCCGTCATCCTGGTTGGCGGACCCTGCCAACACCACCCCGGCCACCACAAATCTTCCGTCGGCCAGGCGCCGCACATCCAGTTGCGGGCCTTCGATGTAAAGCTGGTCGAAACTCAAGCTCAGCGCGGATTGCGGCGACAGGGCGAGCAATACGCGCCCGAGCACCAGCGCGTCTTGCCCCTGAGCATCAAGTAGTCGCACATTGCTGAATTCGAAAGACGGAATCAGACCGTTGGACTCTGCCGTGATAGAGCCGATTTTGACGGGCATGCCCAGCGCCGCCGAAGCCTGCTGCTCTACCAACGCGCGAAAATCCGCAATTCGCGGCACAATGACCCAATGCAAAGTGCCCCAGACCACCGCCAACAGAACCCAGGCAGACAAGGTCAGCGCGAACGCCCATCGCGCAACGGCACTTGCAAGTTTGAGCAGCTTCGACGGAACTGGAATCAAGGCGGGCATCTGATCCTAGAAACAAGACCGGAATTATGACCCGCATTGATACCCAGAGTTCCATTTTGCCCTCGGGTCCGCAGGGGATTGCAATGCCTGGAGAAGGCACTGAAGGGGACCTTTCCGCCCATTCACGTTTTGCCCGGCGTATTCGGCGGCGTTACGCTGACGAACGTCATTTGCTGGACGTCGGTGTGCCAGATGGCGCGGCGATGGCGCGCCTCTACGCTGCACTGATCACTGCCGGACACAAAGTAGGCGATGCCCTGCGTGTCACCCGAAACCTGGTGGTCGAGCGCATCCTCACGCTGGATTGTTGCGACAACATCGCCCTTGAGGCCGTCACTGGCTGTATGTCCACGCTGGCCCAGTTCACATTGGGCCTTGCCGACGCCCAAGCGCGGCAACTGCTGGAGGCGGTGCATGGTGTGCCGCAAGGCCCTGACGGTCAAGTCGCCCACGCCTGGATCCTCGGCATGGGCAAACTCGGTGCGCGCGAGCTCAACGTCTCCAGCGACATCGATTTGATTTATGTCTACGATGTTGACGGGCAAACCCAAGGCCTGGCGGATGGTCGGGGACGGATCTCCAACCACGAGTTTTTTGCCAAGTACGTCAAAGCCATCTATACCCTGATCGGAGACACCACGGAACATGGCTTTGTGTTTCGGGTCGATTTGGCACTGCGGCCCAACGGCAATTCCGGCCCGCCTGCCATTAGTTTGGGCGCGCTGGAAGAGTATTTTCAGGTTCAAGGCCGTGAATGGGAAAGGTTTGCCTGGCTCAAGAGCCGCGTGGTCGCCCCAGAGGTCACCTCGGTAGCGGCCTCTGCGGCTGCGTCGGGCGAACTCATCCGGGACGTCGTTTTGCCTTTTGTGTTTCGGCGCTATCTGGACTATCAGGTGTTCGAATCGCTGCGGGTGTTGCACCGTCAAATCCGGGATCACGCGTCTAAACGCAGCGCAGGACGACCTGATCGTTTGAACGACGTCAAACTGTCACGCGGCGGGATCCGGGAAATCGAGTTCACCGTGCAATTGCTGCAAGTGGTGCGAGGCGGCCAGTTTCCAGAGCTTCGCACCCGCGCGACCCAAATCGGATTGCAGCGCTTGGCGCGGGCGGGCTTGCTCGCGCAGCCGGTGGCCGATGCGCTTTCTAGCGCGTACAACTTTTTGCGCAGGGTAGAGCATCGCATCCAGTATCTGGATGACCAGCAATCCCATTTGCTGCCCACCCAGGACGATGATCTAGCCTGGATCGCCACCACCATGGGGTTTAAAGATGCAGGCGCATTCTTGAGCCAGTTAAACACGCACCGTGAATTTGTGGCGCATGAGTTCGACGCCCTGTTGGGCGGCAATCCTGCTGCCTGCACGACATCGGCCTGCGGCCAAACACCCGCGGAGGCCCCGAATCTTGACAGCGTGTTGGCAAATTTGCCAGCACTATTGAGCCAGCGCGTTACCACTTGGCGGGAGCACCCGCGCATCCTGGCACTCTCGGATGAAGCCCGGCAGCGCCTGATCAAGCTGTTGGCCCGCACCGTGCAATGGATGCGGGCTGACCGCTGCACCGAGCTAGCGGCGGTGCGTTTGATGGATTGGGTCGAGCCCATGCTCAAGCGCGAAAACTACCTGGCGTTGTTGTTGGAGCGCCCGGTTGTCCACGAGCGGCTGCTTCGTATGTTGGGCGCAGCACGTTGGCCGGCACGCTACCTGCAAACCCATCCGGGCGTGGTGGACGAACTGGCGGGCAACCAACTCTTTGAGGAGCGTTTCAATGCGGCCGATTTCGAAGAAGACGTGCGCCATCGGCGCAGTTTTCTACACAGAACGCAGGAAGATGGGGAAGAGGTTCTTTTAAACTTGCTGCGCCGCGCCCACCATGCCGAAGTGTTTCGCACCCTGGCCCGGGATGTAGAAGGCAAGTTGACCGTGGAGCAGGTGGCGGATGATCTCACCGCGCTGGCAGAGTCCGTTTTGCATTTGTCAGTCCAGTGGTGTTGGGAAAGGTTGAAAAACAGGCACCGCGAAACACCGCAGATAGCCATCATCGCCTACGGCAAACTCGGTGGCAAAGAGCTCGGTTACGGCAGCGATCTGGACATCGTCTTCGTCTATGAAGACGAGGACAGCCGGGCCGGAGAAATTTATGCCGCCCTGGTGCGCAAGTTGATCACTTGGTTGACGGTGAAGACCGGTGAAGGCGACCTGTACGAAATCGACACCGCCCTGCGCCCCAACGGCAATGCCGGATTGCTGGTCACCAGTTTTGAGGCCTTTACCAGCTACCAGATGCAGCGAGGCAGCAATACGGCCTGGACTTGGGAGCACCAGGCCATGACGCGGGCGCGCTGCGTGATGGGGGCGCCCGATTTGCAATCAAAGTTCGAACGAATCCGCAACGCAGTGTTAACAACAGCCCGTGATACGGCTGCGCTGGCGCTAGAAATCAGCACTATGCGCGCCCGGATGCGTGGCGCGCACCGCGAAATTGACGGCCAGTTTGACCTGAAACAAAGCCCCGGCGGCATGGTGGACGTGGAATTTGCCGTGCAACTGCTGGTACTGGCCCATGCGTCGAACTACCCTGAACTCACCGGCAATATCGGCAACATTGCCTTGCTGCAACTGGCAGAAAACTCCGGCTTGTTGCCAGCACCTTTGGGCAGCCAGGCGGCCAATGCATACCGCTCGCTGCGTCAGGCGCAACATGTGGCCAGGCTTGACGAAGCGCCCGCGCACGTGCAACTGCCCGCGCTGGCAGATGAACGTGCCGCCGTCTCGGCACTGTGGCATTACCTTTTGGCAGGCAAATCCGATCCCGGTTGAGGGGCAAATCAGACACCCAGCAGGCGGGGAATCAAGGGCTGACGTGACGTTTTGAATTTGACGCCGTTTGGGATGTTTACTGAAATTTACAATAATTAATCAAACGTTTGTTTTAATTATGTTACGCTTAGTGGCATGTCGTCTCTAAGTCTGTCCGCCACGCTCGAGTCAACAACAGAACCGCTGGCCCGCCCGAAACTTGGTCGCCCCGCAGGTGGTGACAACGCCGCGGCCCGCCAGCGCCTTTTGTTGGCCGCACTGAAGCTGTTTGCAGCGCACGGGTTCGCCAAAACCTCGATCCGCGAAATTGCCAGCGAAGCGCAGGTGAATGTCGCAGCGGTCAGCTATTACTTTGGCGACAAACAGAAGCTTTACCACACGGTTTTTGTCGAGCCACTGGGCAGCCCCAGCGAGGATATTTCGCTGTATGACCAGGCCCAATTCAGCCTGCGCCAATCGCTGGTGGGTTTCTACGCAGGCTTTTTGCGCCCCCTGAAAATGGGTGACTTGCTGCAACAGTGCATGCGACTGCATTTCCGGGAAATGATGGAACCCACGGGTGCCTTGACCGACAAACTCGAACGCGGCATCAAACCAGCACAACAGGCCTTGGTGCGCACGTTGTGTCGGCATTTGGATTTGTCACACCCTGATGATGAAGTGCAACGCCTGTCCTTTGCCATCGTGGGCCTGGCGCTTGAATATTTCGTTGGGCGCGACCTGATTGACGCCGTGGCGCCGCGCCTCGTTGATTCACCCGTAGCCATTGACCAAACGGTTTCCCGCTTGGCGGATTTCGCCGAAGCGATGGTGCTGGCCGAACGCCAGCGGCGACTTGGCGTCAAGCCCGCACAGAAGACCGCCCGCACAGCCCGGGCCCGCTAACGCTGCTCACCGACAAGCCCCACCCTTCTTTTTGATATTTGCCATGAAACTCACGTCCCTTCTCAGCGCAGGCCTGGTGATGGTGCTGGCCGCCTGTGCGCACCCGCCCCAGGCTGATAGCGCCAAAGCCCCTATGCCGACGCTGGCTGACACTGCCGCGCCCCAGTGGCAGACGTCACCGCCCCACAATGGCAATTTGGCCGACATGCGCCAATGGTGGCAGCGCCAGGGCGATCCACTCTTGGTGGCTTTGATCGAAGCAGCGCAAAACGAGAGCCAGTCCGTGGCCATGGCGCTCTCTCGCATCGCGCAATCGCGTGCCAATCTGCAAATCAGTCGCGCGGCCAGCGGGCCGACCCTGGACGCCTCGGCCAGCGCGAGCCGCGCGCAAGCCGCCACCTTTCCCACATCGCCGCCTGCGAATACGTTGCAACTGGGTCTATTGGCGGGCTGGGAGATTGACCTGTTTGGTGCCAACCGTGCCGCAACGACTGCCGCGGCCGAGCGCCTGGCCAGCGCCCAGGCGCTATGGCATGACGCCCGCGTGTCGGTGGCCGCCGAAGTGGCGAACCAATACATCTTGCAGCGCGCTTGCACCACCCAACTGGCTTTGACGCGCCAGGACGCCGCTTCCAAAGCCGAGTCGGCCCGCTTGACCGCCGTGACGACCAGGACCGGCTTTACCTCCAGCGGTCAGGAGGCGCTCGCCAGGGCCAGCGCAGCGGACGGTGCCAACCAGGTGTTGGTGATCGCAGCGCAATGTGAAGTGATGGTCAAGGCCCTGGTGGCGCTGACTGGCTTGGCAGAGTCCAGCCTTAAACAAAAACTGGCTGAAACTCAGGACAATCAAACGCAAAGAGCTCCTGTTTATATAGGGAACTTACCCGCCGAAGCCCTCAGCCAACGGCCTGACCTGTACGCCGCCGCGCGCGACATTGCCGCCGCCAGCCAAGACATGGACCAGGTGGACGCCCAGCGTTACCCACGCCTCTCGCTCAGCGGTTCGATTGGTGCTTTGAGTGTGAATGCAGGCGCTGGCAGCAGCGAGCTTGCGACCTGGTCGATTGGGCCGCTCGCCCTCTCGGTACCTTTGTTCGATGGGGGCCGTCGCGCCGCCAACTCGGAAGCGGCAAAGGCCCGGTATGACGAAGCGGTGGCCACCTATCGCAACAAGGTCCGCCAGGCTGTGCGCGAGGTAGAGGAAGCCCTGGTGAATTTGCAGGCCACCTCTGATCGAAGCGCACCCACGCAGGCCGCTAGTACCGCGTGGCAAGCTTCGCTGCAGGCCACCTTGGCCCGACAAAAAGCCGGCTTTGCCAGTCAGGGCGAGGTTGAGGAAGCCCGGCGCATCGCCTTGGCGGCGGAAGTAGGCCGCTTGGCGCTGCAACGTGATCGTTTGCTGGCCTGGGTGAATTTATACCGCGCGGTGGGTGGCGGCTGGAGCCAAGCCGAAGATGTCGCCCGCATGGATACCAGCAGTCAGGTGACCAGATCGCCGAATTGACGGCAGCTCATATTCAATCGTTTATTTTTGTATTTGTATAGTTTTTGGATGATTTTATGATCAATAATACTAAGCATTTAGTAGCGGTATATAGTATATTTTGCCTGACTCAGGTCCACTTTATGCCACTGGTTCATGCAGCCGAGGAAAAAAAATCGCCTCCCAAGCCTACTTTGACGGTCACTTTGACGCAAGCGCAGGCCTCACAGTTGCCGGTACGGCTCAGCGCCAACGGCAATATCGCTGCCTGGCAGGAAGCCAGCATCGGCACCGATGCGCCAGGCCTGCGCCTGACTGAAATGCGCGTCGATGTAGGCGACCGCGTGCGCGCCGGGCAAGTGTTGGCGGTGTTTGCCTCTGACGGCATCCAGGCTGACTTGGCTCAGGCCCGCGCGGCTTTGGCCGAAGCTCAGGTCGCCGCCGTCGGCGCCACACAAGAGGCCGACCGCGCTCGCGCGGTGCAAAACAGCGGCGCCGTCAGCGCGCAGCAAATTAACCAGTTGCTCAACGCCGAACAAAGCGCCAAAGCCCGTGTAGAGACGGCACGTGCCCAGATCATTGGCATCGACGTGCGGCTTAAAAACACGCGCGTGTTGGCGCCCGATGCGGGCATCATCTCGGCCCGCTCGGCCTCGATCGGCTCGGTCGGTGGCGGCGCGAACGGCGAGTTGTTCCGCCTGATCCGCAAAGGTCGCCTTGAATGGCGCGCCGAGGTCACTGCCTCTGAATTGAGCCGTGTCAAACCGGGTCTGGCCGTCTCCGTGACCACCGCCGCCGGAGCGCAAGTCACCGGCAAAGTGCGCATGATCGGGCCGCAGGTGGACGCGCAAACCCGCTCGGCGTTGGTCTTTGTCGATTTGCCCAGCACGCCTGACGCGCAACATCTGGTCAAGCCGGGTATGTACGCCAAAGGGGAGTTTGAACTGGGCCAAACCGGGGCCGTGACCCTGCCGCAGTCCGCCCTCGTCATGCGCGACGGCTTCGCCTACGTGTACCCCGTCGGTGCTGACAACCGCGCGTCACAACTCAAGGTGCAAACCGGCCGCACGGTAGGTGATCGGGTGGAAATCCTGAGCAAACTGCCAGCTGACGCCCGGGTGGTCGCCGTCGGTGCTGGTTTCCTCAATGATGGCGATCTGGTTCGGGTCGCCCCGGCAAATGCCACTCCGGCAGGCGCCGCCAAATAACGCAAAGTTGCCACCATGAACGTCTCCGCCTGGTCCATCCGCAACCC
>JANOXL010000187.1:0-2110 GCA_031418395.1 Rhodoferax sp. | reverse complement strand
ACACCCGCAACCTGAAGCTGTTGGCCTTCGGAATGGGGGCTACGTTTGGCGGTGTGTCGGGCGCTATGTTTGCGGCGTTTCAGGGGTTTATCTCGCCCGAATCATTTAGCCTGATGGAGTCGGTGATGATCGTCGCCATGGTCGTGCTGGGTGGCTTGGGCCACTTGCCGGGGGTGATTCTGGGCGCCGTGTTGTTGTCGGCATTGCCCGAGGTGTTGCGTTATGTGGCGGGGCCTTTGCAGGCGCTCACAGGCGGGCGTCTGGATGCTTCGATTCTGCGGCAGTTGCTGATTGCAGTGGCGATGATCGCCGTCATGCTGTTGCGACCGCGCGGCTTGTGGCCGTCGCCGGATCATGGCAAATCGCTACAAAATCCATCTGGAAATGGCAACGCCAAGAAGGAGGCCGCATGAGCTCCTCCGACATTGTGTTGAAAGTCACCGGCGTGTCCAAGCGTTTTGGTGGCTTGCAGGCCTTGAGCGATGTGGGCATCCATATCCAACGCGGCCAGGTCTATGGCCTGATTGGCCCCAATGGTGCCGGCAAAACCACCTTCTTCAACGTGTTGACGGGTTTGTACTCACCCGACAGCGGCAGTTTTGAGCTGGCGGGCAAGCCGTATCAGCCTAACGCGGTTCATTTAGTCGCCAAAGCTGGTATTGCCCGCACCTTCCAAAACATCCGCCTCTTTGCTGAAATGACGGCGCTGGAGAACGTCATGGTGGGGCGACACATTCGCACGCACTCAGGCCTGATCGGAGCGATTTTCCGCACCCCAGGCTTCAAGAAAGAAGAGCTGGCCATTGCCAAACGCGCGCAGGAATTGCTCGACTATGTGGGCATCGGCAAGTTTGCCGACTACAAGGCGCGCACCTTGAGTTATGGCGATCAGCGCCGTCTGGAGATCGCCCGGGCGCTGGCGACAGACCCGCAACTCATTGCGCTGGACGAACCAGCCGCTGGCATGAACGCAACAGAAAAAGTGCTGCTGCGCGAGTTGATCGACCAGATCCGCAAAGACAACCGCACCATTTTGCTGATCGAACACGACGTGAAACTGGTGATGGGTCTGTGTGACCGTGTCACCGTGCTGGACTACGGCAAACAGATCGCCGAGGGCACGCCCGCCGAGGTGCAGAAAAACGAAAAAGTAATTGAAGCCTATCTCGGAACGGGAGGCCACTGACATGACCCAACCGATATTACTCAAGGTGTCTGGGCTCAAGGTGGCCTATGGCGGTATCCAGGCCGTCAAGGGCATTGATTTTGAAGTGCGCGAACGTGAGTTGGTGTGCCTGATCGGCTCCAACGGTGCGGGCAAAACCACCACGATGAAAGCCATCACCGGCACCCTGCCGGCCAATGAGGGCAGTGTGGAGTACCTCGGCAAAAACATCAAAGGCAAAGGCGCCTGGGACATGGTCCATGAAGGCCTGGCCATGGTGCCCGAAGGCCGGGGCGTGTTCACTCGCATGAGCATTGCAGAAAACCTGCAGATGGGCGCCTACATCCGCAAAGACAAAGCAGAAATCGCCGCCGACATCGACAAAATTTTCACCATCTTTCCGCGTTTGAAAGAGCGCGCCGTGCAATTGGCGGGCACCTTGTCTGGCGGCGAACAGCAAATGCTGGCGATGGGCCGCGCGTTGATGAGTCGCCCCAAAGTGCTGCTGCTCGATGAGCCTTCCATGGGCCTTTCACCCATCATGGTGGACAAGATTTTTGAGGTCATCCGTGATGTGGCGGCGCAAGGCGTCACCATCCTGCTGGTGGAGCAAAACGCCAGCCGCGCGCTGGGCATTGCCGATAGGGGCTATGTGATGGAGTCGGGCCTGATCACCATGAGTGGCGATGCGAAAGTCATGTTGAGCGACCCGAAAGTACGTGCGGCGTATTTGGGTGAATAGAAGAGAAGACAAAACGAGGGAATCCAGATATGCCATATGCCCGTTCAGTGCCTGTCCTGCGCCGCACCGCCTTGCAAGGCGTCTTGCGGGTGGGCGTGGCCTTCCTCGCGTCTATCTGCTTATTTAGCCTGGCATCAGCGCAGGAGGCCTACCCGAACAAACCCATCCGGCTGGTAGTTCCTTTTGCGCCGGGCGGGGTGACC
>JANOXL010000186.1:0-2526 GCA_031418395.1 Rhodoferax sp. | reverse complement strand
CCTTTGTGCAGGCGAACCTGCGATCAGGCGGTAAAATTGTGCCTTTGGCGCAGCGCGAAGAAGACACGCGTTTTCAATCCGTCTTCATCGCCAAAACCGATTCGGGTATCAAGACTATCGCCGACATGAAAGGCAAACAAGTGTCGTTTGGCTCACAGAGCAGTACATCGGGCCACTTGATGCCGCGCAGCTTTTTGCTGCAAGCCAATATCAACCCCGAAAAAGATTTCCGTCGCATCGCCTACAGCGGTGCGCATGATGCAACGATTGCCTCCGTGGTCAGCGGCAAAGTTGATGCCGCAGCCCTGGACATCACCGTCTGGAACAAGTTTGTGACTGAAAACAAGGTGGACACCAAAGCAGTCGACGTGTTTTTCAAAACGCCACCGTATTTCAATTACAACTGGTCTGTGCATGCTGACATGCCCGCTGCCCAGCAGGAGAAAGTCAAAGCCGCATTGCTGGGCTTAAGCGCCACCAATCCGGACCATGCTGAAATTCTCAAGCTCAACCGCGCAACGCGTTACATTGCAACCACGCCTGAGAACTACAAAGGCCTGGAATCGGCGGCACGAAGCGCCGGTTTGTTGTGAGTTGGACATTGAATGTGTCTATCGTCAAGGGTAGGCCGGTTTGAACTTTGAACTTCTGGGCGTCAGCGCACGCCATCCGGCAGCGCGCGCGGGCGCAGCGGCTGCGCTCAAGCCCTTGAACCTCAGCATCCGGGCGGGCGAGCAGGTGGCGGTGATTGGCCCGTCTGGTGCTGGCAAGACCACGCTTTTGCAGGTGTTGGCTTGCTCTTTGCCGCCGGTCACTGGCAGCTTGACGCTCGACGGCCAGGCCCCTTGGAAATTGGCCCGCCAAAACCTGCAGCGCCTGCGTGGAAGCCTTTTTCTGGCTCCCCAGGTGCCGCCTTTGCCACCGCGTCAGCGGGTGGTCACGGCGGTCCTGGCGGGTCGGCTTCCGCGCTTGAGTTTGTTGGCTAGCGTGCGCGCTTTGTTGTACCCCGACGACATCCCCGCCGCCTACGAGGCGCTAGAGCAATTTGATTTAACTGACAAACTGTTTGAGCGCGTTGATCGACTCTCGGGCGGCGAGCGCCAGCGCGTAGGCTTGGCCCGCGCTTTGTTGGCACCGGCCAAGGCCTGGTTGATTGACGAGCCCCTTTCGGCTTTGGACCCCACGCGCTCGCGCCAGGCGATTGCCACCTTGGTCGACGGTGCGCAACAGCGTGGCGTGACCTTGGTGACGACTTTGCATCAGGTTGAGGTGGCGCTGGCGCACTTCCCGCGAATCGTTGGTTTGCGCGAAGGCGCCTTGGAGTTCGATTTGCCGGCTGCCGAAGTGTCGCCGGCGAGGTTGAGCAAGCTTTATGAGCAATATGAGAGTGAACTGAGTGGCCCGGCACCCGTGTTAACTGACTCGCTCCCCACACCGGTACCCTTACCGGCGGTGATGCATTGCCGATGAAACGGGTGGCACCATGACTGGCTCGACCGTTGCACTTCAAAGTTCGCGAAATGGGGTGCCCACGCGCGACCCAGCCTGGCTGTCTCGGCTGTTCTGGATCACCGCTGGCCTGGTGGTTTTGTGGCCACTCGGAGTCGGCACAGAGTTCCGCCCCTGGGTACTTTTTGAGCCGCAAAACCTCAAGATCAGTGGCCAATTTATTGCCAGTTTTTGGCCCTTGGCGTTTGATATGGAGTTTCTCCTTCTGGTCGCGCGCGAAACCTGGCGCACGGTCGCCATGGCCACGGCAGGTATTACCTTGGCGCTGGTATTGGCCATTCCGCTGACCTTGCTGTCGACGCGCGTATTGTCGATTTCGGCGCTTTCTGGGCGTATGGCGCGGGTGCCGTTTTGGGTGCGGCAGGTGGTTCGATGGCTGTTGATTGTGCTGCGCAGCATCCCCGAACTGGTGTGGGCGCTGGTGTTTGTGCGGGTGGTCGGTTTGGGGCCAACAGCAGGTGTTCTCGCCATTGCTTTGACATACGGCGGCATGTTGGGCAAGGTGTACGGTGAAATTCTCGAGAGTGGCGAAACACACGCCACCGAGACCTTGATGCGTAACGGCGCGGGGCGACTTCAAGCTCTCATTTACGGCTTGTTGCCGAACAATGCGCCCGAGCTGACGAGTTACACCGTTTACCGTTGGGAATGCGCCATCCGCTCCTCGGTGGTGCTGGGTTTTGTCGGGGCCGGTGGTTTGGGCCAACAAATGGACAACTCCATGAAGATGTTCAACGGAGGAGAAGTCGCCACCATGTTGCTGGTATTTATGGCATTGGTCGCGTTGGCTGATCAAGTCAGCGCTTCGCTGCGCAAGAGTTTGGGCTAGGCCATGCTGAACCAAGCCCGGGCTGCCAACACGCCCTACAAACTACCTGGAACTCGAGGCAACTTGCCCAGAACACGCATGTCGAAGGCTTTCAGATCGATCTCGTCGTTGACGCGGCGGTTGACCTCGGTGCGGAACACGATCACCGAGAGGGCCACCAACAGGGCAGCCAGACCCGCGAGTGCAGC
>JANOXL010000185.1:0-14278 GCA_031418395.1 Rhodoferax sp. | reverse complement strand
TGCCGCTGCGCTGAATGCCACGCCGGCCTGATCCTGTTAGCAATGTGGCTGTTCCAATTGTCCCAAGCACCACCGTTCACCGCCGATGACACTGGGGTGAATGCCGCAGCGAAATCAAGGAGGAGCCGCGCGCCGCGTTGTGACGACTTGGCCGCATGTCAATTCGCGGCGGGGGACATTCGCGGAGGCATTTACCCCGGTGTGTTCGGCTACCCCGAAGCCTGCCACAAACCCTGCGTTCAAAACCGAATCGTCCAGCCTGGCCGCCAACTCAAAGCCGCTCAATAATGATCGCCGGTGCCATGCCGCCTGCCGCACACATCGTGACCAAACCGCGTTTCAAATCACGCCGCTCCAGCTCATCGAGCAGCGTGCCAATCAACATCGAACCGGTGGCGCCAATCGGGTGACCCAAGGCCATCGCGCCGCCGTTCACGTTGACCTTGCTGCGGTCCAGCTTCAGGTCGCGGATGAACTTTTCCATCACCACGGCGAAGGCTTCGTTGATTTCCCACAAATCGATGTCGTCCACCGTCAACCCGGCCTTGGCCAGCACCTTGCGGGCGGCAGGCACCGGCGCGTTCAACATCAGTGTGGGCGAGTCACCCACATTGGCGAAAGCGACCACGCGGGCGCGGGCCTTCATGCCGTGTTTTTTGGCGTAAGCGGGAGACGCCAGCAACAGCGCTCCCGCGCCATCGACCACGCCCGACGAATTGCCCGCATGGTGCACAAATTTAATGTCCAGCCCCGGGTGCTCCTGCAAGATCAAGCTGCGATAAGTGTTGCCTTTTTCATCCAGTGGAAGGTCGGCCAGTTGTGTGAAGGCTGGTTTGAGTGAAGCCAAGCCGTCGGCGGTGGTCTGCGGGCGCGGGAACTCTTCGCGGTCCAGGGCCAAACTGCCGTCGGCCTTGTACACCGGGATCAGGCTTTTCTTGAAGTGGCCGTTTTTGATGGCGAAGTCCGCCTTTTGCTGGCTCTCCAGCGCACCGGCGTCGAGGTCGGCGCGGCTGATGCCCTCCAACGTGGCGATGGCATCAGCGCACACGCCCTGGTTGGACTGCGGTATTTTGGCGCGCAGGCGCAGGTTGCCAGCGTCCATCATCAGCGGGCCTTCTTCGGCCGTGCGCCGGCCGGGCATGGACATCATCTCGGTACCGCCCGCGATCATCAAGTCTTCCATGCCCGACATGATGGACGCTGCGGCCAGGTTCACTGTGGTGATGCCTGAGCCGCAGAAGCGGTCCAGCGTGACACCGCTGCTCCTGAAATCGTAGCCCGCGTCGAGCGCCGCCATGCGGCCCAGGTCACAGGCCTGGGCGCCGCGCTGGGAACTGGTGCCCCAGATGATGTCGTCCACCTCGGCCGTGTTCAAGTTGTTGCGCTCCTTGATCGCTTTCAAAACCGCTGCGCCCAGATGTTGTGGATGCATGTCGGCCAAGGCACCTTTGCCAAACTTGCCGATGCCCCGTGGAGTGCGGCAGGCGTCAATGATGAGGGCTTCGGTCATGGGGAATTCCTTATGGGCGGGTTGCGGGATTCTGTGCGGGTTGGGCTTATTTTGAACCAAAATGAGGGCGCAACAATGTCCCGAACGGGTCATTCCGTTTCTAAATCATTCGTGAAGTAGGCATACCGACGAAGACAGTGCTGAAGCACGGCTAGGAGGTACAACAACGTTCACGGATGATTTGGAAATGGAATCAGAAACAAAACAGACAGAAAGACAGAGACATGCATCCCTTTCACAATGCCGCCGCCACGCCCGACAAAATCGCCTACCTGATGGCCGACGAGGGCAACGGTGAAGGCGAGTCCGTGACCTACCGGCAGCTTGAAGACCGCTCCAACCAGGTGGCGCAGATGTTGCGGGCCATGGGGCTGAAGGCTGGTGACCACATCGCCATCCTGCTGGAAAACCACCTGCGTTACTTTGAAGTGTGCTGGGGCGCGCAGCGCGCGGGCATCATCTACACCTGCATCAGCACGCGGCTCACGCTGGGCGAGGCGGCCTACATCGTCAAAGACTGCGCGGCCAAAGTGCTGGTCACGTCGATGGCAAACCAGGCACTGGCGCAGTCACTGTTGGCCGAAACCGTTGGACTTAAAGCGCGTTTGATGATGGACGGTGTCATCCCCGGTTACACCGGTTATGAAGCCGAAATCGCCAAGCACCCCGCTACCCGCATTGCAGATGAAACTGCCGGTGCTGACATGCTGTATTCCAGCGGCACCACCGGCCGCCCCAAGGGCGTGTTTGTGCCGCCCGAGTTCCCGCAGATTGACGCCACCACCTCGCTCATCGAGATCTGTAAAAACGTCTACGGCATCAACCCGCAAAGCATTTACCTCTCGCCCGCACCGCTGTACCATGCCGCGCCCCTGCGCTTCAACATGGTGGCCATGCGCCTCGGGGCCACCTGCGTGATCATGCGGCACTTTGACCCGGAGGACTTTTTGCGCCTGGTGCAAAAGCACCGCATCACACACACCCAAACCGTGCCCACCATGTTTGTGCGCATGCTCAAGCTGGCACCCGACGTGCGCGCGGCCTACGACGTGAGTTCGCTCAAATTCGCCATCCATGCCGCCGCGCCCTGCCCTGTTCCCATCAAAGAGCAAATGATCGCCTGGTGGGGCCCGGTGATCTGGGAATATTACGCCGGCACCGAGGGCAACGGCATGACGCTGGTGCATTCCAAAGATTGGCTCACCCACAAAGGTACGGTGGGCAAAGCGGTGGTGGGCAAACTGAAAATTTGCGACGAACACGGTGCAGAGTTGCCCACGGGCACGGCAGGCACGATCCACTTCGCCGAAGGCAAGGCATTCGAGTACCACAACGACCCGGCCAAAACCGCCGAATCCAAAAACGCCCAGGGCTGGACGACGCTGGGCGACATCGGTTACGTAGACGCCGAAGGTTTCCTCTACCTCACCGACCGCAAAGCCCACATGATCATTTCGGGCGGCGTGAACATCTACCCGCAGGAGTCCGAAAACCTGCTCGTCACCCACCCCAAAGTAATGGACGTCGCCGTGATCGGCGTGCCCAACGAGGAGTTTGGCGAAGAAGTCAAAGCCGTGGTGCAGCCCCGCGACATGAAGGATGCAGGCCCTGAACTCGCCGCCGAGCTGATGGCCTTTTGCCGGGAACACCTCTCGCACATCAAGTGTCCGCGTTCGATTGACTTTGAAGCGGAATTGCCGCGGCACCCGACCGGGAAACTTTACAAACGCTTGTTGCGGGACAAGTATTGGGCGGGGCGGGCGAGCAAACTGGTTTAGCGGCTGTTTTTGCTGTTTTAGGTTTGCTATTTTTTGTATAGCAAACTATATAAATAGTACGAGATCCAGGTGCTGATTTCGCTTAAAAAGTGGCGAAATTTGAGATTCCGGAGAAATTGCTAACACCCATGTTAACTTATCCAAACGGAGAGTTCGAGCTGAAGGGTTAACGTCAAATCAAGCGGTGCGAAGAACCCAGTCGAACGTTTGGTTCGCCATCGTTCACACTTCACCCGCGAACTCACCGCGTGCTGGATAGTCTTTGGCTACCGCAAAATCGATCGCACCGATGAGATCCTGGAATTGCGGTCTTGCGAACGGCATGGTTTGAACCGCACCGTAATACAGGGTGCCATCGGGTTTGACGAGGAAGACGCCAGGCTCGCTAAACAAGGCTGGCTCCTCTAGGCCGATGGAGGTCATGCCGCGAGATGCGCTGATGTACAGACCCCATTGCCGCGCAGAGCGAAGGCTGAGGCCATAGCCGAACTGGGTGCCAGAAGCCTTGACCTTGTCGCTCATCTCTTTTGCACGAGCTTCATCGTCGCTGCTGACCGCCAGCACTTGCACGCCTCTGGAAGTGAAGTCAGGAGAAAGCCTTTCGAGTTCCATTAAGTACTTGGCGCATATCGGGCAATGCAAACCACGATAGAACACGATGAGATCAAACCGTTCGCCAGGGCTGGCGCCAAGGGTAAATCGTCCGCCTTTGACAAGCGGCACGTTGAGGGACGGAACTGGATGGCGCGGTAACAAGGCATTTGGCATGGCAGGAATTTCCTAGGTGGAGTGGTTGTGAGGGCCAGCGAGGCTGAATGAAAACCCGATTTCCATAACGCCAAGGCCCGCTGGCAGAAAATGTACAGCGTACCACCGACCAAGACCTGGTGGCCTGCCGTTGGCGCTCAGGTTGAGCGCCAGGTTAAGCCGCACCGCCGGGTTGCTCAAGCGGCCAAACCTCGACGACTCCATAAGCGACTGCGCACGGACTTTGCGCCGCCAGCTTTATAGCCTCGGCTATATCGGCGGCCTCAATCACCGCAAATCCAGCGACTGGGAGCTGTGCAACCCTATAGGGGCCGCCCTCCGTCTGTACCCCTTTAGCCTCGTGATTGCTAACCTGTATGGGAGGGCCAGCAATTCCCATCAGTGCGCCACCTTTTTGCAGCACTTCGTCATGTGCGTGAGCTGCATCTCGAACGGACTTGGTCGTGCGGTCGTACCCTTCGCGGTCACCGTAACCTATCGTCATGAATTTCGGCATTTGATATCGACGTGAACCGGTTGAGGAGGCAAGATGTGCGGCTCAACGTTGAAACTAACCAGCCGCTCGCTTACGGGCGGTCTGACGTGAGTGACCCGTTACAAGACCAGTTTTTTCAACAAATCGGCCGCTGACGTACTTGTGCAGCACACTCGCAATCAAGGTTTGATAGGGCATTCCCTCCTGGAGCGCTTTGACTTGAATGTCATTGAGATCAATAGACGACAGGCGAATGTTCACTCTGCGATCCTTCACGGCGGTAGCTTTTGCCGCCGCCCTAAACTTCTCCAGTTCACCTTTGGTCACGACAGATTTGAGACTGCCCTTTTCGAAGGCAGACAAAACTTCTTGTTCATAGGCATCAACGTTTGGCATACGGTCCACCTTGCTGCAAATAGTCCCGCGTTGCCTTGCGGCTCGGGATCACGGTTTTGAGGAAAAAATAATCAGCCTCTTCGATAAAAGGAGCCAAATAAACATAGCCATCAAACGAGACAACAAGCACCCGCTGATTCGGATACGTCGCCTTGTTGGGGTGCTCAACGATATCAAGTAGTCCGTCAGCCTCAATCGCTACAACAATGCTCTCAAAAGACACCCCACGTGATAGCTTGAGCAATTCGTTTTTCTCAGCATTCCAGCGGAAAGGCTTCATACCAGAATTCTACGCTGATGTGTGCCTTTTGTCACCACACGCTCAGACCAACTTATAACGAGGCTGTAAAAAACCCCATCCCGGCACCCGACCCGTGAGCGGTGACCACGGGAACGCAATGGCGTCCTGCCGAGCGGTTCATATCTGGGGCCGCGCTGCCAGCAGCGCAACAAGCCCGTCTGCAGATGTGCGGTCTGCTTCGAGTTTGATCGCCGCTTCAAATCACCCAAATGCAGGCGTACCGTTTATCCAGGCAGAGAACCAAAAACCTGAAAACCGTCGGTGACAAATTTGGAAGTCCCTGTAACCGGTTAGGCGTCTGGGTCATTTGCTAGAGGTTTGTGCCGCCACGCAATGCCAACAACGCCGAGGCAAGCGCTACGAAGCCGACTATTGTGCGGAACCAATGCCACGAAGCCCAGCGCGCCAACTCTGCGGGAAGAGCTTCGTGTGTGATGCTCTCCTCGGCAAAGCTGGTGTTAGCGCGCCGAAAGTACAGACCGTAGGTTGAAAGAATGACCACGGTGAGAACGGCAGCGACAACGGATGCAGAACTTAGTGGACGGCTTGTCGCGACAGATGTAATTGCAGCAACAACCGCAAGAAGCGTTGCGCCCACAGTAAGCGGTGCAAAGAACGTGTAAAGACGATGCGCATGCGCCGCGTGTAGTGTGAAAAATTCTTGCGGTTGCAATGATCGCCACATAGGGACAAGTACCATGGCCTCTGTTAACAGCGCGCCAATAAACAGAGCAAGGCCCGCAGCAGCAAGAAGAGGCATCACCTCGGCGAACAGATTCATGGACTCTCCCCTAACTAGTTGTGCGCCATACGTTCGAACTAACTAGGCGTCAACAGCAAGACGCATTGGCCCGGACTGAGAAAGTGTATCGCTTGCCTCAGTTCGGGCCAAGGTGGCCTGCCGTTGCGGCTCAGGTTGAGCGAGGGACTAGGCCGCACTCGCGACGCACGGCACCTACTTGCCATGCACTGCGAACCATGACATGCCAAAGGTCCAGGCCCAGAGGGCGAAGCTGATCGGGATGAGCAGGACATGCAGCTTTCGCGGGCCCGGGTACACGGCCAGCGAAGTCAGAGCTAGGAGTAGCGGAACACCTTGCAGCTGCAACAGCAACTTAGTTCCCTTCGCGTTGTACTAGTGCGACTCGGGCCAAAGCGTGACGACCAAAAGGAAGATGATCCCGATCGCTGGACCATAGGCTGATGTTGTCAGTCGAAGGGCCAGCGATGAGCCTAGGGAAGCCTTCATGAAGTAGGCAACTCCGACCACCAACGGGGCGAGCACTCCCGCTGACAGACATAGAAGGAAGAGAAGCTGGTCCATACACCTGCGGAGCGCAGCGGATTTCGTTGTGTGCGGCCTAACGCCAGAGACAAGCCGACTCGCGTAGCGGTTTCGGGTTCGACGAATCTTTAGCCATCATGTTTCGTTGCCCGTATCCATTCTATTGAGCAGAAACTGATTTCCCATTCCCGCAGTCGCAGGCTGCACTCATAGTCGATGAAGCATTGCGTACAACTCCCCCACCAATCCGATATTTCGCAGTTTCCCGAGCCCCCTCACCACACAGAAGTTGGCAATCCTTCGTCTTTATCCGCACAAAGCCCCACGACAACAGAAAAATCATGAGCACGCCAGCTACGAGCGTCCAAACGATTTGCGACCGGAGTAGTCGTTGGAGGCGTGCTACGTCCATGATGGCTAACGTGTTATCCCAGTTGAACTCGCGTCGTATCACGGCGCAAATTCGGGGCAGGCAAGTGAAGTTTTTGCATGTCTTTGATTTTTAACACGCTTTCCATCCGCCAATTGCAAATTTGTTTCGCCTCGAATTTGATACGTGCCAAAAGCGACCTTTTTGCCGAGGATCTGCCGCGTATCAGAGGCACGTCTAGGAGGCGCAACGACCTACAGCAATGATTTGGAAATGGAATAACAGGTGGCAAACGCAGGTGGTGAAGCTGCGACGTGTGGCTTTCTGGCTTCCGTTTTTAAACCAACAAATTTTTTGACGGCATTGGCGTGGTAGCGACTCAAATAGCCCGAAATCATCCATAAAATAAGTCATTACACTAAACATTTGATTAATAAATATTCTATAGTTAACTTATTTTAGTAGCTACCTACGTAACTAAATAGAGACCTGAAAGCAATTTATGTCTCATAAATCAAAATAGAGAAATATTTTTAGAAACAACTCGGGGCTTCATCACCCTGGGTGCAGGCTCTCCCGCCAGATCAGCTGCTGGCGTGGTCCGCATCAAAAGACGCGCTTCTTCGGGCGTGGCGTTCAGCCAGGCGTCAAAGTCATTCGCCGCGATGATCACTGGCATGCGTTTTTCATCGCCGGGGCGGTGCAGGCGGCCACACAGGGCGTGGCCGTCGGCGTTGACGGTGAGCAGGCTGAAGCTTAAAACCGGCTGGCCTGTGACCGGGTCGCGCCACTGCTCCCACAAGGCGGCGCAGGCAAACGGGTCGCCATCGGCGCGGCGGATGCGCCAGCGCACGGAGCGACCACCGTTGTGGGCCGCGTCTTCCCAGTTCGGGTCGAAATAATGCTCCATGGGCACCAGCGCCCATTGGCGCTCGCGCCAGGGGTGGCGGAAGCTGGGTTTTTCGGCCACGGTTTCATGGCGCGCGTTGTAGGTGCCTTTGGCAATGGAAGCGGCGTGCGCGCCGTCGCGGCTCCAGCGCGGCATCAGGCCGAATTTGGCGATGTCGCATTGCAGGGCGGGAACTTCGCTTCGCCGCACGATAGGCGCTTCATAACCCGGAAAGACCTCCGCAGGCCACTCGGTTGCAGGCAGGTGCGCCACACCCAACTGCGCTGCCTTGAAGCGGTCGCGTGCGGTGGGGGTGTAGTTGGTACACATGGCGAATCAACGGTGGGAGGGCATCTGGTCGAGGGCCTGAATTTACCCGGAATTTCGAAGCGACGCGGGTCAAGCAGCCACAAGACGTTGATGATGTGTAATTCCTTTTCTAAATCAGGCTTTTTCGGTAGGCGCTGCCGCTGCTTTCTTGCCGTGCAACATCGCGGTCACCAGGTTTTCGCGATGCCGAATGGAGGTGAAAACGACGCCCGCCAGATGCACAGCCAGCAGCGGAATCAAGGCATACCCGAGCACGCTGTGCAGGGTCTCCAACCATTCGTAGCCGAAGAAACGATCGGTGGTGTACAGCCAGCCCGTCAAGCCAGTGGCCACTGCGTCAGCCAGGAGCGCCAGCACCATCCAGCCGCCCAGGGGGTTGTGGCCAAGGTAACGCGGCTCGGTCTTCTTCATCACCTGACGGGCGTAGGCCCACGTGGCAGGCAGGGTGCGGACAAATTGCGCAAAGCGCCAATTCCCGCCGCCCACAAACCCCAAAACGACGCGAACCAAGGCAGCAGCCAGCGCGACATAACCTGTCCACTCATGCCATTTGCCGCCGCCTTCATGGGTGACAAAACTGGCAATCATCGACAGCGCCAGGAGCCAGTGCAGGAACCGCAGCCACGGGCTCCAGACGGTTTGCATTGGCTGATTGCCCGGCACAATTTAAATTGACATTTAGCGTGATTTCGTCGGCACAGGCGCCAGGGTCACCGGGTGAAAATAATACTCGCCGCGTTCACCTTTTTCGTTGAAAGCATAGACCTCGTAACAGCCGCCGTCTTCTTTGACACGGCGCACCACGTAGCCCTTTTCTTTGAGCATTTGTTCGAGTTTTTCCACCGGCTGCCAGCCGCTCTTGGGGCCTGAATCGCAAGTGGCCAAACCGGTGGCAAAGGCGCTTGCGCTGAGGCCACCCCACAGCGCCAGCGCCATGGCGGTCGCACTTAGCTTGGCCCAAGTCGTGTTTTTCATAACCTTCCTTCCAAATTTCGTGGTTAAGGCTTCAATCGAACAACATCGTAAAGGGGTTTCGTAAAGCTGGTGTGTTGCCGCTGCAAATTTCTGCCCAATCCAAACCACCAGGCGCCTGGGCCGGACGGCTCCGCGGCGCCGGGTTAAACCGGTCGCGTCAGGTACAGGCCTTCGCGGCCCACGATGGCGGTGCGAGCGGGCATCATCACCGTGCAATGGTCGCAGGGCGCGCGAATTTCTTCAGCGCCATCGGTGGCGATCAACTCGCCCTTGGCAAACACTTCAAAACCCAGCAAAGGTCGCACATGGGCGAAGTCCGTAGTTTTGATGACGTGGGTGTGCAACAGTTCGAGCCGGGTTTGCTGGGGTTTGTTCGCGGGGGTCGAAGCGACGCCAATCCGCGGGTCAATCAGGCCAAAGTGCGCCAGAAAATCCAACGTGACGGCCGTGGCCAGATCGCTGCTGGCGCGTTTGAAATGCTGGCCACACTCGACCACCATCGAAGCCCCTTTGCGGCTGCCCTGCTCGGGCGATTTGCCGTGTTCGCCGTGCTCCATCAATGGCGCGCCGGAGCTCATGCCGCCGGGCATCACCATATGCACCGAAGGCTGGCCGATGGCCAGCGCCACGTCCGAATTGCGCGCGAAGGGTTTGTACACCCAAAATGGCACCACGTCCTGGCTGGTGGAATGAATGTCAAGAATGTGGTCGGCTGCGGCGATAGCGGGCCGCATCAAGCGCGCGCGGCGCAGCTCGGGGCTGTCCTCGGGGCCATCCAGCCACGCGCTCGACCAGATGCGGTTGAAGTTGTGCACCAACTGACGGCTCTCAAACGGATTGGACGGATCGAAGCTTTCATAAGCCTCCACGTTCGAAAAACTCACAGTGAGCGTGCCGATTTTGGGCCGCACGCCGGTGTCCAGCAGGTGGGTGGCGGCCACCATGCCGCAGAACTCATTCCCGTGTGTCAGCGCGTTGATCAACACGTGGGGCCCCGCTTGGCCGGATTCAAACCGGTGGACGTAATCGATGCCGGTATTGCCCTTTTTGTAGGGCGACAGGTCGCGCGGCAAGACCTCAAAAGCGGGCTCGGGGCGGGTCGTCACGGCAGGGTTCTGGTTGAAACGGGGTTGATTCGGGGGCTGGGGCAGTTGGCGTGCCGAAAGCAGATCTTCCCGAAAATCAGCTCGATATGAAGATGATCAGCTTTGGTTAAAACTGCTGCGTCCCGCAATGTGGCGGAACATGATGCGGCCTTTGGAGAGGTCATAAGGCGACATTTCCAGCGAGACGTCGTCACCCGCGATGATGCGGATGTGGTTCTTGCGCATTTTGCCGCCCGAGTAGGCAATCAGCACGTGGCCATTCTCCAGCGTGACGCGGTAACGCGAGTCCGGCAGCACCTCCGAGACCTTGCCACGCATTTCAATCAGTTCTTCCTTGGCCAAATCGATTCTCCAAAATTCACAATAATCTGCAATTTGCCTGCTTCAGGCAACCGGCTATTGTACTTCCCGCAGAGAATTTTGGGGAAACGCGGATTTATTGCTCGCCGCCCGTGATCCCAGGGCTTGGGCGGTCTACTTCGCTGGTTTTTTGCGCGCCGCTTTCACGGCAAGTTTCTCGGCTTCGACAACAGCGGCGGCGGCCTCCCAGGCCACGAACTCGGCAGGTGTCTCCAGGGTGATGCGTCCCAAGACGCCACTTCTGAAATCGTGGATCACGATCTCGGCGGCTTTTTGCAGGTTGGCCTTGTTGCCCGCCTGCAGGGCGGCGCGTTGGCGCGCGATGACGGTGAGCAGGTCTTCCTCTGGCAGGGTGGCGATGTCCGGTGTGTCGGATGAATGGGGCAATTTGTAGCGCTTGGCGAGCAAGCTGGCGTAATGCGTTTTCACATAGGCCAACACAGCGAGCGCCACATCGACCTCTTCATAGGCGTTTTTGCCAATCGCACCACTCGCGGCGAGGTTGTAGCCACTGTTTTCGATGGCAATTTTGGGCCACAAAACGCCGGGGGTGTCGAAGAGATAAAAGCCATCGGCCAGGGTGATGCGCTGGGTCAATCGCGTCACGCCCGCTTCGTCGCCGGTTTTGGCAGATCGTTTGCCGGTCAAGGTGTTGATCAAGGTCGATTTGCCGACATTCGGGATACCGCAAATCAGCACCCGCATCGGTTTGCTCATGCTGCCGCGCGTGGGCGCCAGGGCCATGCAAGCTCGCCTAAGCTGCTGTGCGGGCGCACTCACGCTGGCGTCAAGACCAAAGGCTTGCGTGGCGGGCAGCGCGTTGTAATGCGCCAGCCAAGCCGTGGTTTGTTGGGTGTCGGCCAAATCCTGCTTGTTGAGGATTTTCAGCGTCGGTTTGCCAATGGTCAGCGCGGCCAGCATCGGGTTGGCGCTGGAGCCGGGCAGGCGCGCGTCCAGCAACTCCATGACCACATCAATCTCGCCGACCCGCTCGGCAATTGCCTTGCGGGTGGTGTGCATGTGCCCCGGGAACCACTGGATGGATGTGCTCATAAATTCATTTTCCGGGCGAATTTCTGAGCACATCCAGGATGCACAGCGTCAATGCGTCACCGGCGCGTTCAGGCGGCCGCGCAGGAGCTCGGGCAGCAAATCCACTTCCATGCGGAACGCGCTGGCTTGCGGGTGGCCACCGCCGCCCATGCTTTGCGCCAGGGGGATGCAGTCAAATCCTTTTTGGGAGCGCAAGCCAGCTTTGATGGCGCCAGTCTTGTGAACCGTCCAGATCAAGGCGAAGGTGCCGCTCTTCTGGCTCAGCACGTTGCCCAGGAGGCTGTGGAACACATTGGGCGCGTTGACCATCAGCCCTTCAATGCCGTTGAAGGTGACCGGTTTGGCGCTCTCCGCAATGCGTTCGGCCAGTTTGTTGAACTTCTCGTCCATGGCTTCGCCCCGTGCCAAGAACGTCGCCATCTGGGCAGGCTCAAAATTGGCAATGTCGGCCCAGCGCTGGAAGACTTGCGTCTCCATATCGAGCGCCGCCAAAAATGGCGCGCTTTGCGGGTACAGCCAAACCCACAGATCGCGGTCTTCGACAAACCGCACCAAGTCTGGCAATGCGCGGTTGGGCTGGAAAAACTCCCAGGCCAGGCGCGCGCCACTTTTCTTCATGTCGAAATGCAGCGCGCCACAACGGCAGGTGAAACCACCCAGCGCGTCGGCAGCGCTTTGGTGGTGGTCAAGCAACATTAAACGCGCGGCGCGTGCGTCAATTAATTTCAATATCGCTTCGGTAAACGAAAAATCGAGGATGTACACGGCGCGACCCGTCACATCGGGCAGGTCGTCCACCGAATGAATGTCACCGTGATCCGCCGCCACAAACTCGGCGCGTCCGGCGTAGAAAAACCAGGCCGCCAAGGCTGCGGCAAAACCATCCGGGCAGCCACCGCCGTGGTAGATCACCAAGGGGCGCGGGTCGTCGAGCTGAGGCGGGGCCAACAGGCCCAAGGGCAACAGGCTCACGCTGGATCGAACACGCGAAGTTCAAGGTTCTTCACAAAATCCTTCACTGCGATGCGGTATGTCTTCATGTGCGGCGCGACGGCATGGGCCTTGAGCGCGTCCACACTCGCCCATTGCTCAATCACTGTCACGCTGTTGGGGCCGGTCTTGAATTGCGTGGGAAAGCCGGTTTCGGCATCGACCGCAGGGGCGTAGGCGATGCAACCGTTTTCGGCCAGCACCAGTGGCACGTTTTTCTTGAATTCGGCCAGAAACGACGCGCGGGTTCCGGGGTTCAATTCGATGGTGGCAACGACAAATATCATGTTTGTTTTTTCCTGCTTAAGGGTTTTCCAGAGAGACAGAGTTTAGCGGCGCGCGCGCCGCAAGGGGGAAGATTCGGTAAAAATGGCCGCATCATGAAAACCAAACCCACCACCCTTGCCACCCGCAGACAAACCCTCGGCGCCCTCGCGGCTGGCCTGGGCAGTCTGGCTTTGCCCTCAACCGGGGCGGCACAATCCTTTCCCACCAAACCGATCCGTGTCTTGATCCCGGTGCCGGCCGGGGGCACGATGGACGTGCTGACCCGCGCCATTGCAGCGTACGTGAAGGACTCGTTGGGCACTGTGATTCTTGACCACAAATCCGGCGCAAATGGCAACATCGCCATGGAAGCGGCAAAAGCTGCCGATCCCGATGGCCACACCCTGGTGCTGGGCACCGCCTCGATGCTGACGATGAATCCGCACACCTACAAAGACGTCAAGTTCGACCCCATCAAAGACTACGAACCCATCGTGCTGGCTTCCCGCTTCGAGTTGGCGCTGAACGTTCACCCCAGCGTGCCTGCGAACAATTTGAAGGAGTTGATCGAATGGATCAAGGCCAACCCGGCCAAGGCGTCCATCGCGTCTTATGGGGCGGGCACACCTTCTCACTTTTTGATCGAGATGCTCAACGAAGCGGCGGGCATCAAAGCCATCCACGTGCCGTACCGGGGGTCCACTGGCGCCAGGCAAGACATTCTGGGTGGCCAGATTTTGATATTTTTTGACGTCGTGGGCGGCAGCATCGCGCACCGCAATAGTGGCAAAGTGAAGATTCTCGCCACCAGCGGCACGACGCGTTCGCCCTTCATGCCGGATGTGCCAACGATGATTGAGCAAGGCTTCCCCTCGCTACGCGCAGGCGCCTGGTTCTCCTATTTGGCACCGGCCAAAACGCCCAAAGCCGTGATGGAGCGCCTGCACCTCGAGTTCAACAAAGCGGTGCAATCCCGCGAGGTGCGCTCGCAATTGCTCACGGCGGGCATGTACCCGGTGGGCGGCACCCGCGCCGAACTCACAGCCAAAATCAAGGAGGATTCGGCGCAGTGGGCGCGGGTTGTCAAAGCGACTGGTTTTGTAGCGAGCTGAGACGGGACCGGGCTGCCGATTCGAAGCCGGAAATAGGATGACCTAGACGCGCCGCTCTAGGAAAGAGGCAGTTTTTAGGGTGTGTGCCCTAGGGGGAATGGTGAAAATTGAGCCTATCAACAACGCCCAACCCACAAGGAAACCAGCACCATGACCTCACAAAACCTGTCCACTGTCACTAAAGATTTGATCGAAACCTACGGCAACACGGCCAAAAACGTCGTCAACGCTTACCGCGTGGGCAACGAGCGCGTGGCCGGCCTGGTGAACCAGCGCTGGGAAACGGCCGTGATGAAGTCCGCCAAAAGCCTGA
>JANOXL010000184.1:0-2661 GCA_031418395.1 Rhodoferax sp. | reverse complement strand
AACTTGCTCAAGCGCTTCGTCCAGCAGGTTTTGCGACTCGTTCACGCTCAAAACGTCAAAACCTTCACGCGCCTGGTTCAATGTTTGGTCAAACACGCGCCAGCGCACGGCCTCTTCCACAAATGTGGACAAGTCGCCCTTCTTGAAGCCACGTTGTGCCAAAAAACTGCGTACAGCCACGTTGGTTTGTTCGGAAATCACCAAATTCCATCGTGTGGACGGGCTTGATACAGTCTGGGCAGTCATGGAGGTTATATGTTTGTGTGTGTAAACACAATTTTATCTACTTGCCGGGTGCCCCGTCAAACGGGCGGCGCAGCCAGCCCCCGCACAAACGCGGCGAGCGCATTTTGCCAAAGCGCGGCGAAATCAACGCCTTGAGTGACTTTCCAGAAGTTCGCGCCCACAGGCGGCGGCAAGGTGCTGAGTTCGTTGGCGGCAAGCCCGCAGCAAAACGAGTGGTACATGAACACGAGTTCCACTACGGGCTGTTTTGCCAGTAGGCCCGCATCCAAAGCGCGGGCAAACCGGGCCTCGAGTGCGTTGAAAGAGGCAAACAGCGCAGGGTAAGTCTCGGGTTGCGAATAAATTTCTTCGCTGATCCGGTCGAAGGTGATCCGAAAGAGGTGTGGCCGCTCCAGCGCGAACACGCGAAACGCGCGCGGCCCAGCGGCAGCGAGGTCGGCCAGAGGGTCGCCGGTGACGTGCATGCCATTCACCAGGTCAGCGAGCCGCTGGAAGCCCCGCGCCGCCAGCGCACCCATGAGGCCGGGCTTTGAGCCGAAGGCGCTGTACACGGCGCGGGTCGACACGCCAATTTTGTCGGCCACCGTGCGCACCGAGACGGCGTCGGGGCCACCTGAGGCGAGCAGTGCCTCAGCTGCGTCGAGCAAGGCATCGCGGGTGCTGTCGTCGTGTTTGATAGGTCTTGCCATGGCGGTTGACATGGTAACGCAACATCGTTACGATACAGTGTTACGTAACATTGTTTCGTAATCTTAACTCGAAAGGAATTGCCATGAACTCGACCTCTTCCCACGCCAAATCGCAACGCATGCCACGCCCCCAACAAGACATCGTGATCGTCGGCGGCGGCATCGCCGGTGCAGCGCTCGCCACGGCGCTTGCCCGCGCTGGCAAGCAGGTGCTGGTGTTGGAATCCACCGACGTTTATCGAGACCGCGTGCGTGGCGAGAGCATGATGCCCTGGGGCGTGGCCGAGGCGCAGGCACTGGGTGTGGCGGACCTGCTGCACGCGGCAGGCGCCCACACCGCGCCGTTGTGGAAGCGCTACAGCGAGGGTGACGCGACCCCGCGCGATCTGCCCGTGGGTCGCTTTGTCCCTGGGGTGGGCGGTTCGCTCAATCTTCATCATCCGCTGGCCTGCCAGGCCCTGCTCGACGCAGCGGCCCACGCGGGTGCCTCCGTGATCCGCGGCGTGCGCAATATTGCTGTCATGCCGGGTGTGAACCCCAACCTCAGTTACCGGGTGGAAGAGGCTGAGCACACGGTGACGACATCACTCGTGGTGGGTGCAGACGGGCGCAACTCAGCGGTGCGCCGGGGTGCCGGGATCACGCTTCTGGAACAAGCGGCGACCAGCTACGTGGCCGGGTTGCTTTTAGAGGGCGTGGCGGGCCCCGACGAGCACGACGTGGTGATGGAACACGATCTTGGGGTCTGCCTTTTGATACGCCAGTGCAATGGTCGCGCCCGCGCGTATCACATTGTCCCGTCGGAGCACCGCGCGCGTTACGCGGGTGAAGGTGGTGCCGCGCTTTTTCTGGCCGACGCCTGCGCGCCCGGGTCACCCTTGGTCACCGTACTGGCAGACGCCAAACCCATTGGCCCTTGCGGCGCCGTCCCCGGCACCGACACCTGGACTGACAAGCCCTATGCCGACGGTGTGGTGCTGATCGGCGACGCCGCTGGCCACAACGACCCCAGCGTAGGCTGCGGGCTGTCGCTCGCCATGCGTGATGCGCGCACGGTGCGTGACCTTGTGCTCGCCGGTGCCCGCCGCGCCGATGACTTTGCGCCTTATGGCGCGGAGCGATTCGAGCGCCTGCGCCGCCTGCGCCTGATTGGCGACTTGATCGCCGCCGCGACTGTTCAAGGGGGCGACAACCGCACCGCACGCCGCAAACACTTCGCACAAGCCATGGCCACAAAGGACGCCGCCATCTTCCCGCTGATGATGGGCATGTTTGCGGGGCCAGAGACTATTCCTGCGGGCCTAGTGAATGAGGCTGTGCTGGATCGCTTTCGCGCAGGATGGGGGCATTGAATCGCGCCCCGATTCCGAGCCCGCATTTCGAATTCTGTTGTGTCTTACTGACATTCCCCCAAAACTAACCGGGCCCACTGAGGCAGGGTCTCAACAAACTCAGTCACTTGCCCGTCTTGACACATCGCAACCATATACGGCCCGCCCGCCTCGATTTCACGCGATTCGTAGAGGTACGCCACTGTGGCGAGGTGAACCGCCTTAGACAAATTTGCCAGCGTGCGCGGATAACGCGCCAAAATTCTGTCGGCTGGCACGTCGTGCCCACCTTCGCGCACACGCTGCTTCACGCGGGTCAAAAGGCGCTGCGGGTCGTCCAGTGCCACCACGTAGAGCGCCACCACCAAGCCATGGGCAATGGCCTCTTCAATCAG
>JANOXL010000183.1:0-11025 GCA_031418395.1 Rhodoferax sp. | reverse complement strand
GTCGTGCCCGGCATGAAGGCCAGCGGCTGGGGCCGAATTGTCAACATCAGCGGCCTGGCAGCGCGCCAGACCGGCAATGCGGTGGGCAGCATGCGTAACGTGTCGGTGGCGGCATTGTCAAAAAATCTCGCTGACGAGTTGGGGCCGTTTGGCATCAACGTGAACGTGGTGCATCCGGGCCTCACGCGCACCGAACGCACGGCGCCGCTGATCGCCACCCGCGCAGCCGCGCAGGGCGTCTCTGCCGAAGCGGTGGAGCAGCAAATGGCCAGCGGCAACAGCATTGGCCATTTGGTGGATGCGGCTGAGGTGGCCGATGTGGTGGCGTTTTTGTGTTCACCGCGTTCGATCGCAGTGACGGGTGACGTGATCGCCGCAGGCGGGGGTGCGCCACGGGTTATTCATTATTGATTCGTTTTGTTTATTTTCTTTTTGCGAAATAATTTACTTAAAATTAGTACAATTATTTATCATAAATAGTAGCTGATTCTTTATATTCTATGAGACCTAGTTTCAGATAATATTGGGTTGCTGAATTTTAATTTATTTATTTTACTATTTTTGAATTCGCATCGTTGACATAAAACGAAACAAACCGAGACCGCGCTGAGAAGATTTCACGCAGGTTGGCAGGCAAACTGAAGGCCTGTTCAACAACTTGTGTAGGAATCTCAAATGAAAACTTGGATCAAACGGACCCTGGTCGGCGTATTTGGCGCGTCGGTGTTGCTCGGGGGCTTAAGTGCCTGCTCCGGCCGTCACCATGGCTGGAGTGGCAACGAGGCCGACATGGCTGCAAAGCAAACCAAGATGGTCGACTACGCGGGCAAAAAGCTCGACCTGAACGAGGCGCAAAAGCAGCGTCTTTCCGTTTTGGCGGGCAAACTGCGCGAGCAGCGCACTGCCCTGATGGGCGCAAGCGCCGACCCGCGCACTGAAATCAAAGCGCTGGTGGCGGGTGACAAACTCGACAAAACCAAAGCCCAGGCCTTGATTGACGACAAAACAGGCGCCATCAAAACCAAAAGCCCCGAGGTGATTGCGGCGGCGGCTGATTTTTATGACAGCCTGAACCCGGCGCAGCAACAGCAAATCCGCGAGCTGATGAACCGCCGCCGTGGCTGGGGCGGTTGAAATCGCGCTGCTTGAGCTCATGCGCTCATAAGCTCATGCGGGCGCGGATTGATGGGCGAGCCGGCGCGGATTGCACTCTAGTGGTGAATCTGCGTCGCTCTGGCTTTTTTTGAACCTGCGGTGAAAATGCGCCATGCCCAAAATTTTGCTGATTGATGACGACGAACAACTCGGCCCGCCGCTGGCGGCTTATTTTGGGCGTTTTGACCTCCAGCTGGATATCGCGCATCGGCCCAGCGACGGCTTGGCCAAACTACAGGGGAGGGCCTTTGACGCCGCAATACTGGACGTGATGTTGCCCGAGATGGATGGCTTCGAGCTGTGCCGCACGATCCGCAAAAGCAAGCAAGGTTTTAGCGACATTCCCATCATCATGCTGACCGCGCGCGGCGAGGTGATGGACCGCGTGGTCGGCCTGGAGCTGGGGGCTGACGACTATTTGCCCAAACCCTTCGAGCCGCGTGAACTCGTGGCCCGCCTGCAAACTGTGCTGCGCAGACGGCGCGCGCCTTTGCCGACGAACCGCCTGGTTTTTGAGGGGCTGGAGATCAACCTGGACACCCACGCGGTGTTGTGCGCAGGCAAACTGGTGGAGCTGACGGGCACTGAATACGAGTTGCTCGTGTTCTTGGCCAAGTCGCCCGGCAAAGTCTTCACCCGTGACGACATCTTGAACCACCTGCGTGGCCATGAGGCCGACCTGTACACCCGCGCCGTCGATATTGTGGTGAGCCGCTTGCGCAAAAAACTCGAGCCGCTGGACGGCATCAAAACTTTGCGCAATTCGGGTTATTCACTGGCGCTGGACCGCGTCTGAACGTTTCTGATGGCTCTTACAAACACACCCAGCCCAGCGGCGACCGCGAACGACAAATCGCCGAAGCGTTGGTGGCATCGATTCGGCCATTCGCTTAAATGGCGCCTGGTTGCCCTTTTTCTGCTCCTGGCCTTGGCCGTCGGCGCGGTTTTTTTACATGGCCTGCAAAAAGCAATGGGCGTGGGCTGGCGCGATGCCGTGCGGCCGCTGTTGTCGGACTATGTGGATCGCCTCGCGGCAGATCTGGGCACACCGCCGGATGTGGCAAAGGCCCAGCGTCTGGTCGATCAGCTACCCCTATCGGTGCGAATTAGCGGGCCTGTGGTCAATTTCGATTCACACCCGAGACACCAACCTACGAATGCCCACGCCACTGCCGACATCAACGCCCCGGCTAATAGCTATTGGCGGCAAGGAAAATATGGGCGCGACACGGAAAACGCCCGTTTGCTGCAACGCAAAACTGCTGACGGCCACGTCATCACCTTCGGCTTGGGTGATCTGGATTGGCGCGGTGGACCAGGCTCTGTCGCCTGGGTCACACTGCTGGCCTTGTTAGGCCTGACAGCGCTGGCCTTTCTGTACGTGCGGCGCCTCTTGCGCCCCCTCGATGCGATTGGCGCAGGTGCCAAACGGATTGGCGCGGGCGACTTTTCTGAACCCATCACGCTAAAGCGGCGCGAAGAAAGCAGCGAGTTGGGCGACCTGGCGCGGCAAATCAACACTATGGGCGGCGACATTCATCAGATGCTGGAGGCCAAACGCGGCCTGCTTCTGGCGGTGAGCCACGAGTTGCGCTCGCCCTTGACCCGTGCCCGGCTGAACATCGAGCTGCTGCCCGAAGGCGAGCTGACACAAGCGCCGCGCGAGGCCTTGAAACGCGATGTGGCCGAGATGGCACGCCTGATCAGCGACCTGCTGGAATCCGAGCGCCTGAGCAGCCGCCACGCAGCTTTGCATACCGAGCCGACCGATCTGGCCGCGCTGGTGCGCGATGTGGGGGCAGGTTTGGCGGTGGGCACGGGAGCGGGCGCACCTGCGACGGCGCTGCGGCTTGATCTGGAGGACGCCCTGCCATTGCTGCAACTTGACCCGGTGCGCATCCGCCTGCTGCTGCGCAATTTGATCGACAACGCCTTGCGCTACAACCCGACCGGTGCCGCGCCGGTTGAGATCACGCTGCGTCGCACGGCCCCGCCTCGCGCGGACCGAGGCCCGACCGAACTGGTCATCACCGTGCGTGACCACGGGCCCGGTGTGCCCGAAGCTCAACTGGCCAACCTGACCGAGCCCTTCTTCAGACTGGATGCCGCGCGAGAGCGTCGCACCGGTGGCGTAGGGTTGGGCCTGCATCTTTGCAAACTGGTGGCGCAGGCACATGGAGGCACGCTGGCCTTGCAAAACGTATCACCAGGCCTGCAGGCCACCGTGTGCCTGCCTGGGGCGGGCTTGTAGCCTGGGCCGCCACGCGGTGAACTGACCGCGCGTTAGATGCGTATGTGACACGCAGATGACGCAGTGCGGCGCCCTGCGAGCCGGGCCAGGGGAGTAGGTTTGGAGGTTCCACAGACAGTCGTTTCAGACCATAATTTGCCAGTGCGTCTTGCTCTGATCGCATTGATGCTGAAAGGGTCCCTTGCGCGATTCTGATTCGATGGGTGCGCGCCTGATGCGCATGTGGCTTTGGCTGCTGACCAAACTATTGGTGCTGGCGGGTTTGAGCCTGGTGATCCTGATCGTCGCCTGGTTGTGGTTCAAGCAGGAAAACCTGTTGTTCAAACCCACGGTTTTACCGGCCAGTATCGTGTTGGCGACAACACCCGACGTGAAAGAAGTGGCCATCGAGGTGGAAGGCGCGCGCCTGTCAGCGCTGCATCTCCAACGCGCAGGTGCCAAAGGTGTGGTTTTCTTTTTGCATGGCAATGCGGGCAATTTACGGACCTGGTTTACCAACGGTGATTTTTACCGCCAGGCGAATTTCGACCTCTTCATGATCGACTACCGGGGCTTTGGCAAGAGCACGGGCGAGATCAGCAGTGAAGCACAGTTACGCGCTGACGTGCGCAAGGCTTTTGATCAAGTGGCATCGCAATACGCCGGGCGCAAGATCGTGGTGTACGGGCGCTCGCTGGGCAGCGGTTTGGCCGCAGGGCTGGCGGCCGAGTTGGCACAAAATGCCAAACTGCCGCAGCCCGATCTCACCGTTTTGGTGTCGCCCTACAGCAGTATGGTGGCGCTGGCGGCAGAGGTCTACCCCTATGTGCCCGCCTGGGTGTTGCGCTACCCGATGCGCACGGATGATGCAGTGGCCCAGATCAAAAGCCCGCTTTTGTTGCTCCACGGCAGCGACGACAAACTCATCGCATCGCAACACAGCGCGGCACTGAAGGCGCGCGCACCAAAGGCTGAAATGGTGATCATCGCAGGCGCCGACCACAACAATCTGCAAACCTTTGCGACTTACCGGGAACGCTTTGCGGCGGCGCTGGCGGCCTTGTGAGAAACCGTATTGCTGCTCCTATCATACCCAATTTGGGGTTGACAGGGGTCGATTTGGGGGTTTTGCCAAGTATTCAAGAAAAACTGGGCCGTAGGTCTCGTGATATATTCGTATGTAGCTATTATAAAGATAGCATTCATCCGTAAATGAAGGCGAGTTACAGGCTGTCATTCCTGTTCGATGTCATGCGAAAACAGCTCCATGGCGGCCTTGGCCACCTGCAAGGTGTCGAAATACGCGTAAGCCCCCACACCCACTGCGCCGATCAGCGGCACAAAACGCGACACACTTTTGCCGACCATTTTTTGCGTCAATTGCATGCCGATCTTTTGGGCGATGTTTTGCAGCAAGGCGCCTGAGGCTTTGCGCACCAGAAAACGCTCGCCCGCCCGCACCACCACATCACGCAGCGCCTGCGCCGAGAGATGTTTGAAGAGGCAATACAACATCTGCTCGCGGCTCAAGCTGCCACTTTTGCCATAGGCGGCGGCGATGTCCGCCACCATCTGGCCTTGCAGGCGCCATACGGCCACCAGTTCGGGCAAAAACGTGATCCAGCCCAGCACACCGGGCGGCAGCGCCATCGTGCTGGCCATCAGGCTGGCGCGGCGTGCGGCACTGCGCCCAAGCGCCAGGCTGCGCAGATGGGCCAGGTTGGCGTCTTCGAGAGCAGGCTCGCGGCTTAAGGGCACTTTAACGACTGCGGCCAGAATCGTGTCGGTGACCTTTTCACGCAAAGAGTTGACAGGAATACTGAGCGGAAAAGACTTGCTGGCCATGGGTGAACGGATGGGTGACAGTGGGGCAACGTTGGGTTATTCCATTTCTAATTCACGAAAAATTTAGAAATGGAATTAGAACTTGAATGTACACCTGAGGCGAAGCTAGGAGCTCGCTCGGGCTCGAAGGTTCAGCACCTGCGTTTGCACCCGTCCCGGCGACAACAGGCGTTTTACCAGCAGGCGGTAGATATCCATATCAATGGGTTCTGCATCCGTTGGCTCTGTCTCCATCAAGTCTGCATCGTCTCCCTGGTCATCCGACTGCGCCAGAAAGGCTTCGAGTTCTGCCTCGTCGCGCAGGGTCGTGACGTGCCGCCATTGGCTGAACACGTGAACCTCGCTGCGCGCGCTTTGCTCGTCATGTTCACGCAGACCCACCGGCCCGTGATACGGCCACGCATGCAACGCGCGGGGGTCGATCACGCTCTGGGGTTTGCCACTTTTTCCGTAAGTGGGTTTGAGCTCCAAGATGCGTTTTTTGGCCAACAGGATGGCGCCGACTTCACCGGCAGTGGCCTGCCAGTCGATGCGGCGCGTATTGTTGACGATGCCCTGCTCACGTGCCGATTTGCCTGCAGACTGCAGGTGCGAGGCGACCCGCTCGCGCAGGTTCACCGCACTACCAATAAAGAGCGGTGGCGATAGCGGCGTTGTGCCATCGCCATACAACAGATAGACGCCGGGGCCCTGGGGCAGGTCGTCCAATTGCGGTTCCAGATGCGCCGGAACGCCCATTGGCGGGCGCACCATCGCCTGTGCCACTTCGCGCAGGTGTTCGACGCCAAACTCGGCGCTTGCCTGCGCCAGCCAGGCCAGCACCATATCGACATCACCCATCGCCCGATGCCGCGCTTCAGTTTGCAAGCCGTGGCGCTGCATTATTGCGTCCAGCCCATGGCTTTTGTACTGTGGGTACAACTTGCGTGACAGACGCACCGTACACAGGCTGGGCACACGCAAGTCGTGCCCCAAACGTGCGTATTCGTCACGCAGAAAGCCGTGGTCAAAACTGGCGTTGTGCGCTACCAGCACACTGCCTTCGAGCAGTGTCAGCAGGTGGTCGGCCACGTGTTTGAAACGCGGTGCATCGATCACCATGTCGTTGGTGATACCGGTCAGGTTCTGGATGAAATAGGGGATCGAAGTGCCGGGGTTCACGAGCGTGCTCCAGCGCGCGACCTCCACGCCATGATCAACCCGCACTGCTGCAATCTCGGTGATGCTGTCGCCGCTGGCGCTGCCGCCGGTGGTCTCCAAATCCAGCAGGACGTAGCTGGGCAACATGGCCGTTGACTTCAGAGTATGTCGACCGTGTGTAACTGCATTTGCCCGGCGTGCCGGTCGGCAAAATAACGCTGCAGTGTTTCCTTGACAGTTCGAAAGGAGATTTCTTCCCAGGGGATTTCGCTCTCCGTAAACAGGCGCGCCTCAATCGTTTCGAAGCCCGGCGCGAACTGGTCACTCGTCAATTGGGCCAGGTAAAACATATGCACTTGGCCAACGCGTGGAACGTTCAAAATCGAAAAAAGCCCCTGCATTTCAAACTGCGCCCCGGCTTCTTCAACGGTCTCGCGCCCAGCGCCCTCGGCCAGGGTTTCGCCCAGTTCCATGAAGCCGGCAGGCAAAGTCCACTTGCCCCAGCGTGGTTCGATATTGCGTTTGCATAGCAGGACTTTGTCGCCTAGATAGGGCACTGTGCCGACCACGTTCAGCGGGTTTTCGTAATGCACGGTGCCGCAGGCCGGGCACACCGCGCGTTCTTTGGTGTCGCCATCGTCGGGGACCCGGTACACCACGGCAGTGCCGCAGTTTTTGCAATGTTTGATGGTGGAGCGGTACATTGGCACAGTTTACGGGCAAAAAAAGGGGCTCCGAAGAGCCCCTGATTTGTGCAGACTTTGATCAAGCCTTGCCGTGTTTGGCAATCAAGGCTTTGGCGGTCTCCAGCAGTTTCTTGCCGTCAAAGTTGCGCTTGTTCATGTCGGCCACCCACTCGTCGTCAATCTGACTGGAGAGCTTCTGGAACTCCGCCGTTTCAGCTGCGCTGAATTGGTAAATGGTGTTGCCGCGGTCCACGGCAGTCTTGCGCCCCAGAGGGTCGTTGCTCTGCTGGGTTTTGCCAAGCCAGGCTGAGGTTGCCAAGCCTGAGTTGGCGTCAATCACCTTTTTCAGATCGGGCGCGAGTGACTCGTATTTGGCCTTGTTCATGGCCATCACGAAGGTAGTCGTGTACAGCGCCGGTTTATCAGCCGGGAATTCGCTGTGGAACTTCGTTAGCTCCTGAACCTTGATGGAAGGCACGACCTCCCAGGGAATGGCGCAGGCGTCGATGGTGCCTTTGGAGAGCGCGTCAGTGATGGCGGGCAGCGGCATGCCCACGGGCGTGGCACCCACCGAAGCCAGCATCTTGGTAATCTGGCGTGTTGGGCCACGCACTTTAAGGCCTTTGAGGTCAGCCGCTGATTTGACCTGTTTGTCTTTGGAGTGGAACATGCCAGGGCCGTGTACGTGCAGAGCCAAGAGCTGCGTGTCTTTGAATTCGTCCGGCGCCATGGTCTGCACGTATTCCCAATACGCCTTTGAGGTCGCCTCGGCGTTGTTCATCACAAAGGGCAGCTCGAATACCTCCACACGCGGGAAACGCCCGGCTGTGTTGCCGGGCAATGTCCAGACGACATCCACCACACCGTCTTTGGCCTGGTCATACAGTTGCACGGGCGTGCCGCCCAACTGCATGGCCGGGTAGGCCTCAAACTTGATGCGCCCGCCGGATTCCTTTTCGACTTTTTCCATCCAGGGCTTGTGCATGGAGAGCCAAACATTGGACAAGGGTGCCATGAAGGTGTGGAACTTCAACGTGACAGCCTGTTGCGCCAGGGCGCTCAAGCCGGGTGCGCCCAGGGCGACTGCCGCTGCCGAAGTTTTGAGTATTGCGCGTCTTTGAATCATGAAAAGGGCTCCTGAAAATAGATATTGTGAAGGTAACGGAAATCGCCGTGCTCAGATGACCGGAATTACCCTGTAGGGGCGGTATTAATCGGTCGGTTTCACTGGATGAACTTGACAAACCACAAAGCGATGCCAGGGAAGAACAAAAGCAGCAGGGTGCGAAACACGTCGCTGATCAAAAACGGCATCACCCCCCGGTAACTTTCGGCAATGGGCACGTCTTTGGCCAAGCTGTTGACCACATACACGTTCAGGCCCACCGGGGGCGCCAACATGCCAAAACCCACCGTCATCAGCACCATGATGCCAAACCAGATCGCCACCGACTCCTTGGGCATGCCGAAGTCCAACCCCATCACCATCGGGAAAAAGATGGGAATAGTGAGCAGAATCATGGACAACTCGTCCATCACCGCGCCCAGCACCACGTAAAACAGCAAGATGGCCGAAACCACCAGCAAGGGCGACAAACCCCAGCTCAGCACCACACTGGACATCTGCGCGGGTACCTGGGTGAGCGCCAAGGCCGAGTTCATCAGGTCAGCGCCAATGAAGATCATGAAGATCATCGCCGAGGCTTCGGCGGTGGCGTAGAAACAAAGCTTGAGCTTCTCAAACGTGAGCTCGCGTTTGAGCAGCGCCGCGATGAAAGTGGCGGCCGCGCCCACGCCCGCGCCTTCGGTGGGTGTGAACAAGCCGCCATAAATGCCGCCAAACACGATGGTGAAAACAATGGCGATGGGCAAGATGCCCATGAAGGTTTTCACCGAAAGTTTTTCGATGCCGTCGTCATGCTCGGGCGCGTGCCCCGGCGCCAAACGCACATAAATGCCGATGGCCAGCATGTAGCCGAGCATGGCAATGATGCCGGGCACCATGGCGGCGGCAAACAGCTTGGCGATGTTTTGTTCGGCCAAGATGGCGTAGATCACCAGCGGAACCGAGGGCGGAATCAAAATGCCCAAGGTGCCGCCGGCCGCCAAAGTGCCTGTGGAGAGGCGCCCCGAATACCCATGGCGGCGCATTTCAGGCAGCGCCACCGAGGTGATGGTGGCCGCCGTGGCCACGGACGAGCCGCAAATCGAGCCAAACGCCGCGCTGGCCAACACCGCCGCCATCGCCAAGCCGCCGCGAAACCGCCCCATCAGCGCCGCAGCAAAACCAAACAGCGCTTTGGAAATGCCGCCTTGGGTGGCGAAGTTGCCCATCAAGATGAACAGCGGGATCACCGACAGGTCATAACTGGCGAAACGCGCGAAGGCCTGGTTGTTCAGAAAACTGGCCAGCGGCATCCAGCCGGCTTGGGCGACGTAACCAATACAACCCGCCACAAACATGGCCACCGCGATGGGCGTGCGAAGCGCCATCAGCAGCAGCATGATGCCGAAGATCATCAATGCCAAGGCAATCGGGCTCATGCGGCGGCCCCGGTGTCTTGTTCGGTGTCAGCGCTTCGAACAGCCTGCGTGAACGCGATCACCGCCGTGAGCAGGAGCGGCGGCACGATGAAGGCGAAGACGATCCACTCCGGGAAACCCAACATCATTGAGCTGGACTTTGTGGAAAAAGCGTTAAGCCCGCCTACTGCGGTGCGCCAGGTCAAAAGCGCCATGACCAGGGCCATCAACAAAGCGCCAAAACGGTCTAGCAGGCGGTTGGTGGCGTCACTGGCTTTGGCAGTGAAAAAATCGACAATGATGTTGCCCCGACGCAGTTGGCACAGCGGCATGAAAAGGCCGATGGCCGCGCCTGCGGCCACGCCCGTGAGCTCGAAGTCACCGGCCAGCGTGAGGCCGATGGTGTTGCGGCCGATCAGGCTGGCGCAGGTCATGAGGGTGATGAAGGTGAGCACGACACCCGCCAAGACGGCGCACAACTTGGCCAATGATTCCAGCGTTTTCATGGTTGTCTCCTCGCGTTATGGTGTTTTGTGGGTCGCTACAAGGATCAGGCCCCGCGAAGGCCTGCCCGGCTTTTTTGGGGACACTGAAGGGTGCCTAGACCACCTTCACGGTGATCGGCGTCAACCCCGTCACAAAGCCATACATGGTGTCACCCGCCACGACAGCCGCCACACCCTCGGGCGTGCCCGAAAAAATCAAGTCGCCAGGTTGCAGCTCCCACGCGGCTGAGATGTGTTCGATGGTTTCGCCAATGTTCCAGATCAGCTTGGAGACGTTGCTGCGCTGCCGGTCTTTGCCGTTGACTTGGATGTAAATTTCGGCCTTTTCCACGTCGCCCGCCTGCGCTGCTGGGGTGATAGGGCCGCAGGGCGCGGACTGGTCAAACGCCTTGCCGATGCACCACGGGCGGCCGAGTTTTTTCTGCTCGCCTTGCAAGTCACGCCGCGTCATATCCAGGCCCACGGCGTAACCGTAAATGTGAAGGTGTGCGTCTGCCGCCTTGATGTTTTTGCCGCCCGTGCCAATGGCCACCACCATCTCGATCTCATGCTGGTAGTCTTTAGTCATGACGGGGTAGGGCACGGTGGCGGTTTCACCCGCGTTGACCACGAGTACGGCATCCGCGGGCTTGAGGAAGAAGAAAGGAGGCTCACGGCCCGTAAAACCCATCTCTTTGGCATGTTCGACATAGTTGCGGCCCACGCAGTAAATGCGACGCACGGGGAAGCGCTCAGCCTTGCCCACGACGGGTACCGACACTTGCGCAGGGGCTTGAACAACATAACTCATCGCGAGTTCCTCATGACAGTCTTTCCTCTTTATGAATGCCCAGTGCCTGATGCACCGGGCGGTCTGAAAAACTGAACAGCACACAGCCTTGCGTAGAGCGCAGTTGCGCAGTGTGCCACGACGGAATCACAAAATGGTCGCGCGGGCCGA
>JANOXL010000182.1:0-1840 GCA_031418395.1 Rhodoferax sp. | reverse complement strand
CTCGCCGTCCAGAGCGATCATGTAACGCGCGTCCAGGTCGGCGGTGGTCTCGTTGGGTACCCGCTGGAAGTCAGCGCCGCCTGGCAACACGCGCCCCTCGATGCGCTGGCCTTGAAACTGGCCGCTCACCGTGCCGCCCGTGATTGGGATGATGCGCCTGCGCCCCGAGGTGCCCAAGCCGAAGAGTACGCCGGCGTCGATAGGCGCAGAGACGCTAACGTCCAAATCGAGCACGTGCTCCAGCGTCGGCATGGGAAGCGACTTCATGACGTAGCCTCAGTTAAATAACCCAGCGCGGGCAACACTTCGCCCCGATTTTCACCAAACCCGATGCGCGCAAAGCCATCTTTCTCACACCAACCACGCAGGATGACAGCGTCGCCATCGCGCAAAAACGCGCGGGTCTCGCCGCCTGAATCACCACCACCCAGCAAGATCGGCTCTTTACCGCCTTTGGTCAGCTCAATGATCGCGCCCGCCTCGGCTGGGGTCGGCCCCGAGATGGTGCCGCTGCCCAGCAAATCGCCCGGGTTCAGGTTGCAGCCACCCATGGTGTGTTGCGCCACCATTTGCGCGTAGGTCCAATACTGGTGTTTGAAACTGGTGGCTGAAATGGTGGACGGCGCGCGGCCTGCTGCCCGCGCCTGGGCCGATTCAATCGCCACTTCCAGCCGGATGTCGATCACGCCGTGCGCGCGGTTGCCGGCGTCGTCCAGATAGGCCAGCGGCTGCGGCTCGTCGGCAGGGCGGGTGAAAGGCAGGCGGTACGGGGCCAGGGCCTCCATCGTGACAATCCAGGGCGAGATGGAGGTGCAAAAACTTTTGCCCAAAAACGGCCCCAAGGGCGCCATCTCCCAAAACTGTATGTCGCGCGCGCTCCAGTCGTTCAAGAGGCAAATACCGAAGATGTGCGACTCGGCTTGGGCCAGGGGAATCGGCGCGCCTAGCGTGTTGCCTGGGCCGATGAAAGCACCCAGCTCCAGCTCAAAATCCAGGCGAGCACAGGGGCCGTACACCGGCGCTGTGCCACCGGGCTGCACCGCCTGCCCCATCGGGCGCCGAAACGGCGTGCCACTGACGACCACGCTGGAGGCGCGCCCGTGGTAAGCGATGGGCAGCCATTGGAAGTTGGGTGTCAGCGGGTTGTCAGGCCGCGCAATACGCCCGACATTACGCGCGTGGTGGATCGAAGTATAGAAATCGGTGTAGTCGCGGATCTGCGCGGGCAAGGTGTACACCGCGTTGGCTTGCGGGATCAAGCAACTTTGCACGACCGCCTGGTCGTTGGCAGCAGCGTCGCTGGCCAAAAGTGCAAACAGGGCGTGGCGCAGCGCTTGCCAGTTTGCCGGCCCCAGTGACATGAAGGCGTTCAAGCTCGACATCGACGCCGCCTCCAACGCGGCTGCTGATTGGCCCTTGAGCAGCTTTTTGCCATGCAATGCCGCCAGGTCCAGCACGTGGTCGCCAATCGCCACGCCGCCGCGCCAAAAGGCGAATTTGTCTTTCTCCGCGAACACGGCAAACGGCAGGTTTTGAATCGGGAAGTCAGGGTGGCCGTTGGCGCTGGCCAGCCAGCTTTTGGCCGTCGCCGAATGGGTGTGATTGAGGGTATGGTTGAGTTGGGTCATATCAGGCCGCCATAAGTTTGTCATCGAAGATGGCCACGGCGCGCGTCCAGCCTGCGGAGGCCCCGCGAATCTTGTGGGGGAAACACGAAATGTAGAACCCGCTGGGCGGCAACACTTCCAAATTGTGCAGCTTCTCCAGGTGGCAATAACCAATGTCGCGCCCGGCTTTGTGGCCCTCCCAAATCAGCGAGGCGTCTTTGGTTTCGCCGTAT
>JANOXL010000181.1:0-2419 GCA_031418395.1 Rhodoferax sp. | reverse complement strand
ACCAACGATTCATTCGTCGTGATCGCCACCAATAAGGCGGGCAACACACCTGTGGATTCTTTGGCCAGTCCCGACGGCCAGGCCCTGTTTGCGGCGATGCTGCAAGTGGCTCGCCAGCTCGCCCAGGCCATCGTCCGCGACGGCGAAGGCGCTACCAAATTCATCACCGTGCAGATCGACGGCGGTAAAACGGCCGCCGAGTGCCGCCAGGTGGCCTATGCCATCGCCCATTCGCCGCTGGTCAAAACAGCGTTTTTTGCGAGTGACCCGAATTTGGGGCGCATTCTGGCGGCCGTGGGCTACGCGGGTATCACCGATCTGGACCAAACTGGCATCGAGCTGTTTTTGGATGACGTGCATGTGGCGACAAAAGGTGGCCGCAACCCCAGTTACCGTGAAGCAGACGGCCAGCGCGTCATGAAACAAAGTGAAATCACCGTGCGGGTTGGCCTGGGTCGCGGTGATGCGTCAGACACCGTGTGGACCTGTGATTTCAGTCACGATTACGTGACGATCAACGCCGACTACCGATCATGATTCCTTTGCCGAATCGTCACGATAGCGCGTTGCCCCTCCTGGCCGTGCTCGTGCACTGTTGTCGGGGCGTCTTCTCCCGCAACGATTCAACAAAGGAATGGTTTCTGTGAACGAAAGTTTTGAACGCCTGCTGGCGCGCGCTGAGCAACTCATGGTTCGCATTGAGTCGGTGCTGCCGCAGGCGATGACCGCGCCCGACTGGCAGCAGGCCCACGCCTGGCGCTACCGTAAGCGTAGCAGCGGGCACGGCAGCCTGGAGCCGGTGCGCCACATTGGCAAGATGGGCCTGGGTGATCTCAAGGAGATTGAGCCGCAAAAGGAAAAAATTCAGCGCAACACCTTGCAGTTTGTCGAAGGCAAACCGGCCAACAACGTGTTGCTGACAGGTGCGCGCGGCACAGGCAAGTCCTCGTTGATTCGCGCCTGCCTGAATGAATACGCATCGCGCGGTTTACGCCTGATCGAAGTAGACAAATCTGACCTTGTGGACTTGCCCGATATCGTGGACGTGGTCGCCGACCTGCCCGAAAAATTCATTGTGTTTTGCGACGACCTGAGTTTTGAAGACGGCGAACCGGGATACAAGGCCCTGAAGTCGGTGCTGGATGGCTCCGTGGCCGCCACCACGGCCAATGTGCTGGTCTACGCCACCAGCAACCGGCGCCACCTGTTGCCCGAATACATGAAGGAAAACCTCACCTACACCCACACCGACGACGGTGAAGTGCATCCCGGTGAAGTGGTGGAAGAAAAAATCTCCCTCTCAGAGCGATTTGGCCTGTGGGTCAGTTTTTACCCGTTCACCCAGGACGAGTACCTGACCATCGTCGGCCAGTGGTTGTCGTCCTTTGGCGTGAGTCCTTCGGCGATTGCCGCTGCACGGTCTGAAGCGCTGGTGTGGGCTTTGGAGCGTGGCTCACGTAGCGGGCGCGTGGCCTGGCAATTTGCCCGCAACTACGCGGGCAGCCATTTCATCCCGGCATGACCCGGCCCGCCGGGCTAGGGGACGTCCGGGCACCGGTCAACTTATTCCAATTCCAAATCATCCATGAACATCGTTGCACCTCCTAGCCGTGCTGGCGCACTGTCTTCGTCGCTGTGCCTATTTCATAAATGATTTGAAAATGGAATTGGAACCGTTGGCCTCAAAGCAGCTCGCCACAACGCAGGTCGCCATGCCGTTGTTAGCCGATGGCGAGCAGCCGCGTACAGATGGGTCAACCACCGGCCAGAACAGGGTCGTGACGGAAGTGGCGGTGGGCGTCCTGTTTCGCCCCGACGGCAGCTTTCTGCTCACTTCGCGCCCACCTGGCAAAGTCTATGCTGGCTACTGGGAGTTTCCAGGCGGCAAGTTGGAGTCTGGTGAAACTGTGGCTGCGGCCCTGACGCGCGAACTGCACGAAGAAATCGGCATCGACATCGGTGCTGTTCAACTCTGGAAAACCGAGATGGTCGATTACCCGCATGCCTTGGTGCGCCTGCATTTTTGCAAAGTGTTCGACTGGCACGGTGAGTTGCACATGCGCGAAGGGCAGCAGTTTTCGTGGCAACGTTTGCCGGTGGATGTGACGCCCGTGTTGCCTGGCACAGTGCCGGTATTGCAATGGCTGGAGGCGGAGCGTGGCGTTCAGCCTGACTGAGTTATATATTTTTCTAATATATCAACTAGATACGGAGAGCAATCTAGGTCTCTTATTTATTTGAGTCAATGCTATATATTATATAAAATTTTTGTATAAAATATACTCAAATAAATCAATAAAATTAAAAATGCAGACAATATTCAATTGATCATACCCAATATGGGTATTTGAAGTTCAAATTGAATGTTTTTGCGCCGTTTATTGCAAACGCTCATCGCCGTAGGGTAGATCATCTGCAG
>JANOXL010000180.1:0-17633 GCA_031418395.1 Rhodoferax sp. | reverse complement strand
AAGGCGGGAACCCAGCGCGCTGTAAACTCGACATGGGATGTCATCCACTTGGATCATCCGCTTCTAGCGTTTTTTTAATCCGCTGGATTTTGCGAAGCCCAACAGTGGCGCGGGTTGCGGGATGGTTAACCCAAAAGTGGGTTCGATCCCCGCCAGCCGCACCACACCTGCGCCGCCACCCCTGGGTGGTTTGCCATTTCACCCAAATACCCTCTGCCTCATGAATAATCAAGGCCTCATTCGTTGAGGTCAATTCAAGGAGCGTCGGGCATGGACAAAGTGGATAAAGCGAACCAAATGGATAACGCGAAAACAAGTCAGGGTGACTGGGCGGGTTCCCGCGTTTCATTAACGCTGCACGGCGGCACCGCTGTGATCCGGCTTTACAACCCGCCCGTGGGTTGTATGGACGAAGCCATGGAAGCCGAATTGGCGCAGGCGCTGGATCAACTGGCGAGCTGGCCCGAGGGCCGTGTCGTCATCATCACGGGTCGCGACGCAGGCATGTTTGTCCGCCACTACGACGTGGGCATCCTGCACGGGCGCGCCGAGATCATGCGCGCCAGGGGCAAAACGTTTTCGCTGGATCGACCTGTGCCACAAGGCGGCATCCACCAATGCATCGAACGGATGGATGCGAGCCCGTTGATCTTTATCGCCGCCCTCAACGGCACGGCGATGGGGGGCGGATTTGAACTGGCTTTGGGTTGCGACATCCGCCTGGCCCAGTCGGGCGACTACCAACTCGGGCTGCCGGAGTTGAACTTGGGGCTGCTACCTGGTGCCGGTGGTACCCAAGCCATGGCGCAACTGCTGGGCACCGGGCCCGCGCTGTTCAATTTGCTGACGGCCAAAGTCTTCAGCCCGCAGGAATTGTTGCAACTCGGCGTGGTGTCCGCCTGTGCCGATGACGTGATGGCGCGCGCACTGGAACTGGCTGCGCAGATTGAAGCCGTGCCAGCGCGGGCCTGTGCCAACATCAAACGCTTGGTACGTAACGCGCCGCGCTGGAGCCGCACCGAGGGCCTGGCCGCCGAGCGCACCTTGTTCTGCGACTGTATGGTGGATCCAGCTGCTGAGCCGCTGATGGCGGCGGTGGCACACGGCGGGCGCAGTATTGCGGAGAAGCCGGGTCGCGCAAACGCATAGACATCGGTGCGTTGAAACGAAAAAGGCCCCGAGGGGCCTTTGCCTTTTGAAGCTGCGGGTGCAGCCCCTTGGCTACTGATCCAAACTGACCTTGGCCGTGCGGATGTATTCGCCCCAGCGGTCGTATTCGCTGTTGTAAAAGTTTTGGTACGTGCGCTGGTCCATGCGGTCGATCACCATGGTCATCTTTTTCATGGTTTCAGCGACCCCCGGCTCAGCCAAGGTGCCTTCGATGGCGGCGTGTAACTTGGCCAGCACGTCAGCAGGAACGCCGGTGGGCGCGAGGAAGCCCAGCCACGGGCCCATATCAATCGCGATACCCATTTCACGCATGGTAGGGATATCTTTGTAGTCAGCCAAGCGCTCTTTAGCCGCCACCACCAGCATGCGCACATTACCCGCGCGGGCGTGTTGCTCGGCCACTGGAATCGGGCAGATCGAGCAGTTGATCTGGTTGGCCAGTTGGGCCTGTATGAGCGGCGCCGTGCCGTTGTAGGGCACGTGCAGCAGGTCGATTTTGGCGACTTGTTTGAGTGCTTCGACCGTGATCTGGCCGGAGCTGCCTTGACCCCAGGAACCAAAAGTCAGCGGTGGTTTGGTGTCACGCGCCTGCTGCAAGAACTGCTCGAAGGTTTTGGCCGGGTTGGAGGCGTGAACCACCAGCGCCAAAGGCGTGAACCCAATCGGAGCCACTGCGACGAAGTCTTTCTTGGAATCGTAAGGCGACACCTTCATGATGTGCGGCGCGATGGAATGTGAATCTGCCGCGCCATACACAATGGTGTAGCCGTCTGCCGGGCTGCGCGCCGCTGCCGTGCTGCCAATCGTGCCAATCGCACCCGGTCGGTTCTCGACCACGACGGCCTGACCTAGCCGAGCAGAAAGGCTGGGCACCATGGCGCGCACCAGCACGTCGCCACCTCCGCCTGCAGCCCACGGCATGATGATCTTGATGGGCCGGTTGGGGAAAGGCCCGGTTTGCGCGAAGCCGGGAAGGCTCAAGCTAGTAAGGCCGCTTGCGGCGATACCGGTCAACACTTGCCGGCGGGATAGTTGCGTGCTTTTCAAGACATGTCTCCTTGGGTTAACTGACGATGGGGTTGGAAAACTCAGTGATACTAAACAAAAGAAAAAAGTAGCGCTTGCCCTTAGCGCAGCAGATTCTCAATCAGCAGCGCCATGCCTTGGCCCGCGCCGATACAAAGGGTGACTACAGCATACCGCCCTTGCGTATCTTGCAGGTGGTGCATGGCGGTCATGGTCATACGCAGGCCCGTGGCGCCGGGTGGGTGGCCCACAGAAATGCCGCCGCCATACAAATTGGTACGGTCACGCGGCAAACCCAGCTCTTTCTCGGCATGCAGATTGACGACGGCAAAAGCTTCGTTGACTTCAAAATAATCGATATCGGCAACCGTCAGTTGGGTGCGCGCCAGCAGTTGGCGCACAGCGGGCACGGGCCCGATGCCCATCATGTTCGGGTCTACGCCGACGGTGGCCCAGTCCACCAGACGGGCCTCAGCTTTGATTCCGCGCGCACGGGCGGCCTCAGCGCTGGCCATCACCACAAAGGCGGCGCCATCGGTGACGCCACTGGCATTGCCGGGCGTGACCGTGCCGTCTTTGGCGAACGAAGGGCGCAACTGCCGCAGGCGCTCCAACGTCATCTCGGGCCGTGGAAATTCGTCAACTGCCATCAGGCGGCGATTGCGTCCCTCGGCAATTTCGATGGGCGCAATCTGGCGCGCGAGGAACCCGCTGCTGATGGCCTGGCCCGCGCGCTGCTGGCTCATCAGGGCCCAGTCGTCCATGGCCTCGCGTGTGTAGCCGTAGGCGCGGGCGATGTTTTCGGCGGTCTCGCCCATGTATTCGCGCGAGAACGGGTCGCGGTAGGTGTTCTCCAACAGGTCTTGCAGGTTGTGATCGCCGCGTTTGTGCCCCCAGCGGCCCGTGCGTAACACAAAGGGCGCGCGGCTGTAATTCTCGGCACCGCCTGCCAACGCGATAGCCGAGTGGCCGGTGATGATCTGCTCGGCTGCTGACACCATCGCCTGCAAACCCGCGCCGCAACCCCGGCTGACCGTCAGCGCGGGCACGGCGTGTGGCAAACCCATGGCGACGGAAACCACCCGGGCGCCGAACAGGCTGTCGTGATCGACTGGCACAGTATTCGCGAAGACCAGGTGGTCAATGTCCGCGTCTTGCAAGCCGCTGCGCGTGAGGCTGGCGCGTGCGGCGTGGACCGCCAGATCGGTCAGCGGCGTGTCTTTGAAACTTCGGCCAAAGTCGCCCAAAGGTGTACGTGCCGGGGCACTGATGACGATGTCGTGGGGCATCTGGCGTTGGCTTTCTGGAGTTGTGCGGTGATGCAATGCTAATTAGATTTTGACGCGTTTCTTCAAAGCGCGCAGATCGAAGGCACCCAGGGTGCGGTCAGCTTCTTTGTCAAAAATCTTGTTCTTCTGCAATTTGTTGGTCGCAGTGACCGGTAAATCGGCACGGAACACGACCCAGCCGGGCGCTTTGTAGTAGGCGAGTTCGGCTAGGCAATGTTGCGTCAACTCACGGGCCAAGGCTTCGTCACCCGGTCGGCCAGGCGCAGGCACCACCACGGCCAGCACTTCTTCGTCGCGCATCTCGTCGGGCACGGCCAACACGGCCACACGGGTGACGGCCGGGTGGACGGCCAGTACAGCCTCGACCTCGGCAGCGGAGATGTTTTCACCCGAACGGCGGATCATGTCTTTGCGCCGGTCCACAAAATACAACATGCCGCTGGCGTCTTGGGTGACCACATCTCCCGTGTGGAACCAGTCACCGCGCCAGGCCTCGGCCGTGGCTTTTGCGTCGTCCAGATAACCTGAGAAGAAACCTCGCCGAGGTGAGGGGCCTTGCGCCCGCACCAGCAACTCGCCCGGTGCACCTGGCGCAACGTCAAGATCCAAGTCGTCCACTACACGCACCTCCAGTGGCGCGGCCTGACGCCCGAACGCGCGGGTGTCGGTGTGGCGTGGCTCGTGGTGATTGGCGAGGAAACGACCGGTCTCGGTCATACCCCAAACTTCCACGAACGGGAAGCCGAAGCGTTGCTCCACCGCCGGGTGCAGGCTGGGGTCACAACCCGCGCCCAGGCCGAACCGAATGCTGTGCTTCGCCTCCCAGGCGCCTGGCGGATGTTTGAACAAGGCAGGCGGCATGATGCCCAGGTAGTGGATCGCCGTAGCGCCGGATTCCACACAGTCTTGCCACCAAGTGCCGGTGTGAAAGCGGTCGGGCAGCACCAGGCAGTTGTCGGTCAAGCACATAGTGGCAATCGTCGTCATGCCGCAGTTCATGTGAAAGACGGGCAGCGGATTAAGCAGACGCTCCTGCCCACGGCGCAGTGTCAATGCGCCACCCAGGTCGCGGTACCAGGCGCCTGCGGTCAGCAGGTATTCATTGGTCAGGATGCAGCCTTTGGGCGGCCCGGAAGTGCCGGAGGTGAAGAGGATCGCCGTTTCGCGCTGCCACGGGTCACCCGAGGTGAGGGCGGCGCGTGGCGCTTGTGGCAAGGTCTTGGCGATTTGGCCCAGGTTGATCGGATCGAGCAACACGTTCGGCGTGTGCCGCAAGGCGTCGTCCGCTTCAATAGCCTGGGCCACGGAAGCATGGCGATCGGGCAGTGCGACCACCAAGTCCGCTTTGGACAATCGCAAGGCATGGCGGATTTCGCCACCGCGATGGTCGGGATTCAAGGGCACGATGGACGCGCCCAGCCGGTTCAGCGCCAGCTGGTGAAAGAAGTGGCGCGGATGGTTACCCACGGCGAGTGCCACGCGATGCCCCGCGCCCCAGCCACTACCGCCGTACAGCTTTGCCAAATGGTCGACTTCATCGCTGGTTTCCTGAAAAGTCCACTGTCGACCGCCGCTCAACGCCGACTCGGCTAGAAACGGCAGCATGGGCGCGCGGTCCAGCGCCTGCGCGAAGGCTTCGTAGAGTGTTTGGGGGGCGGGAGCAGTCATCAAGTAATTGCGTGCATCAAAGGCTATTTTGATGAGATTCCCGAATTGCCGTCAAGGCCTGGGGCCAGCTTGGAGCCAAGTTGCCACAATGCCAAAATCGCGTGACCGGCAGGGATATTTTTTCTGCCGCACGACAAGGAGAATCACCCTGACTGACATGGCCCTGGACAAGGTTCTGCGGGTGCGGGACATCGGCAGCCTGCATGTGGGCGGGCGCACAGCCAGGCTTGCAGGCCTGCCCATGCGGGAGGTTCAGTTTTCGCCGGGTAGCCCGCCGGTGACGGTGGATCCCAATGGCGAGTTTGAGATCGAGCAGATGTATGTGCAGTACGTGCGGCTCGAAGCCACCAGGGCACGCCACCCCTTGCTCTTGATGCATGGTGGCGGTTTGTGCGGCGTCACCTATGAGACCAAACCCGATGGGCAGCCCGGCTGGCAGAACTGGTTTTTGCGTGCTGGTCATGATGTGTATGTGGCCGATGCGGTTGAGCGCGGCCGCGCCACGTGGGCCAGGAGCCCGGAGTTTTCTAAGGGCGAGCCGCTGTTTCGCACCAAGGCCGAGGCGTGGTCCTTGTTTCGAATCGGCGCAGAGGGCTCATGGAAGGGTTTCGTGGCCGACAGCCAAGCCAACCTGGGCACGCGTTTCCCGGTCGACGCCTTTGACCAGTTCATGAAACAGGCCACACCGCGCTGGACCTGCAATGACGCAGCCACCCAGGCGGCGTATGACCAGCTGGCGCAAGAACATGGGCCCTTTGTCATCGTCACGCACAGCCAAGGTGGCAACTTTGCTTTCAACATGGCACTGGCGCATCCAGACAAAATCAAAGCCATCGTGGCACTGGAGCCTTCAGGGTTTCCGGATCCGGCCACCAGCGTGTTGGCCCGCTTGCGGTCTATTCCGCATCTGTTGTTGTGGGGCGATTACACCGCGCAAAGCGCGATGTGGAAAACCGTGCGCCAGGGTTTGGGACGTTACTGCGATGCCCTGAAGGCGCAAGGTGTTGACGTAGAGGAAATGGATTTGCCGAGTCTGGGCATTACGGGCAACTCCCACATGATCATGATGGACAACAACTCCGACCAAGTGGCGGGGTTGATTCAGGACTGGTTGCGGCGCAAAACACTGGTCGATTGACCTGGCGAGCGGCGAATCTGAAGGTGGGTTGATCGAGTTTGGAGTGAGGTCCAAACCCGAGGTCAAAACACTAATTAACATGGGTGTTAATTATATAGTTAAACTGACCCAAAAATCGAAAATTTATACGTTTTATGACTCTAGGTCTCGTGAAATATGTCTTTCATGCTATTAATATAATAGCATATCAAAACCCAAGCCGTACCAAAGTCAAGTACCAAGCGCTGGAAAATCAGGGCGAGAGTCCGGCGCTGGCGGCGCAGGTTTGGCGCGCGGGTGGTCAGAGCGCGCAGTGAGCGTCAATGCGCCAGGGGTCAGCAGATGACGGCTAAGGATGATCAAGTATCGTTATAGTGATGATTCATTTCGATAGGAGCCTGCGTATGACGACTCACTCGGTTGCAATGTGGATGAAGCGGGTCTTGGCCGCTTGCATCGTCTTGGCAGCAGCACTGGCCAGCCCGGTGGTGATCGCGCAGGCCTGGCCTGCCAAGCCGGTGAAAATCGTCACAGCGTTCGCGGCTGGCAGCGCCAGCGACATCATCGCGCGGCTCCTGGCACAAGAGCTGCAGACTGAATATAGCCAGGCCTTTGTGGTGGACAACAAGCCCGGCGCCTCGGGTGTGATTGCGGCAGAGTTCGTGACCAAATCGCCCCCCGACGGCTACACGCTCATGCTCACGACTAACACGGTGAATTCGGCCAACCCGCATTTGTTCAAAAAACTCTCCTACGATCCGATCAAAGACTTTACGCCAATTGCGCGGGTGGCCAGTGCCACCTTTATTCTCGCGGTGGCCAACGATCACCCGGCCAAGTCAGTGGCGGAGTTGGTGGCTTTTGCCAAAGCCAATTCGGGCAAGGTTAATTTCGCCTACGGCAACAGCACCGGCCAAATAGCTGGCGCTGCGTTTAACAGCCTGGCGGGGCTGAATGCGACAGCTGTACCGTACAAAAGCACGCCGCAAGCACTCACCGGGCTGGTGGGTGGTGAAGTGACGTTTTTGTTTGTCGATTTTTCATCGAGCCAATCTTTGGTGAAGGCCGGCCGGTTGCGCGCCTTGGCTGTCACCACCGAGGCGCGCAGTTCACTCGCACCTGAAATCCCGCCACTCGCAGCCAGCGCCAATCTGGCAGGTTTCGATCTGGCCGCTTGGGTGGGTATCGTGGGACCGGCGGCCATGCCAGTAGACGTCACTCAAAAACTCAGCAACTCCATCAACCGCATCCTGGTGCGCAAAGATGTTCACGAGCGCCTGACTTCAATGGGCGCTGACGTGTCACCGGGGACCGCGGCGGAATTGCAGGCCTACATGGCGCTGCAATTGAACTCCTGGCGTGACAAGATCAAGGCGGCAGGCATCCAGCCGGAATAGCTTTATCCCAAGAGCGTAGGAGCGTAGGCTCCCACGTGTCTAATCCTGCACACCCATCTGACGTTGCACCTGCCGCGCGCACTCCAGCGCAGCCGACAGCAGTTTTCGCTCATGCACCTTGGTGGCACGTTGGCTTAGCACCGAGGCGTGAATCGCCGCCACGATCTGCCCGGCCGCATCGCGAATTGGCACGGCATAACCCACGATTCCGTCGACCGATTCACCATTGCTCTTAGCAAAACCCTGATAACGAATGCGCTCCAACTCGCGCTGTAGCTCTTGGGGTACTGTGATGGTTTTGGCGGTCATTTTTTGCAGTTTGCTCGCCAGGGCTTGCGCGCCCAGAGTGGCGTCAAACGCGGCAAACAGTTTGCCTGTGGCTGTGCTGTGCAAAAACAGCGATTCACCGAGGCGGATATCCAGCGAGATACGCTGCGTGCCCAGGCAGCGGTCGGCGTACATGACGCGTTTGCCAACGCGCACCGCCAGGTAGACGTCGTCGCCAATGGTTTTACCCAAGTCCAGCAATAATGGCCGCGCCACCGTGCGAATGTCCAGCGAGTGCAAGGTGCGCAAGGCCAGCGCCACAGTGCGCGGGCCCACGGCGTAACGCAAGTCGCTGCTCACCGTGGCGACCTCAGCGGCCACCATGGTTTGCAACATGTTGTGGACACTGCTGACAGGCAAGCCCAAAACGTCCTTGATTTCCGTCAGTCGCAGGCCTTCCTTGTGCTGAACCAGCAGGTTCAGGACATCAAAACTGCGCAGGTAACGGTCGGGGCTCATGCAAAAATTGTAGTGGCTGGTGCTAAGTTGCCGAAGTCAAGACAACTGAGATTGACCTTTTAGGTCATGAAGCGCCTGCTTCGAGAAGTTTGTGCAAGTGCATTTTTTGAACTTTTCCGGTGGTGGTCAAAGGCAGTTCAGCGTCGGTTGTCAGGCGGAATTTCGCCGGCACTTTGTAGGCCGCCAACTCCTGTTTACAAAAGCGTTTCAACTCCACTGGATCTGGCGTTTGGCCCTCATGCGCGATGACGATAGCGACCAGGATTTCGTCCAGCTGCGCATCTGGTACACCAATGACGTAGGCGGTGCGTACGCTGGGATGGCGCATGAGTGTCTCCTCGACCTCTATTGGTGCGATATTGATACCGCCGCTTTTGACCATTTCCTTTTGGCGACCTCGGTAATACAGACGGCCCGCTTCATCCAGCATGCCTAAGTCACCGGTATGGAAAAACCCATCCGCATCGTAGGCTTCAGCGGTTTTTTGCGGCTCTTTGTAATACGCCGAAAACAGTGGCCCTTGCACGCGGATCTCGCCCACTTCGCCAGCCGCAACCGGCGTGCCGGTTTCAAGATGGCAGATACGCACCGTCACACCTGGAAGTGGCTGGCCCACGCACTGAATGCGTACCGCCAAGGGTTCGGATGCATCGGTAACCGCACAATTGCCGTAGGTTTCGCTCAGGCCATAGACGTTGCAAATCTCGCGTGCGCCCAAGTCTACGGCCATCATGATCTGCTCGGGCGTGCCAATCATGGCGCCGCTGCGCAGGCTGCTGAGGTTGCGGCGGGCGCGGCTTGGATGGTCTTTGAGCGCCAACACCATGTTGGGTGTGCCATACATGATGGAGCAGCGTTCCCGCTCAATCAAAGCCAGCGCTTCTTCCGCGTCAAAATGGTCTTGCAGCACAACGCAGGCACCATGGCTCAAGATATTGGGTAAAGCATTGACGCTGCCAAAACTCCAGAACAGCGACACCGCCAGCCAAAGCCGGTCTTCGTGGGTGACATGCTGGCGCTCGCCGATGTGCCACGCGTTTTGAATCCACAGCCGGTGATGCAGCAGGATGCCTTTGGGCGCTGCCGTCGAGCCCGAGGTGTACAGCAGCAGCGCGACGTCATCCGGTTGCACGGAGCTGCCACTGGCGTCGATAGCGCTGTCGCTGACGCTGTCACCCAGGGTCAGCACCTGGTCCCAAGCCATTTGCCCTTTCAGCCCCGAGGCAGTGGACGCGGCAGAAGACAACCAGACGATATTGCGCAAATTCGGAAAGTGGTTGGCCTGCGCGTGCATGTCGTCGAGCATGGCGCGGTAGTCGTTGTTGCGGAACCGATCAACGGCTATCAACACGTCGATTTCGGCATGCGCGAGGGTAAATGCCAATTCACGCGGCGTAGACCAGGTATTGAGCCCGACAGCGACCGCGCCGAGTTGCTGCAACGCGAGGAAGGCAATGATCCATTCGGGCCGGTTCCCCATCAAAATCGCCACGTGATTGCCGCGTTTCACACTCAAAGCGACGAAACCTTTGGCAGCACGGCGAACCTCAAACCGCAGCGCTGAATAAGTCAGTCGGGTGCTGCCATACACGACAGCCTCGCGGTCCCCAAACTGCTGCGCCTGCGCGTCCAAGAGCGCGGGAATGGTCAAACTGGTGGGTATCGTTGTCATGGCAATTCACTCTTGCTTTTGATCGGTGGCCGGGGCTTCAAGCCTTGACTCATGCGCTAATCAGAGGCTGAACCTTCTCTGCCATCAGAATCATGGAATTGCGCGCCAGGTCGCGGTCAGTCCAGTCCACGCCAGCGTAGAGCAGGGTGCCAAATTCACCGGTCTCCTGCTTCAGGGCGTGAAGCTGATCGGCCACTTTGGCGGGACTGCCATGGATCACCAGCTTGGCAATGACCTGCTCCAGCGTGACGGTATCGTCTGCCTGTTTGGGGTCCGACTTGAAAACGCCCAAGGCACCGCGCCGCTTGAGTTTGCTGAACAGGGTTCGGTAGTAGTAGTAATAAGGGCCGTCGCTGCCCAGGGCATAAGCAGCGGCAGTGGCATCGTCCTTGGCCACAAACACGGTTTTCGCGACGCGCCAATTGGCAGGGTCGGCCACGCGGTTGATACGCGCGCAGCCTTCAACGTATTTGCCCCAGTGGCTCCTGACCCAAATGGGTAGCAAAAAGTTGGCAGAGATCGGGTCCCAGCCGCGCGCAGCCGCTTCCGTGATGCCCTGTGAGAACGGTGCAACTGCCGTCACCACGATGGGCGGGTGCGGGCGCTGTAGCGGTTTGGGGATCGTGCCCATACCGGTTTCAGCCAGGTAAGTCCGCTCTGTGGAGACGTTCCAGAAGTCGCCCTTGATTTTGTAGGGCGGCTCGGAGGCCCAGATCTGCAGCACTTGGTTGATGGCCTCCAGAAACATCGCCGGACGAGCCAAGTCCATATTGCCAAAAGCTTCAGCGTCGGAAGGCAGTGCCCCCGGGCTGATGCCCAGAATAAAGCGGCCGCCCAGCAGGTGGTCGAGCATGGCGATATGTCCCGCCGTGGTGACAGGGTGGTGGTTGGGCATATTGAGAGTACCGGTGCCCAACTTCATGCGTTTTGTCGCGTCCACCAGGGTGGCGAGAAACAAGGCCGAGGAGGTGATGTTTTCTTCCGGGTCAGTGGCGTGTTCACCGACGTACCCTTCAGTAAAGCCAAGTTCATCTGCCAGAATGAATGCTTCGCGGTCTTCCTTGAGTGAGCGCTGCCAGTCTTTCCCAATGGGGTGCATGGGCATAGTGAAAAAACCAAGTTTCATGGAGCGCTCCTTCAGGATCAATGTGTGACGATGGGTGTCGGTTTGAAATGGCCCGGGCTGCGTTTGACCTGACTGGCGTAATGCTGCGCCGCGCCGATCAACCTGCGTTCGTGGGTCTTGGCGGCCCGCCTGCCAATAACCGAAACATGAATGGCAGCATAAAGATGACCAGGGCCCAAGGTCAGCATTTCGGCGGCCACCATGGTTTGCAACAGGTTGTGGGCACGACTGACCGGTAAACCCAATGCATTCTTGATTTCCGTCAGGCGCAGGCCCGCCTTGTACTGAACCGATAGTCCCAGCACGTCAAAACTTCGGCGGTAGCGGTCTGGATTCATGGTGCGGTGGACAGCTCAAAACCTTCATATCCACGGTCTGCAATTTGCTGACACTCCGCGCGGTACACGCCAATCTTGGCAACGTAGGGCATGAATACACGGGGTTTGCCCGGAATGTTGGCACCCAGGAACCAGGAATTGGCCAGCGGCAAAAGGGTTTTATGGGCAGCTTGGTTGACATGTTCGACCCAACGATCCTCCGCCGCAGGTGTAGCGTTGATGCGATGGAGTGACTGGCTACGCAAGTGTTGCAGACAGTCTGTGATCCATTCGACATGATGTTCGATGCCTACGACCATGTTCACCAGTACGGCCGGGCTGCCTGCGCCGGTGATGATGAAGAGATTTGGAAATCCGTGTGTCATCAGACCCAGATAAGTGCGCGGCCCGTTGGCCCATTTTTCTGACAGGGATCGCCCGCCTTGTCCTTTGATGTCGATATTGAGGACAGCGCCGGTCAAAGCGTCATAACCCGTCGCACAGACGATCACATCGAGTTCATGTGACGCGGTGGTGGTGTGGATGCAAGTCGGGGTGATTTCGACGATGGGCGTTTTTTTAAGATCGACCAGTTTGACGTTGCTGCGGTTGAAGGTTTCAAAATAACCGGTATCGACGCAGATGCGCTTGGTGCCCAGCGGGTGGTCGGTTGGGCACAATGACTCTGCCACTTCCGGGTCTTTGACCAGCGCCTTGATTTTGGAGCGTACGAACTCGGCGATGGTGTCGTTCGAGCTTTTGTCAACCATCAAGTCGTTGTAAGCGTGTACAAAATTGACGCCGCCTTTGCGCCAGCGCCGCTCGTATTCGCGGGTGCGTTCGTCAGCGCTCACTTGGGATGCCGCCTTGTTACTGAACTCGTACAAAGTACCAACCTCGCGCGCGCGAAGCCGATGCTCACGGTAGGCGACTTTCCACGCCTGCTGGTCTTCAGGTTTCAAAGGCGTATTCCAGGCTGGTATGGAGAAATTAGCCGTTCTTTGGAACACCACCAATTGTTTGGCTTGGCGTGCAAGGGCCGGGATCGCCTGGATGCCCGAAGAGCCGGTACCGATAACCCCTACCCGCAAGCCCGTGAAATCAACGGGCTCTTTCGGCCAAGCCCCGGTGTGATACACCTTGCCGCCGAAGCTCGCCATGCCAGGGATGGCAGGCAATCGCGCAATAGACAAGGCGCCCGTCGCCAATACACAGAACTGCGCCGAATACGTTGCGCTGCTCTCGGTCCTGAACTGCCAACGATTCGCTGTTTCATCCAGCGAGGCAGCAGAAATTCGGGTGTTGAAGTCGATGTCGCGGCGCAAATCGAAGCGCTCGGCGACGTGTTGGATGTAACGCAGGATTTCAGGTTGGGCGGCGTATTTTTCAGTCCACTCCCAGTCTTGCTCCAGCTCTTTGGAAAACGAATAGGAATATTGCAGACTCTCGACATCGCAACGCGCGCCAGGGTAACGGTTCCAGTACCAAACGCCGCCGACATCAGAGGCCGCTTCCACTATGCGGGCGGAGTAACCCAGTTCCCGAAGACGGTGCAACATATGCAGCCCGGCAAAACCGGCGCCGATGATGAGCACGTCAAAGTGTTGGGGGGGCTGCTTGGCCTGCATCGTCTGACGGCGCTGCTTAGGCCTTGCGCTTCTCGTGTTCTACTGTTTCGAGCAAAAATGCCGCTGCAATCGAAGCATTGACTTTGCAGTCCAAAAGGATCGGGCCTTGCGGGTTTTGCAGTACCGGTGCAAGTTTGGACAGTTCTTCCAACGTACGCACCGTATAAGCTTCAAATCCAAAGGCTTGGGCGACAGGTGCGAAGTCAACGTCGGCAAATACGGCCGTAGACACGGGCATGTCCCGCATCTTGAGGTAATGCAACTCAGCGCCGTAGGCCCCATCGTTGATCAAAATGATCACGAGTGGGATACCTTCGCGCGCGGTGGTCTCAAGTTCGCTTAAGGTCATGAGAAAACCGCCATCGCCAATAAACAGGACGGTGGTGCAGTCAGGTGTGCCCACTGCAAAACCCATGGCAGTGCCAAAACCCATGCCGATCGACGCAAAGTCCACCGTGTTTTTGATGTGCTCAGGCCCCGGCACATCGATATACGGCATGATTTGAAGGAAATTGCCAGCGTCGTACACCGCGTTGCGATGGGTCGGCAACAGGGCGTTGAGGGCGATCGCCATGGATCGGGGGTCCATGGTGCGCGCCGTCGGGGCTGGCTGGAATTCGCCAGCAAGATCGATATGGGAAAGGCGCCGACGAGAGTCTTCAGAGTAAAAAAGTTTGTCTGCCTCAGGTCGGGGCGGGATTGCAGCCAGCAGTTGTAGGGCGGCGTCGCAAGCATCGGCGATGAGCGCGACGTCGGCGTGGAACCACCTGCCAATATGGGCCTGTTTCACATCAATGTGAATCAAGGGTACTGTGCTGGATAACGCTGTGCCAAAGCTGGTGGTGCGCTGGTTCAATCCTGCGCCAAAGGCCACGATACAGTCGGCCTCGTCAAACAGGCGCCGCCCGGTTGCATGTGAAAAGGAGCCGACGATTCCGGCGTTATAAGCATGTCCGCGAAACATGTCTTTGGCTTTGAGCGTGGTCGCCAGCACTGCGCCTACATGTGCAGCCAAGCGTTCAATGGCCTCGCGTGCGCCGGATCTGTGGGCACCCAGTCCCACCACAAACAATGGTTTCTTGCTGCTCCTAAGCAAGTTGGCAGCAGACTCAATGGCCGCAGGGCGGGCGGTGTGACGCACCCTGGGCGCTGGCGATGCAGGCGCTGCCATCGGCATCACCTTGGGGTAATCGATCAAGCCAAATTGCACGTTCATGGGCAGCAACAAGGCGACGCTGCCGCCATTTCGGGTTGCTCCGATCGCATTGGCCAGCGTTAGGCGGGCGCTTTCTGAATCAGTGGCGACAAAGGTTTTCAAGCCAGCGGCTGCAAACACACCCACCGAGTTAAATTCCTTGGTATCCGCCTCTGCGCCACCGACGGCCAAATGAACTACGGAGCTGGCACCAAAAATCATCAACACCTTGCTGCCAGTACGCTGGGCATAGGCTGCACCATGCATGCCGTTGGCTGTGGCAGGGCCTCTACCAATAATTGCAACGCCTAGTTTGCCCGTGGCCGCTGAATACCCCTCGGCCATGGAAATCGCATTGTTTTCGTGGCGGGCCGCGCAGAAACGAACGCCCAAGGCATCGAGCGTCGTGACAAAAAGGGCTGTGTCGTCACTCATGAGGCCAAACACGACCTCAATGCCACTGCTTTTGATGTCGCGCGCCAACGCCGCGTAGGTGGGCAATTTACTGGTGCCAGCTGCGGTGTCGACGCTTGAGGGGGTGCTGGATGTCATTCAGGCTCCGGGGTCAAAGAATGTGCGGGGAGTTGAAATCAATGAACTGCGCAAAGGCTGCCAGTTGCAGACGTAGGCTTGTTCCGTTGGCTGCTGCCAGATGCAGATTCAATGTGCGGCGTGGGCCGTGTTGTCAGTGCCCAAATAGGCAGCGATCACCGCTTCATTCGTTTGCACGTGTTCAGGTGTACCCTCGGCAATCTTCTTGCCAAAATCAAGAACGACGATTTTGTCGGAGATGTCCATGATCACCGGAATATCGTGTTCGACGATCAAGAAACTCATGCCAAACTGCGAGCGTGCCCGCTGGATCAGGGCTGTCATGGCCGTCTTCTCGGGCGTGCTCATGCCGGCCATGGGCTCATCTAGCAGCACCAGACGAGCCTTTTGCATCAAGGCGCGGGCGAATTCGACTTCTTTTTGCCGACCATAGGGCAATTCCCCCGGCAAGACGTTAGCCATGTCCAAGAGGCCGAGGAACTCGAGTACTTCGGTAGCGGCAGCGACGGCTGTGCGTTGCTCCGCTCGGGCACGCGCGCTCAGGAACGCGCCTTGGAGCAAGCCGGAGGAACCTTGGCGGTAGGCTCCGACCAGCAGGTTGTCCATCACTGTGAGTCCTGCAAACAAAGCCAGGTTCTGAAACGTGCGAGCGATGCCGTGGCGGGACACCCGATGCGCGGCTTCGCCGGTGATGTCCACACCATCAAAAGTCACCCGTCCACTGGTTGGCGTGTACATGCCGGTGACGCAGTTGAACATCGTTGTTTTACCTGCACCGTTGGGGCCGATCAACGAAGTGATAGATCCAGGGGCCATTGAGAATGACACGTCGTCAAGGGCGGTGATGCCCTGAAACCGCATCAACAGGTTGGAAACTTCAAGCAGGGGTTGGGTCATGTGAGTGCCTGCGCTGGGTGATTTGCGTCGCTGTGATGCCCAACCTGCTTTTCACGCTTGGCGCCAAGGTAAGACTCTTTCATGGTCTCGCTGGCCGCCACTTCAGCCGACGGGCCGGAAAGCACGATGCGACCCCGATCAAGCACATAGGCGCTTTGGGCAAACTCCAGCGCGAGGCGCGCGTTTTGCTCCACGATCAACATGGACGTACCTAAGGTATCGCCGACCAGACGCAGCTGTTCGTAAATGGCCTTCACGATCAATGGCGCAAGCCCCAAAGAGAGTTCATCTACGAGCAGTAGACTGGGCGAGGCAACGAGTGCACGACCCAGTGCCAACATTTGCTGTTCGCCGCCTGAGAGCCAGCCTGCGGCTTGTTGGCGTCGCTCCAGCAACCTGGGAAAGAGGTGGTAGACGGCGTCCATGCGTTCACGGACAGCCGAACGGGGCAACACGGCGGCCCCAACGCTGAGGTTGTCCTCCACCGTCAATTGCTTGAAGACCAATCGGCCTTCTGGCACTTGGCCCATGCCTAGCCTGACCAGACGGTGGGACGGCACGCCGAGGATCGATTGACCAGCCAGAAAGACACCGCCCTGTGCGATGTGCCCGTGGTGCAGGTTCAGCAAACCAGAGACTGCCCGGATCAGCGTGGTTTTACCGGCACCGTTGGCACCGAGCAAGGCAACGATGCGCCCCTTAGGCACCACCAGACTGACATCTTCCAGTGCAAGGCCTTTGCGCGCGTAGCCGACTGACAGGCCTTTGACTTCGAGTGCGTAGTCCATCAGCGGCTCCGCCACGCCAAAAACCGGGCGCGCATTTTCGCGCCTATACCGGCTATTCCACCCGGTGCAAAGATCAATAGCAAGATGACCAGGGAGCCGAAAATCACTTGCACGAACTGCGCCTTGTGGTCGATTAACAGCACACGCATCAAGCCGGTCGAATCACCCGCCTGTGAGGCGATGCCCGTGATAATGGAAGGCAGCAAGAGCCATACTGCTGCACCCACCAGCGAACCGGGCAAAGACCCCATGCCGCCCACAATAATCATGGCGATGAACTGGATGGCAAACTGAATGCCAAAAAACTCAGATGTCACGTTCGTCAGGAAGTAGGCGTACAGAGCGCCCGCCATGGCAGCAATGGCAGAACTGAAACCAAAGGCTTTTAGGCGCAGGTACCGTACGTCAACACCCGCTGAGGTCGTGGCCAGTTCATGATCGCGCATGGCCATCATGGCGCGGCCTTCACGTGTGCGCAAACTGTTGCTAAGCAGCCAGTAAACCAGCACCAACAGGGGTAACAGGAAAAAATACCAACGCATGGGCGTATTCAAATCGATGGGGCCCAGCGTGGCCGGCTTGTAGGGCACGCCGACCACATCGAAAAATTTGAACTGGTATTCCATGAACGCAAACACCACGATGTAATGCACTGCGAAAGTGGACAACACAAAATAGAGGCCGCGCACGCGAAGTGAGGGCAGACCGGCCAATACCCCGGCCAGCGCGCCCGCAACACCAGCGGCCACCAAAACCAACGGGAATGGCCAGCCCCACTGCGAACCAGTGATGGCCGCTGTCATGGCGCCCACGGCGAAAAACGCAGCGTGGCCGATTGAAATCAAGCCTGCGCAGCCCGTCAAGTAGTTGAGGGACAAGGCACCCAGCATGGCAATCAGCATCAAATTGACCTGGCTCAAGCCCAGATTGAGCAACTGCATGTTCGACAGCCGCACGCCGAAGACCGTGCGCTCGGTCAGCAGCACCGGCAGATAACACAGCAGC
>JANOXL010000179.1:0-15083 GCA_031418395.1 Rhodoferax sp. | reverse complement strand
GGGGTGATCGCGCTGCCCCACTACTTTTCGCTTCCTTTGGCGCTGTTCATGCTGCCGTTGGCCTTGTTTTGTGCCGCCAAGCTGGTGATTGGGCCTTTGCTGTACTGGCGTCGGGTGCCCTGCTCGGCAGGCAGCATTGCGGGTGCATCGGTTGCGGGCATGGCACTTTCGCATGCGATTGCCGTCGGCGTGTTGGCTGGCCTCTTCACCAAGGCTGGCGTTTTTCAGATCACAGCAAAAGGCGGGCAACCCCATCTGAGTGGATCAACTGGCTGGTTTGCGCGCTGGGTGGTTTTACCGGGATCTGTGCGCGAGGAAGCCTTACTGCTCACCGCCTTGGTAACTGCCATTGTGGCGGTGGCACTGACGCGCCAGGCAGACAACTCAGAGTCGCTCTTGTGGATGCTGATGCTGGCCCTTCAAGCCTTGCCGTATCTTGCGGCGGTGTTTTGCGGCGTCGTTGCAGCATTGCCGCAGCGGCGGGCGGAAAAATCCGGGCATTCAGGCGCGTTGGGCACCCGGTCTGCCCGCCTCGACCACGAAACTGGCGGCGGTTGATAAGACCGATTCGGGCGTCCGGGCGTTGTCAATGACCCGCAGGTAAGCGGTAGACCGCGGGCCGTCCACTTCCAAAATCGTGTAGCCGCGTTGGTCGCTCTTGCCGAATTTGATGTGTGGGTTGTAGCCCATGATGCGATCCGTCGCCACCTGAGGCCAACTCGGGCTGCTGATGGAGGTTCCGACAATTTCTGTGGCCAGGACTTTTGCCCGTGCGTCGTCGAAATTGCCCACCAGGTCATTGACGTACGTGGCGTGGACGTCGCCACCCAGCGAGATCACGTTTTTCTTTTGTGCCCACTGCGCCAGCGCACGCAGGCGCGCCTGAGGGTAACCGTCCCAACTGTCGTTCCAGAAGCCCTCGGCGGGCGGTGGCTCGGCAGTCGGTGCAGGGACACTGCGAAAGGCGGGCATGCGCATTTGCGCCATGATGGATTGCTGGCCCACTAGGTCAAAACCAGCCGTACTTTGCCGCAAACCTTCGTTCAACCAGGCTTCCTGGCGCGCACCGAGCAGGCTTGAAGTAGCGCTCAAACGTTCGGGACAGGTTTTGTCATACACGGTGCGTGAACCGCCTTGATCGATGGGTGTGCAAACTTGGTGATCTCGGTGTTGGCGCGCATCCAGCACGTGCAAGTTGGCGGTTTGACCCCAGGCGTACCGGCGGTACATCTGCGCGCTAGCGCCTAGCGGTAGTTGCGCACGGCGCAGCGGCATGTGCTCCCAATAGGCGCGATAGGCGGCAGCGCGTTTGAGTAGAAAATCGTGCCCCCGCCCGGAGGCGGCGCGGTCATCGGCGTAGTCGTTTTCGACCTCATGGTCGTCCCAGGTCACGATCCAGGGAAATGCGGCGTGTGCCGCTTGAAGATCGGCATCGGATTTGTATAGTGCGAAACGGGCACGGTAGTCATCCAGAGTGCGGCATGTGGGGCTGTTGTGTTGACGGGTCCGGTTGGGGGTAGGGCCGTATTCGTAAATGTAGTCACCGACAAACAGCACACAGTCCAGTGGTTCTGCCGCCATGTGCCGATACGCGCTGAAATAGCCATGCTCATAGTTTTGGCACGATGCCAACGCCAGCGTGAGTTTTTGGCGGCTAGATTTTTCTGGCAAGACCCGGGTTCGCCCCAGGGCGCTGACTGCTTCGCCCACGATGAACCGATACCAAAAGTGTTTTGCTGTCGCAGTGTCGTTGGAAGGCGGCAAACCTTGAATCTCAACATGAACACTGTGCGCGAATTCGGGTAGCGCCAGTTCCCGACCGCTTTGCAGAATGCGCCGGAACTGTGCATCACCGGCCAGTTCCCAGCGTACTTCAATGGGTACTTGGGGCAATGACTCAGCATTTGCGGCTGCCATAAGCCGGGTCCACAAAACCATGCCATCGGTCGATGGTGAACCGGAGGCCACGCCCAGAGCGAAGGGGTTGTGGCGAATGGTTTGCGCAGCGAGCCGACTACACGCTGCAATCATCGCCACACTACCTGCACTTTTCAATAAAAAGCGTCTGTCCATGGCTTGATTATGGACAGGGTTGACGCAATGCCGCGATTGCTGGATCACGCCGGTCAGCCTTAAACGGAAATATGCTACTAAATATATAGCAATACATTTATACAATTCTTGAATTCGGAGCCACTTTACTAAAAAAATCTAAGCGGCAGAAAATTTTTCAACTAATCAACAGGTTTGTTACCTAGTTGAAAAATGGAATTTGGTACGCGCCGATCACGCCCCGCGTGGGTGAGCGGTCTCCACGTCCCGACGCGTCAAACCACGGACTCAGGCGTCGCGCTGATGCGCACCATCCGCCTGAGCTCGGGCACACACGAACCGCAGTTGGTACCGCATTTCAGGCTTGATTGCAGCGACGCGAAACGGGTTTCGGCGCCACCGATTGTTTTGCTCAGGTGCAATTGAATCGCGCTTTGGGTCACGTTGAAACAACTGCATACCTGCTTGCCTTTGGATTGGACGGCCAAAGGTGGTTTGGCGCCGGGGGCCAGCAACAAGCGGCCATAGGCTTGCGCGGGCAACTCGTCTTGCAGCAAGGTTTTTATCCAGGCCTCGGCGCTGGTGTCGCCGGCGAGTAAAAAGGCCTTGAGCTGAAAGCTGCCGGTCGCCGACGCGGCACTACCGGACACCATCTTCATGGCACGGCGTTGGCCTTTTTTCTTGTCGGCGTAACGCATGGTGTCGGCACTTTGCAGGCCAAGCAGCGCTTCGATCTGCGTCAACAAGGCGTCGGGTGGGGCCTCGTGCGCAGCGGCGCGGAACAAGACGCCGCTACGTTGGCTCGTAGCGTCTGCCAACGACGTGTTGCTGGCGAAGGGCACGCAGGTGGCAAACGGGAAGAGCCGCATCAGTTGCATCAAGGCTCTGCGTGCTGCCAGCATCTCTGAGTCGGGCAGCCAGGCCACGGACAGTAGTTGCCAGGGCAACTCCGCCTTCAGTATTTTCACCGCAGCATGTTTCAGCTCGGGCTGTTTGGAACTGGGGCAATACGCGCTGGTGGTCAGTGCGTTCACACCGGCCAGTGGCAGCCCGGTGCTGGAGGAGCCGCTCAAATATTCTTCGCCCCAGTGCATGGCGATAAAGGCCTGGCTGAAGCCAATCTCGTCACTCGCCTGCAAGGGTACCAAGATGGAGCCGCGTTTGCTGGTCACGTGGACCAGGTCGCCTTCTTTCAAGAGTCGGCGCGCCATGTCTTGCGGGTTCATCTGCATGCAAGGCTCCGCCACGTGGCCAAACAGGCGGCCCAAGGTGCCGGTGCGGCTCATGCCATGCCACTGGTCGCGCAGGCGGCCTGTTGTCAATGAAAACGGGTAACGCGACTCGCGCGGTTCGGCCAGCGGTTTGTAGACCGTGTTGACGAAATTGGCTTTGCCGTCGGGGGTGGGGTAAATGTTGTCTTCGTAGAGGCGGGTTTTGCCTGTGATGGCGCCTTGGGGAAAGGGCCATTGCTCGGGCTTTTTTTCCAGCATGGCGTAAGAGAGGCCGGTGATGTCGAGGTCGCGGCCTCGGGTGGATTCGCGGTGTTCATTCCAGATGGATTCGGGTGTGGGGTAGGGGAAAAGCGATTGCGCGCGGGGTTCAGAAATTGGGGTCAGAGCCGAAATTCGCGTTGACGACTCGGCTGGATCAAAGGCCGGTCTGCGAAATTCGGATCCGACCCCAATTTCTTCGAGTCGCGTTGCAAATGCAACTGCGATTGCCCAGTCGTGGCGGGTTTCTCCTGGCGCCAATACCGCCGCCCGCACACGGCTGATGCGTCGCTCGCTGTTGGTCACTGTGCCTTCTTTTTCGCCCCAGGTAGTGGCGGGCAAAAGCAGGTCGGCGTATTGGCAGGTGGCGGTGGTGGCAAAGGCTTCCTGAACCACCACAAACTCGGCGCGCTGCAGCGCACGGCGCACGGTGGCTTGGTCGGGCATGCTTTGCGCAGGGTTGGTGCAGGCGATCCACAGCGCTTTGATCTCGCCATCGGCGGCGGCCTGGAACATCTCCACGGCGGTTTTGCCAGGTTTGTCAGGCACAGTTTCAACACTCCACAAGGCGGCCACTTCGGCGCGGTGCGAGGGGTTGGCCATGTCGCGGTGCGCGCTGATCAAATTGGCCAAGCCGCCCACCTCACGGCCACCCATGGCATTGGGCTGGCCGGTGAGTGAGAACGGCCCGGCGCCGGGTTTGCCAATCTGCCGCGTGGCCAGGTGCAGGTTGATGAGGGCGGCGTTTTTGGCAGTGCCGCTGCTGGACTGGTTCAGGCCCTGGCAATACAGGCTGAGGGTGGAGCCGCGATGTTGCGTGTCGCTTCGGGCGCCAGTCGCAAACAGCCGCGCGCATTCGAGCAGTTCCGCCTTCTGGATGCCGCATGTTTGGGCCACCAAGTCGGGCGTGTAGTCGCGTACGGTCGCCTTGAGCGCGTCAAACCCGTGGGTGTGCGCGGCGATGAAGGCGGCATCGCCCCAGCCTTCCCACAACATGATGTGCAGCAGGCCGTTGAACAGCATCACGTCCGTGCCGGGCTGGATCGGAAGGTACAGGTCGGCAATACCGGCGGTGTCAGTTTTGCGTGGGTCGCAGAAGACTATTTTCAATCCAGGCTTGTTTTTCTTCGCGTCTTCAATGCGCCGGAAAAGGATTGGGTGGGCATAAGCCGTGTTGCTGCCGACGATGAAAATGCAATCGGCGTGGTCGATGTCTTCGTAACACGCGGGCGGCGCGTCGGCCCCCAGCGTTTGTTTGTAGCCCGCCACTGCGCTACTCATACACAGGCGCGAGTTGGTGTCGATGTTGTTGGTGCCAATCAGGCCCTTGGCGAGTTTGTTGAAGACGTAGTAGTCTTCAGTGAGTAACTGGCCGGAGATGTAAAAACCCACGCTGTCCGGGCCGTGCTCGCGGATGATCTGGCTGAATTTGCCAGCGGCCAAGTCCAGCGCGGCATCCCAACTCAGGGTGACTGGTTTTCCAGCGGGGCCAGTGCCGCGACTGGCTTGACGATTCAGTCGCTGCATCGGCTGCAAGAGGCGTGTCTGCCGCATCACTTCGGCGCTGGCGGTCAAATGCAGGGTGGAGCCTTTGGTACACAAGCGACCGAAATTCGCAGGATGATCCGGGTCGCCCCGCACCCCGGTGATCTGCCCGGCTGACGACTCGATGATGACGCCACAGCCCACACCGCAGTAGGGGCAAGTTGACCGCGTTTCAGTCATCGACAACTTTCAATTGCCCCTGCGAAGGTGTTTCCTGTTGCTCGCAAAGCGACCCGGCGCGCAGCAACGGTGTCGTAGTCGGGCCAGGTGGATTGGGTTGCCCGCATCCCGCTTACCCTTAGGCGGGTTCGCTTGCGCGTCGCGCAGGACCGGCGACGGGGCGGGCGAGATCCAGCGCGTGGTTTTTCAACTCTGCAGCGTCCAGAAACACTGTGCCATTTTTGACCTGCACGGCAAACTTCGGCGTACAACCTTCGTCGGGCGATTTGGCGCAACCATCGCCCAGGTCAATATTCCAGTTGTGCAGCGGGCAGGCCACGCTCTGGCCATGCACGATGCCTTGGCTCAGCGGCCCGCCCTTGTGTGGGCAACGATCCAGCAGTGCGAACACCTTGTCGTCCGAGGTGCGGAAAACGGCCACATCCAGGCCGACCGCGCGCGACACGCGGCGCGCGCCCAATACGGGGATGTCTTCCAACGCGCAAATTTTTATGAAGATAGACATAAATATACTTGAATTAATGAATAAAAAATATTCGTATTTGTATCAAAAAAAATAGCAAATAGTTATTAATTCACGAGACCAACAGTTCAATATTTACTTTAACTATTGTGTTGAAATAAATAATTTAACGTATCAGGTCAAACCGCCAGCGCTTCAAACTGCCGGGTGTCCACTGCCGCTTTGTCAAATTCGAACCACGGGTCAGGCTCGCCATCCAGCGCGAATTGCAGTCGCTCCCACAGGGCTTTTCGCCCGGCGTGGTCTTCCAGAATGCGCTTTTTGCAGTAGTCCAGGCCGACGCGCGACACAAAATGCACCGTGCGCTCGAGGTACCAGCCTTCCTGCCGGTACAACTCGCAAAATGCGCCGGTGTATTCCAGTACTTCGGCGGGTGTCTTGAGCTTGGTGAAGAAATGCGCCACCTCTGTCTTGATACCGCCGTTGCCGGCCACATACATCTCCCAGCCGCTGTCCACACCGATGATGCCCACGTCTTTGATGCCCGCCTCGGCGCAGTTGCGCGGACAGCCGCTGACGGCAAACTTCACCTTGTGCGGCGCGTACATGCGCCACATGGCGCGCTCCAAATCCTTGCCCATTTGCGTCGAGTCTTGCGTGCCCATGCGGCACCACTCGCTGCCGACGCAGGTTTTCACCGTGCGCAGCGCTTTCGCGTAAGCGTGGCCGCTGGGCATGCCGATGTCTTTCCAGACGTTTTGCAAGTCCTCTTTTTTCACGCCGAGCAAGTCGATGCGCTGGCCACCCGTGACCTTGACGGTGGGAATCTTGTATTTATCCACCGCATCGGCGATGCGGCGCAACTCGCTGGCCGTGGTCTCGCCCCCCCACATGCGCGGGATCACGCTGTAGGTGCCATCTTTCTGGATGTTGGCGTGGCTGCGTTCGTTGATGAAGCGGCTTTGCGGGTCGTCTTTGGCCTCTTTGGGCCAGCTGCTGATGAGGTAATAGTTCAGTGCCGGGCGGCAGCTTGAGCAACCGTTCGGCGTCTTCCAGTCAAAAAACTGCTGCACACTGGCAATCGTGATCAGCTTGTGTTTGACGATGCCGTCTCGCACCGCCTGGTGACCATGCTCGGTGCAAGCGCACATGGCCTTGGTTTTGGGCGTGGCGGAATAGTCACCGCCCGCGGTGAACATCAAAATCTGTTCGACCAGCCCGGTGCAAGAGCCACAGCCGCCGCTGGCTTTGGTGTGTTTGCGCACTTCATCCAAAGTGAACAGGCCCTTCTCGCGGATCGCCTTGCAGATGGTGCCCTTTTTCACGCCGTTGCAGCCGCAGACTTCGGCGTCGTCCGGCATGGTGGCGGCCTTGCTGTGGCCTTCATGGCCCACGTCGCCGATATTGCTTTCTCCAAACATCAGTTTGTCGCGGATGTCAGCCACGTTGCGGCCATCACGCAGCAGCTTGAAGTAATAACTGCCGTCCACAGTGTCGCCGTACAGGCAGGCGCCGATGAGTTTGTCGTCTTTGAGCACCAGCTTTTTATAGACGCCACCGAAGGGATCGCTCATGACGATTTCTTCGGTGTCCGGCCCGCCGGTGAAGTCGCCCGCGCTGAACAGGTCGATGCCGGTCACCTTGAGTTTGGTCGAAGTCAAGGAACCGGTATACCGTCCAATGCCGTACTGCGCCAGATGGTTGGCCGCCACTTTGGCTTGTTCAAACAACGGTGCGACCAGTCCGTACGCAATGCCCCGGTGCGCGGCGCATTCCCCCACGCTGTAAATGCGCGCGTCGGTGGTGGTTTGCAGGGTGTCGTTGACCACAATGCCCTTATTGCAATACAGGTGCATGGATTCAGCGAGTGCTGTGTTGGGGCGGATGCCGACCGCCATCACCACCAGGTCGGTGGGGACTTCAGTGCCATCTTTGAATTTGATCGCGGACACTCTGCCGTCCGAGCCCGCCGTCAATTCCTGCGTCTGCGCGCCAATCAGGAATTTCAAGCCACGGTCTTCCAGCGACTTTTGCAGCATCTTGCCGGCCACGGCATCCAGCTGGCGCTCCATCAGCGTGGGCATGACATGAACGACGGTGACATTCATGCCCCGGCGCATCAGGCCGTTGGCGGCTTCCAGGCCCAACAGGCCGCCGCCGATCACCACGGCGTTTTTGTATTTGCTGGCCGCGTCGATCATCCCCTCGGTGTCGGCAATGTCGCGGTAGGCGATGACGCCGGGCAGGTCTTTGCCCGGTACCGGCAGGATGAATGGGTTGGAGCCTGTACACAGCAGCAGGCGGTCATACGCCGCTTCGGTGACAGCGCCATTCGAATCCAGGGCTTTGACGATGCGCTTCACGCGATCCACCGCCACAACCTTTTTGCCCGCATGGAGGCTGATGTGGTTCTCTTTGTACCAATCCCAGCTATTGAGCACGATCTCGTCCAGCGTCTGCTCACCCGCCAAAACGGGCGACAGCAAGATGCGGTTGTAGTTGGGATGCGGCTCAGCGCCAAAAACGCTGATGTCATACATCTCGGGCGCAATTTTCAGCAGCTCTTCGAGCGTGCGCACCCCCGCCATACCATTTCCCACCATCACCAACTTCTGTTTTTGCATTGCACCCTCTTTCCATCCGCGCTATTCCATGTCTAAATCCTCCGTGCAGGTCCTTGCACCTCCTGGCGGTACTGGGTCGCAGTCGTTGCCGGTGCGCCTGCTTCTCGAATGATTTAGAAATGGAGTTACCTGAGTCAGTGCAAGCCCCGTGCCAGATTGGCGTTCCCGGGTGTTGTCATATTGATCCTGTAACGCACCAAAACGGGGGCTTGGCAGTGAATGGGCACTGTTTTGATGTGTTTTCGCGGGCACGGCAATTGCGTATGCTGGTGCATGGCTTTCGAAATTGACATTGGTTACGCGACCGCCGCGGGCCGCAAGGAGGTGAATGAAGACTTCTGCGCGGCGGTGTTGCCCGCACCTGCCGAGCAGGATAGGGGTTGCATCCTGGCCATAGCCGACGGCGTGAGCACCGGCGGCATGGGCAAGGAAGCGGCGCAGACCTCGGTCACCAGCCTGGTGCGCGACTATTTCGCGACGCCCGCCACTTGGGACACCATGGTGGCTCTGGACCGCATCATCACCGAACAAAATAGCTGGCTGTGTGGGGTCAACAAGCGGCGCAGCAGCCCCAACCTGGGGCTGACGACCTTGACTGCCTTGGTCCTCAAGGGCCATTCGTACACGCTGGCACACGTGGGCGACACGCGCGCATATCTGCTGCGCGACGGCGTGTTGACCCAGCTTACGCACGACCATGTGGTCCACCACCCGGACTTGCAGCAACAGCTCTTGCGCAGCCTGGGCGCGGAGGATCACGTGGTGGTGGACTACAGCCAGGGCGAGGTAAAGGTGGGCGACGTCTTTGTATTGTTGAGCGATGGTGTTTACGGCTACGTACCCCTACTGCAGTTGCAAAGCCTTTCGGTCGATGTCGGTGTGCAAGAGGCCAGCCAGCGCCTGCTGGATGCCGCCTTGATCGGGGGTGCCGGCGACAACCTGACCGCCATGGTGGCGCGCGTCGAGGCACTGCAAGCGGCCACACTTCAAGACATTACCCGTCAGGCGCAGAGTTTGCCCATCCCGGCCAGGTTACGGGTAGGCGACGTGATCGATGGCCTCGTGGTCACGGCGGCGCAGGCCGACAGCGGTGTCAACGTGATCCATCAGGTCCGTGACCCCCACAGCCAGACTCTGTATGCGCTTAAAACCCTCAATCCGGCGCGTGCCCACGACAAGGAAGAGCGCGCTATGCTGGCCCACGAGGCCTGGCTTGCCAAACACATGCAAGCGGGCAGGGCAGCGCAACATTTAGTGCAGGTGCATGACCACCTGCCGGGCGGAAAAGCCAGAAGTGCTTTTTACCTGCTGTACGACTGGCACGCAGGCGCCAGCATGCAACAGCGCCTGGATCAGCATCACAAATACACCCCCGCCGAGTTGGTGGCGTTGATGCAGCAGGCGCTCAAAGCGCTCGGCGCATTACACCGCCAAGGCGTGATTCACCGCGACGTGAAGCCCTCCAATTTACATGTGGGGGATGACGGCATCCTGCGCCTGCTGGACTTGGGCGTCGCCTTGACCGGCAAGGAGCCTGAGGCCCTGCGTCGCCTGCACGCGGGCACGCCCAGTTACGTCAACCCCGAGCAGTGGGGATACGCGACTGGCGGGGCTGCGGCAGAAGAAGCCTTGCCGTCACCCCAAAGTGACCTCTACGCGCTGGGTGTCACGCTTTACCAAATGCTGACCGGTCGGCTGCCCTACGGCGAGGTTTTGCCGCACCAAACCGGGCGCTTCCTTCGCGATCCGCAGTCGCCCAGCCGCGTCAACCCGCAGGTGCCCATTTGGCTCGATCACATTGCGCAAAAAGCCGTGGCGCGCGACCAGCGCCTGCGTTTTGAAACTGCCGAAGAGTTTCTGTTGGCGCTTGAGCGAGGGGCCAGTCGGCCGATGACCGCGCCTCTGCCCTCCACCCTGCTACAGCGCGACCCAGCCGCCAAGTGGAAGCTGGGTTTTGCCATTTCATTGCTGCTCAACTTGCTGCTGATTTACTGGCTGCTGTTTTAGCCCAAATAGGCTCTCAGGCTGGGCTGCGGGGCCAAATCGTGGAGAATCCAAAAAACTAGGAGACACACATGCACGACCTCGTCATTCGCAATGGCCGCATCATTGACGGCACAGGTACACCTGGCTTTCATGGCGATATTGCTGTCGATCAGGGGCGCATCGCCCAGGCGGGTGGCAAAGCAGGCGCGGCGCACCGAGAGATCGACGCGGCGGGTGCCATCGTCACCCCCGGTTTTGTCGATATCCACACCCACTTTGATGGCCAGCTCACTTGGGATCCGTACCTCACACCATCCAACGACCACGGCGTCACCACCATCGTGGCGGGCAATTGCGGCGTGGGTTTCGCCCCGGCCAAACCCGACAAACACGCCTGGCTGATTGACCTGATGGAAGGGGTTGAAGACATCCCCGGCTCGGCCTTGTCAGAGGGCATCCAGTGGGAATGGGAGAGTTTCCCGGAGTACCTGGACGCCATCGCCCGAAAAAAATACGCCTTGCACATCGGCACGCAAGTGCCGCACGGCCCCGTGCGCGCCTACGTGATGGGTGAACGCGGCACTGCCAACGAAGAAGCCACCGCACAAGATATCGCGCAAATGGCGGCGCTCGTTACAGAAGGTCTGCGCGCCGGGGCGCTGGGCTTCTCGACTTCGCGTGTCTTGATCCACAAATCAAAATCTGGCGACCTCGTGCCGGGCACCTTCGCCAGCCGTGAAGAACTTTTTGGCATCGGCCATGCCATCAAAAAGGCTGGGCACGGGCTGTTCCAGATGACTGGCATTTACGACAAGGTCGAGAGTGAATACGCCTGGATTACCGACTTGGCGCGTGAAGCCGGCATCGCTCTGCAATTCAACTTCCAGCAGGGCGACAACGCGCCTAACCAGTGGCGCGACATTTTGACGATGATGGAAAGCGCCCACGCCGAAGGCTTGAAGATTTACGGTGGCATGGCCGGACGCCCGGCGGGTATGTTGTACAGCTGGCAATCGACCATCCACCCCTTCGTGGGCTGCGCCTCGTGGGACAGCATTGCCGCTTTGCCGCATGCCGAGAAAATCGCCCAGCTTCGCCAGCCCGAGTTCCGCGCCCGCATGATCAGCGAGACGCCCAAAGACCTGGGCCCGACCGGCAATTTTGTGACACGCAGCTTTCACAAACTCTTCCTCCTGGGCGACCCGCCTGAATACGAACCCGACCCATCGACCAGCATCGCCGCGCAGGCCCAGCGCACAGGTAAGAGTGCCGCCGAAATCGCCTATGACCTGATGATGGGCGCGGGCGCCGCCCATGACGGCCAACCCGGAACGCCCGGCAGCGCGCTCCTTTATTTCCCGATCTTCAATTATTCCAATAACAATCTCGACCACCTGATCACCCAGATGAAATCACCCGCCACGGTGTTGAGTCTGGGCGACGGCGGTGCACACTGCGGCTTTATCTGCGACACCTCGCTACCCACCTACATGCTCACCCACTGGGCACGCGACCGCTCGCGCGGCGTCAAGCTGCCGCTGGAATACATCGTCAATGCGCAAACACAGCGCACTGCGCGGTTTTACGGCATGTTGGATCGCGGTGTGTTGAAGCCGGGTTACAAGGCCGACATCAACATCATCGACTTCGACCGCCTGCACCTCGGTACGCCATATTTCGTCAACGACCTGCCGGCCCAAGGCAAACGCCTGATGCAAAAAGCCACCGGTTACCTCGCCACCATCGTCAATGGTGTGCCGGTGTCGATGGGCGGTAAATCAACCGGAGAATTGCCGGGAAGGCTGATTCGTGGGCCGCAGAAATTGGCGACTTCGCTCTGATTGCAAATCATACCCAAAATGGGGTTGATTGGGTCAAAAATCGCCTTTTCAATCACTTCATTGAGTCAAAATGGCATATAGGTCTCGTATTTATTGGGTTTGTTGCTATAAATAATATAGCATAACGCAGGCTACAACCCAAAGTCATGGCAAGTGCAACTTTAGCGGCTGAAATGCCCAGAAAGGGGCAGGGCAACTGAAGTGCGCGTTCCTTGCGGACGGACGCGATCCCGCGAGACTTCTAAGCGGGCGCCATGCCGTTTTGCCGAATGATTTGAGCGCAAGCAGGCGAGGCCAGGAAATCCAGCAGCGAAGCAGCGGGCGCCGTATTTTGGCAGGTGGCAGCCACCGCACCGCTGAAGGTGGTGATGATTTCGATCTCTTTAGGCAACATGCCAATCATGTCGATACCCTGGACGTTCAGCATTTCACTGAGCTGCTGGAAACCCAGCGCCACGTCACCTAGGGCGATCAACGCACCCACCGGCACGCCGGGCGGTGCTTGCACGATGCGGGTTTGAAGGGTCTCAGCAATGCCCCAGCGCGCGAACAGTTGGGCCAACTGCACGCCACTGGGGCCGGTGGAATAACCCAAAGTACGGGCGTTCAGCACGGCCTGTTTAAGGGCAAATTCTGAACTGATATCGGGGTGCGGCGCGCCGCTGGGCACGGCCACCGCGACACCTGACACCACCAGATTTTTGATGCCGCCAGCTTGTAATCCGCCCATCGCTTGCAAATTGTCCATCGCATTGCGCGCCAGTATCACCAGGTCAAACGCCTCGCCAGCCTGCACGCGTTTGGCGGCATCTACGCCACCGACCGACTCGACGCGGACGGTCTGGCCGGTTTGCGCGCTGTACAGGGCCACCAGATCGGCCAAGATCTGTTTGGTGGCCATGGAGGAGATGATGCGCAGGCAGGCGGCTGTTGTGGAGGATGAGATGGACATGCCGCGAATTTTAGGCGCGGCTATCCTGTAGCAATGCCAGCCTCTCAGGCTGCCAATTTCTCCACATGCCCCTGACGGTTGTAGAGGAAGTCCAGCACGCTGGTGCGGTAAAGCTGGTAAAGCGGGTTCTGCGCCAAGGCCACGCGATCGCGCGGACGCGCCAGCGGCACTTCGACAATGTCGCCGATGGTGGCCGACGGCCCATTGGTCAGCATCACGATGCGGTCGGATAACAACACCGCTTCGTCCACGTCGTGGGTCACCATCACCACCGTGCTGTGGGTGGCGGCGACGATGGCCAGCAACTCGTCTTGCAGTTTGGCGCGGGTCAAGGCGTCCAGCGCACCAAAAGGCTCGTCCAGCAACAGTACTTTGGGCTGCATGCACAAGGCGCGGGCGATGCCCACACGTTGCTTCATGCCGCCCGAGATTTCACCAGGACGCTTTTGTGCTGCGGCAGTGAGCCCCACCATCGCCAGCGCGGCACACGTCCGCTCCTTGAGTTGGGCTTTGGATTCGCTTGCCCCAAACACACGTTCCACCGCGAGGTAGACGTTCTCAAAACAAGTGAGCCACGGCAGCAGTGAATGATTTTGAAACACCACGGCCCGATCGGGCCCCGGCCCGGCGATCTCGCGGTTGGCGCAGATCAGACTGCCCTGTGTAGGCAGCGTGAGCCCGGCGATCAAGTTCAGAAGGGTGGACTTGCCGCAACCCGAGTGACCAATGAGGGTGACAAACTCGCCTTTGGCCACGTTGAGGTTGATGTTTTGCAGTGCACAGAATGGGCCCGCCTTGGTTTTGAAGGTCTGTTCGACGTTCTGGATTTCGATGTATTTGCTGACCAGGTTGTCACTCATGATTTCACCTCGTCGTAAGTAAATGCGGTGGCGATCTTGATCAGCGCGAATTCGAGCACCAAGCCGACCAGGCCGATGACAAAAATCGCGATGATGATGTTCTTCACGTTCAGGTTGTTCCACTCGTCCCAGACCCAGAAGCCGATGCCCACGCCGCCGGTCAGCATTTCTGCGGCCACAATCACCAGCCAGGCAGTGCCCACGGCCAGGCGAACGCCCGTCAGCATGTAGGGTAAGACGGCTGGGAACAAGATCTTGCTCATGATCTTCCACTCGCTCAGGTTGAGCACCCTCGCCACGTTCATGTAGTCTTGCGGCACACGTTGCACGCCGACAGCGGTGTTGATGACCATCGGCCAGATCGAGCAGATGAAGATCGTCCAGATCGCTGCCGGGTTCGCGCCTTTGAAGACCAGCAGGCCAATCGGCAGCCAGGCTAGCGGCGAAACCGGGCGCAGCAAGCTGATTAACGGGTTGAACATGCTGGAAAGCATCTAGAAGCGGCCAATCATGAAACCCGCCGGTATGCCCACCAGCGCGGCCAGGCCGAAGCCTACCGCCACGCGTTCGAGCGACATCAAGATGTTCCAGCCGATGCCTTGGTCGTTCGGGCCTTTGCGGTAAAACGGGTCGCTGAACACCACCAGGGCCTGCTTGAAGGTCTCAGTGGGCGAGGGAATGCTGCTGCCCGAAGTGATCGACACCAGCGCCCAAATGCCCGCCAGCAGCGCCAGCCCGAAAACGGGCGGGAAGACCGCCCAGGCCAGTGCCCGCCAGTCAAAAGGCGGACGCACCGGTTTGGTAGTCTCTTCCAAGAGTTCTTGGCCTTTAGGTCGCGCAATGATTGCGTGAGAAGCTCCTGATAATGTAGCGACTGGATCTTTGACAAGGCGAGACTCGGACTCCTGCGAGCCGCCCGTGTCGCGGTCGATTCGCGAGGTGTCCCAGGGCGGGTGAAATACGGCACTGACCATGGTGGGCTCCTGTTCAATCAAAAGTGTTGGCGCGGCCAGGGCGTGGCGTCAAGCGGCAGGGACACCTCGCGAATCGACCGCGACACGGGCGGCTCGCAGGAGTCCGAGTCTCGCCT
>JANOXL010000178.1:0-2409 GCA_031418395.1 Rhodoferax sp. | reverse complement strand
TGAAACGGCTCCAGTCCATTGACAGCTTTGATGAGTGTTGACTTGCCCGAGCCAGAAGGTCCACACACCACTACCACGTCGCCTTTTTTGATTTGGGTGCTGCAATCCGTCAGGACCTGAAAGCTACCGTACCATTTGTTGACGTTCTTGATCTCAATCATGGGGAACCCTTTATTGCACGCGCAGTTTGTCGCATTTCAGTAACTGCCCGGTTCAACGGATGATGGCGATGCGGCTCTGAAATCGCTTGACCCAACTGGACAATCCAAAGCAGATCACAAAGTACACCAGCGCGATGAACAAATACATTTCGACCAGCCGACCATCGCGCTGTGCCACCTTGGATGCTGCGCCTACAAAGTCAGTAATTGACAACACGTACACCAGCGATACGTCCTGAAACAGCACAATCGTTTGCGTCAGCAGCACGGGGGCCATATTGCGAAACGCCTGTGGCAGCACGATCGATTTGGTCGTTTGCCAATAGGTCAGCCCCAGCGCGTAACCCGCCATGACCTGCCCGCGCGCGATGGACTGAATGCCGGCGCGCATGATCTCGCAGTAGTAGCAGGCCTCAAACATGATGAAGGTCACCAGGCACGAGGTGAAGGCACCCACCTTGACGGGCTTGTCGGACCCAATCACCCAGGCACCAATGTAAGGCACCAAAAAATAAAACCAGAAGATCACCAGCACCAGTGGAATGGAACGCAACAAATTGACATAGGCACCCGCCACCAACGCCAGCGGTTTGAAACTGGACAGACGCGCCAAGGCCAGCATGGTTCCAAAAGCAATGCCGCCTGCCATGGCCAGCAGCGTCAGCTGCAATGTGAAGGCCATGCCGTCAAAAAACAGGTAGCGCCATGAGCGCTGGATTACGTCAAAGTCAAAGTTGGAAAACATGCGCCTGGTCCTTCGCGCTCAGTGGCCGGCGCTGATGGCGCTGCCGCTGCCAATCAAACCCGGTACAGCGACTTTGCGTTCAAGCAAGCGCATTAAATTCACAACGATGACGTTGACAACAATGTAAATCAGGGTGGCTGCGGTGAATGCTTCGAACACCTGAAATGAAAACTCTTGCATTGAGCGCGCCCGCGCCGTGAGTTCCATCAAGCCAATGGTGAGTGCCACCGAGCTGTTCTTGATGATGTTCAAAAACTCTGACGTGAGGGGCGGCAACATGATGCGAAACGCCTGCAGCAAGATCACCCAGCGGTAGGTTTGGGCAAGCGTAAGCCCCAAGGCCGTACCCGCCATGGATTGACCGCGCGGCAGCGAACCAATACCAGCTTTGACTTGTTCGGCGACGCGGGCCGATGTGAAAAACGCCAAGCACACGACGGCCGTCACAAAGGGCGCGTTAGGCAATTGCTTCAGCCAATCGCCAAGGCCTTTAGGCAGCAACTCTGGCAACACAAAGTACCACAAGAACATTTGAATCAACAACGGGATATTGCGAAAAACTTCGACATAAGCGTTTCCCACAATCACCAGCCATTTATGGGGAGTGGTGCGGATCGTCCCCACCAGCGCGCCCAGAATCAAGGCCAACACCCAGGCCACCAGTGCGGTGGACAGCGTCCAGCCCAACCCTGCGATGAGCGTGGACATGTAGGTGCCGTTGCCTTCGGGATTGGCCTCCCAGAAGATGTTCCAGTTCCAGTGGTAGTTCACCGCATGCTCCTTGCATTGACCTCTTGCGACACGCTTGGCGCGAATCTATGCACCGTGCAAATTAAACGGGGAACCACGTGGGTTCCCCGATTTCAGTTTCAGGTCTGGGCTTGTTCAAACGGCCTATTGATAAGCCGCCGGATCACCTGAGTCGGTGGGGTTGGCAAATACCTTCTTGAGTGCGGGGCTCATCGGCAGGTTGAGATTGATGCCCTTGGGTGGCACGGCGTTGGTGAACCATTTGGCATAAATTCTTTCGAGTTCACCGCTCTTCATCATTCCTGTGATGGCAGCGTCGACGACCTTCTTGAACGATGGGTCGTCTCGCCGCATCATGATGGCATAGGGCTCAATCGAAAGTGGCTCGTTGCTAACCACGTAATCCGCTGGTGCTTTAGAGCTGGCCACCAGGGAATACAGCAGGATATCGTCCATCGCAAATGCAACGGCCCGTCCGGTCTCAACCATCAGGAACGATTCCGCATGGTCTTTGCCAGACATAATATTCATGCTCAGGTTGCGCGAACCATTGAGTTCGGTAATCTGTTTGATGTTGGTGGTGCCAGCGGTCGAGACCACGGTTTTGCCCTTGAGGTCATCGAGCTTGCTGACGCCAGAGGTCTTTTTGGATACCAGGCGGTTGGCGGTGATGAACGTGGTGGGCGCGAAAGCCACTTGCTTTTGGCGATCAATGTTATTGGTGGTTGAGCCACATTCCAGGTCATAGGTGCC
>JANOXL010000177.1:0-23523 GCA_031418395.1 Rhodoferax sp. | reverse complement strand
CTCACCCGCGCTTGAACTTGAACTTGAACTTTGGGCCGCGCCGACTACGCCGACCTTTTTGCCGGGGCCGACCACGCCGATATCGAGACCGGCCAGCACCGCGCCATCGGGCTTGAGCGCCAACACTTGTTCGCGTGATTTCAACATGACGCCGCGCCAATTCGGCCCGTTGTCGCACCAGGCATGGCGGATGATGTCGCTGCGTTTGACACCCAGGCCGCGCGCGATCAGCTCGACGTCGGCTTCATCCAGCGGACCACTTTTAATCAAGGGCGGCGCGGCAAAGGCGATGCGGTCACCAGACGCATCGGACTGGCGGCGCAACTTCACCAGGCCGATGCCACATTCCTGAACAACGAGTTCTCCTTTGGCTTCACCACCCGCCTGGAGCCAGGCGTGGCAGCTACCCAGTGTGGGGTGACCGGCAAATGGCAACTCCCGACCTGGACAGAAGATGCGCACTTTGTAGTCGGCCTCTGGGTGTTCAGGCGGCAGCAAAAACGTGGCCTCGGAGAGGTTGGTCCAGTTGGTGAAATGCTGCATCTCAGCAGTGGAGAGTCCGCTGCCGTCCAGCACCACGGCCAACGGGTTGCCGAGGTAAGCCGTGGCGGTGAAAACATCAACTTGTTTGAAGGGGCGTTGGCGCATCGAACATCCTCTGGCCAGTACATCAAGACAAAACAATATCCAGCACGCCGTGGCTTGCAGGCTGCGCGCAAATGCCCGCGTACCAGCGCGACAAGTGCGGGTACGCGCTACGCGGCAGCGCCGGGTGCTCGGGCGGCAGGCCCCACCAGCGGTGCATCTCGCACGCGATGGGGAAGTCTGCCATCGTCATGTGTTCACCCGCCATGAAGGCGTGTTGCGACAGGTGCGCGTCGAGCATCGCCAATTGCGGTTCGGTGGCGGCGACGGATCTGGCAATCACCGCCAGGTCTGGCTTGTCACCCGGCGTGCGAATCCATTCGACAAAGGCCGCGCGGCCCACGTTGTTCATGGTGGTTTGTTGCCAGTCCATCCAGCGCTCGGCGTCAAAACGTTGCGACAGGCTCTCGGGGTACAGCGTGCCAAATGCATGTGTTGCGCAGAGGTACCGCACGATCACGTTGCTTTCCCACAGCGTGAATTCACCGTCTTTGAGCACCGGAATTTGCCCATTGGGGTTCATGCGCAAATAGTCGGGTGTTTTGTTGATGCCGAATTTCAAACCTGCGTCCGTGCGTTTGAAGTCCAGGCCCATCCATTGGGCGGCCAGCACCACTTTGCGCACGTTGATGGAGCTGATGCGGCCCCAGATGTGGACGCGGCTCACGGCGAGTGGGCTTTCAGAACATCGGCCAGGGCGGCGATGCCTGCGTCAATCTGCGCCACACTGGCTGTCACAAACGATAAACGCAGCGTGTTGTTTTGCGCCGCCTCGCTGTAAAACGCCGCGCCTGGGACAAAGGCGACGTTGCGCTCGACGGCTTTAGGCAGCAATTTCACGGCATCCATGCCAGCGGGGAGTTTGACCCACAAAAACATGCCGCCGTCGGGGGAGTTCCACAACACACCGGTGCCGGCCAGGTGCTTGTCCAGCGCGGCCAGCATCGCGTCGCGTTGTGATTTGTACAGGGCGCGGATGGTGGGCACGTGGCGGTCCAGAAAACCGTCTTTCAGCACTTCGGCCACCATGCGCTGATTAAAGCTGGGGGTGTGCAGGTCGGCGGCTTGTTTGGCCTGTAGCAGTTTGGGGTAGAGCGCATGGGGCGCCACCAAAAAGCCCAGTCGCAAACCCGGTGCCAGTGTTTTGCTGAAGCTGCCCATGTACAGGCAGCCGTCCGGGTTGCGCGCCGTGAGCGGCAGGGGCGGTGGCGCATCAAACCACAGGTCGCCGTAAGGGTTGTCTTCCAGGATGGGCAAGCCCAGGCGCGCGGCTTCAGCGCTTAATGCGACACGGCGCGCCTCGCTGATGCTGTTGCCCGTGGGGTTCTGGAAATTTGGCAACACATACAAAAAGCGCGCAGGGTCACCTTGTGTCGCTTTGGCCGTCAGGTCGCCGGTGTCAATGCCTTCAGCGTCACTGGCAATACTCACAAATTCCGGCTCCATCGGCGTGAAGGCCTGCAGTGCGCCCAGGTAGGTCGGCGTTTCGACCAACACGCGGGAGCCTTTGTCGATCAAAATCTTGGCCACCAGATCCAGCGCTTGCTGGCTGCCGGTGGTGATCAACACCTGCGCCGGGTCCACGGCCCAAGGTAGTGAGTTCGCCACCCATTCACGCAGGGGCGGATAACCTTCACTGGCGGAATACTGCAGGGCTGCGCGACCGAACTCATCCCCGTTGCCGACCAATACTTTCTGGCAGGCCGCCAAAAATTCGCTGACCGGGAAGGTCTTGGGCGAGGGCAGGCCACCGGCAAAACTGATGATGCCGGGTTTCTCGGTGACCTTCAAAATCTCTCGGATCACCGAGGGGTTCATGCGTTCGGCGCGCTCGGCCAGTTGCCAATATTTGGCGCTGTTGGCCGAGGAGGTGGCTTCGGGCGCAGTTTCAGGCGTGGAATCTCGTTTCATCTTGCTTTCCTTCAATTTAAAAGGTCAGTTCACCGGCATCCTTTTGCCAATAAAAACGGTGGCGATCACGGCCAGGCCAAAACCCAGCGTCAGGGCGTCCAGCCGCTCGCCCATGATGGGCACGGCAAACAGCAGGCTCAAAAAGGGTTGCACCAGTTGCACCTGGCTCACGCGCACCGCGCCACCCAAGGCCAAGGCGCGGTACCAGGCGAAAAAGCCAATCCACATGGAGAACAGCGCCACGTAAACAAAGGCCCACCAGCTCACAGCGTGGATGCTGGCGACGTTCGTCGGCATATTCAGCCAGGCCATCGGCAAGGTGATGGGCAGGGACATCACCAACACCCAGCAGATCACACGCTCTGAGCCCAGTGCCGGGGTAAGCTGTGCGCCGCCAATGTAGCCAAAAGCGCCGGTGACCATGGCAATCAGCAAAAACACGTCGGCCAAATGCAGGCTGAAATGCCCTGCGCTGTCAGCAGATCGAAACCCCATGAACAGCAGCACCAGCAAGGTGCCCGCAACCGCCGCCAGCCAGAAGCCCACGGAGGGCCGCTGCTTCATCCAGATCGCCGCCAGCACGGCGGTTGCCAGCGGCAGCAAACCGGTGACGACCGCGCCGTGGGTGCTGGGCACATGCAGGAGCGCGAGGGACATGAACAGCGGGAAACCCACCACCACACCGCAGGCCGTCATCAGCAGCAGTCCCCACTGGCGACCCGCCGGTGTGATCAGCTGGCCGCGCGCCCGCTGCACTGCCAAATAAACGAGCGACAAAAGGCCGGCCACGGCGGCGCGCCCGAAGGTGACGAACCACGGCGAGAGCTGCGGCGCATCCACCGTGCCGACAGCCAGTTTGGTCATCGGCAGGGTGGCGGCAAACAGGGCAACGCCCAAAAGCCCGAGCCACAGCCCGCGTGTGACATCAGCGGCAGTCGCCTGCGTTGCCAGGGAACGAACCACTGGTGAAATGGGCTGCGAATGGGGCGCGGTGGCGCCAGGGGCGAGCGAGGTCGGCGCACTCATAACTGGGCCATCCAGATTGCCGTGGCCACCAAAATCGCCGCCATGGCGCGGTTAAACCACAAGAGCCGCCCGCCTTGCGCCAGCCAGTCACGCAAAAGTGAGCCGATTGCCGCGTAGAGAAGGTTGCTGGCCAGGCCAAAAGCCACCATCACCGGCAGGATGATGCCAAAACGCGCCAGCATATCGGGGCGCCCGGCCAGCCAGCCGGCCACGACAGTCAGTGCCAGCAGCCAGGCCTTGATGTTGACAAACTGCAGCATCACACCTTGCCAGAAGGTCACTTGAAAACGTGCCGCATCGGCCTGACTGAGTTGCCCGCTCTGGCTGAGTTTGAATGCCAGCCACAACAAATAGCCGATACCGACAACCTGAATGCCCACCCGCAATGGCGGTACGGCGACGATGGCCGCGCCCACGCCAAAAACACACAGCGTGAACAGCAGGCTCCAGCCCAAGGGCACGGCACAGACAAAGGGCAGCGCGCGGCGCAAGCCGAAGTTGGCCGCCAGGGCCGTGGACAGCGTGGTGTTGGGGCCAGGAGAAAAACTCGCTGCGGTGCATAGGAGGAGCAAAGCGGTGAATTCGGCAGGGGTCATGGCGGCACTTTACCGCTAGAATCGACACACTACCAGTACAGTAGATCAGACAATTCAACAAACTGTATTGGTCATTATGCTGGCACAAGTCTGCGCCAACACGAAGCCGCACCCGCCGACAGCCCCGGCAAAGGAGCCCGCCATGTTGATGAAAGCCGCCGCAGCCACACTGGCCGAGCAGTTGTCTAACCGTTTCGCCGAACGCATCCAGACGCGCCTACTGGCACCCGGCGCGCGCCTGCCCTCGGTACGCCAGTGTGCGCAGCAGCAAGGGGTCAGCCCCGCCACCGTGGTCGCGGCTTATGACCAGTTATTGGCCCAGGGATTGGTGGAGGCGCGGCCTCACCGCGGGTTTTATGTTCGTGACTATTACGAATACGATAGTAAAACGGATCTTAGTCTCGAAAATAATGCTGTATCAGCTATAAAAGGTGAATTAAAACAGTCTAAAAATTCATCTAATATTGATACAAATATTAAAAAACACGTCCCAGTCAACGCGACTGCGTTGATCCGTGGCATGTTCCAGGGCACTAGCAACAAGCCGCAGCCTGGCATGGGTGTCTTCCCGCCGGACTGGCTGCAAACCTCGTTCATGGGTACGGCCGTACGCAAGGTCACCACCAGCTCGGCGCTGAACGCCTACTCACTGCATTACGGCGAACCCGCGGGCGATGGCGGCCTGCGCCAGTCGCTCTCCAAAAAACTCGCCGCTATCAACATACAAGCCGCGCCCAGCCAGATCGTCACCACGGTGGGCGCCACCCACGCGCTGGACATCGTGAGCCGCACCCTGCTGCGCGCGGGCGACTGCGTGATGGTCGAAGAGCCCGGCTGGGCCATTGAATTTGCCCGTTTGGCCGCACTGGGCCTGCGTATCTTGCCGGTGCCGCGCGGGGCAGACGGGCCCGACCTGGCCGTGATGGCGAAGTACTGCGAGTTACATGCGCCCAAACTTTTTGTGAGTGTGAGTGTGCTGCACAACCCGACCGGTTTTTGCCTGAGCCCCGGTGCGGCGCACCGCGTCCTGCAGCTTGCCAACTTGCACAACTTCCATATCGTGGAGGACGACACCTACAGCCATCTCGCCGCCGACCATGCCACGCGCCTCTGTGCGCTGGACGGCCTGCAACGCACGATTTACGTGAGTGGTTTTGCCAAAATTCTCGTCCCCGGCTGGCGCGTGGGTTACCTCGCCGCACCGCAAAATCTGGTCGAGCGTTTGACGGACACCAAGCTGCTGGCCACCTTGACCACGCCCGCGCTGTTGGAGAAAGCCCTGGCCTGGTGTATTGATCAAGGCCAGTTGCGCCGCCACGCCGCGCGTATCCGCACCCGGCTGGACGAAGCGCGCACCCGCAGCGTGAAGCTGGCCATGAAAGCCGGCTGCACCTTCGCCGCGCCACCTGCGGGCTTGTTTGGCTGGGTCGATACCGGTGTGGACACCGATGCACTCTCGCAGCGCGCGCTGGATGAAGGTTATCTGCTGGCTCCCGGCGCCTTGTTCCATGCCCAGCGCCAGCCCAGCACCCTGATGCGCATCAATTTTGCGACCACGCAGGAGGCGCAGTTCTGGCGCGTGTTTGAGAAGTTGCAGGGGGAAATGTAAGTTTGTAAAAATCATACCTATTTTGGGTATGATTAGGGTGTTTTAACCGACTTTGCCAAGCTATTTCAGAGAAATTTGCCTATAGGTCTCGTGAAATATGCATAGTTAGCTATTATATTAATAGCGTTTAAACCGCCCTGTCGTGGCTGCGGCAACGCCAATGACGCAAGTTCAATACAAGCAGCTGGTCTCGACTCTGCCACTTGGCCGCCGATGATGGTCGTCGAATCAGTGCAACACGATCCCGCCCGTCGCCGCACTTTTACCGGCCCGCGCGGGCGGCGCACACAGGCCGCACACGTAGTGGCGTGCGAACACGTGGGGTTCGGTGACGAAATGCCCGCCACACTTCGAGCAGGTGGTGCGGGTCAGCAGTTGGGTGTCGACAAACCTCACCAGACGCCAGGCCCGGGTGATCGACAACAGCGGTTCCACACCACAGTGGGCGACCTGTTCCACATACAGCTTGAAGGCTTTCATCACCAGATCGATATCCTCCAGTGCACTGGCTTTGCCCAGGTACTCGTGAATGTTCAAGAACAACGACGCGTGGATGTTGGGCTGCCAGGTCAAAAACCAATCGGTTGAAAACGGCAATTGCCCTTTGGCAGGCGAGTGTCCCGCGACCTCTTTGTACAGGCGCAGCAGGCGCTCGTAAGAAAGCTCAGTTTCACTCTCAAGCACCTGCAAACGGGCGCCCAGCTGGATCAAGGCCACGGCGCGCGTCACTTGTTGGGAGTCGTTCAACACACTTTTGCTGGCCATGGTGTTCCCTGAAGAGCTTTAAATTGGAGGTCGTTTTTTGGCGGACTCAGAGCGCCTCGGCAAACCGGCCGGCCATCAAGATGCTGGCATGCAGCTTGTTGGCGGAATCGTTGTCGGCGCGGCCCGCAGATTGACTCAAGCCATGGTTGGTCAACAGGTTCCACACCAGGTCGTCGTCTACCCGCATGCGGCACAGCAGCAGGTTACCCGAGGCGACTTTCAGGAGTTGTGCGGGCGAGAGGCCGACAATCAAGTCTGCCGCATCTTCTGACAATCCCAGACGGTAGAGCGACTCGGCGCGGTCAGCGCGGATCAGGTTTTGCGCCAACATCAGGTAAGTCAAATTGGCTTCGCGGATGTCGGCAAGGAATTGCGCATTCCTGGGCTCGGTTTTCTGCTCAGTTTTTATGGAATCGTTTTTCATCGAAAGTTCCTCGGGCGTCGAAGGCATATGGTGCGCTGGTTCGCGTGAATGCCGGTGCGTTTGATTCTGCGCAAGTCGGCATCCCGGAGGGCTCAGAATCACACTGCGAGCCGTGTCAGGCAAATTCCTACACAGGCCCAGCGTGCCGTTTGTTACCGAGACAAGCTGAATTGGCAGGTCTTTACCGGATAACTTGGTCTATCGCCCGCCGGGCGGCGCAGTATGCTTGACGCCACTATGAAATGTTTTTCAATACCGTGTGGGCGCTGCCTTGTGCAGTGGCTGCCATAAGCCCTATGCCGCCAAGTTTGATGGATTGCTATAAGGCCGTTGAAGACGGCAGCCGCCGCATGTTGCAAGCCGCCCATGCGGGCGACTGGCGGAGTGTGGTGGCCCTTGAAAACGATTGCAAACAGCTGATCCAGGAACTCAAACAACGCGCGGACCAGCTCGCCGATCAAGCGGGGCGGCTCGCCACGCTCACACGCGAAGAACAGGCTGAAAAGCAACGCATCTTGCGCAGGATTCTGGGCGTGGACGCACAGATTCGTTGCCTCACCGAACCCTGGCCCCTGGGTCAACACTTGCAAGGCGGACAGGATGCGGACCAACTTAAAGACCCACTGACAGACCCACTAACAGACCGTCCGCAACTTTTGCACTAACGCGCAGACACAGCAATTGCCATGAACCCCAACGACGCGCTGCACAACGCCGCTGCCCTGATGCTGCTTCTGGGCAAGGAGGAAGCCGCGTCGATTTTCGACCAGTTACCCGCCGAACAGGCGCATCAATTGAAGGTGGCTATTGCCGAGGTCGCGCAATCGCCCAAGCCGGCGCTGCAAAGCCCGGTGGACGTGAACTTTGACGAGTTTGAAGACCTGGCGACGCGCCAGAGCCGGCTGATGTCCGACTCCAGCCGCTACGTGCGCAACATGTTGAATCAAGCCTTCGGGCTGCAGGCCTTTGCCGCTGACGCGCCCATGTCCGAGGAGGGTGACCCGGCGTCGCCGAACCTGCCGGTTGAGCCCGGCCATGGCCTGGAGCGCCTCAAACGCGCCGAGTTACCGACCGTTGTTCAGCTTCTGGTGGCTGAGCACCCGCAGGTGGCCGCGGCGATTTTGACGCTGGTAGATCTGGAACTGGCCACCCGCGTGTTGCAAAACGTGCCGCCACGCCAGCGCGCCGATATCGTGCAGCGCATCGCCCGCACGCAGGCGATCAATTCGACAGCACGCCAAGCGCTGGATGACATGCTGGTGACCCTACTGGACGAACGCGAAGCCCGGCGCAGCGGCGCACAAAGTGGCGCCCGCCGTGCGGCGCTCTTGCTCAGCGGCTTGAGCGCGCAGATGGAAGCCTCGGTGTTGGAGTCGATTGACAGCACCGACCCGGCGCTGGCGCAGCGCATTTTGGACAAAATGGATCAGGAGTCGCGGCCATGAGCGAGCCTGGCATCCTGTCGCAAGCCGAGATTGACGCCCTGATGCAAGGCATGGCCGGTGCCGACCCTCCGCCTGGCGGAGAAAGCAGCTTGGCGGGCGGGGCAATGGGTGGCCTGGGCGCCTTTGGCGGGCATGATGTGCAGCCGGGTGAACCGGTGGCTTTTGATTGGCAAAGCCTGCCGCGCTTGACCCGTAGCCAAACCCCTGCGCTGGAGGTGATCAATCTGCGCCTGTTGCGGGGCTTGCGTAATGGTTTTTTTGCGTTATTGGGGCGCCACGTGCAGATTGCCGGGCAAACGGTGCTGACCCGGCGGTATAGCGATTTTCTGGACGAAACGGCGGTGCCATCGGGTTGCGCGGTTGTCAATCTGCGGCCATTGGCGGGCCAGGGCTTATTACTGTGTGACGCGGCGCTGGCTGACGTGGTAGTTGACTTGTTGTACGGCGGCAGCGGCAAGATGCCCCAGGCGCCGGATGCACGCTGCTTCGCCTCGATGGGTCTGCAAGCCGTGCAACGATTGTTAGGCATGGCAATGGCCGCCAGCTCACAAGCCTGGAGCGGCGTGGGCGGTTTGACCTTTGAGCTGGATCGGCTGGAAATCGACGTGCGCCAGGCGCATGTTGCGACTGCGCTGGAGCGCCTGTATGTCAGCGTGTTTCAGGTTCAAATCGGCGACGTGTTGGGCCGACTGACGGTGGCTTTGCCCTGGGCCAGCCTGGCGCCGATTCGCGACGTGTTGGAGTCCCCCACATGGGGTGATTTTGTGCAGCAAGACAGGCGCTGGTTGACCGCGCTCACGCGTGAGGTGCGGGCACTGGAGGTCTCTGTGTACGCACGCTGCGCACCGGTGGACACCGACCTGGCGGGCCTTCTCGCGCTGCGAGCTGGAGACTTCATCGAGTTGGGGGAGCAGCCGCAAATTTTGACGACACCCGAAGGATTGCCTTTGTTTGAGGGGCGCTTGAAAACCCAATCGGGCCATCAGGCGATCCGCATCGAGCGGGATCTGACCGCTGCGAATGAAGCAGGAGCCGTCTGATGGCTGAGCCGGAAAAACAGGTCCCCACCCCCGACCTCACCCGGGTGCTGGATATTCCTGTCCAGTTGTCGGTGGAACTCGGCCGCACCAAGCTGGCCGTTCGGCAAATCCTGCAACTGGGCACCGGCTCGGTGGTGGAGCTGGGCACCATGGCCGGTGAAGTGGTCGATGTGTTGGTCAACGGCCACCTGATTGCGCGAGGGGAAATTGTGGTGGTGAACGAAAAATTTGGGATTCGCCTGACCGACGTCGTCACGGCCTCTGAGCGTCTGGGTCGCCTCGGAAAAATGTAACTGAGGCCTTATCGCGCGTCTACACGAGCCCGTTGCGGATCGCGTACACCGTCAACTCCGCGTTGTTGGTCAGCTTGAGTTTTTCCAACAGGCGCGAGCGGTACACGCTCACGGTTTTGGGGCTCAACATCAAATCAACCGCGATATCCGAGAGGCGTTTACCCGAGGCAATTTTCAATAAGGTCTGCATTTCACGTTCACTCAGCGCGTCATGCAGGCTGGCATCCGCAGGTGTGTTGAGGTTGTCCACGAGCATCTGCGCCAACTCGGGTGTGATGTATTTGCGCCCCTGCATCACGGCGCGAACAGCTTTAGCCAGCTCAGAAGGGTCGCCGCCTTTGTTGACGTAGCCCTGCGCGCCTGCTTTGAGGCAGCGAATCGCGTATTGGTCTTCCGGGTACATCGAGACGATCAGCACTTTCACGTCCGGGTGCGACTCGCGCACACTGGCCAGAACGTCCATACCGCCGCGACCGGACAGGTTCAAGTCCAGCAGCAAAACGTCGCAGGGTTGGCCTCGAAGGGCTTCGCGCACTTCCGAATAACTGGCGGCTTCGGCCGTGACTTTGATGTCCACCGCTTCACTCAAGGTGTCGCGGATGCCACGGCGCAGCATCGCGTGGTCGTCACACAAAATCACGCGGATCATGCGAGTGACCCTTCTGCGGCCAGGAAAACTGAATCCTGGAAGCGGGAATCCAGCGCGTCCAGTGGCACCGACAGAATGATGGCGGTACCCGGTGTTTCGGTTCCTGTGTGGCGACTGATGTCCAGCCAACCGCCCACGGCACGGGCGCGCTCCGATAAACCCCTGAGTCCGAAAGACTTCGGCTTGTTGAGTGCAGCATCGCTGATGCCGCAGCCGTTGTCGGTGATCTCCAGCGTCAAGGTGCCGCCCGCGTCTGACAGTTCGACTTTGACCAGGCTAGCCTGTGCATGTTTGGCAATATTGGTCAGGGCCTCCTGGGCCGTGCGATAGGCGACCAGCTCAATACTCCGGGTGAATTGCGCAGCGACCACATTGGCGTAAGCATGGCACGCCAGCACAGTGCGTATGCCGCTGCGCCGCTCAAACCCGCTGCACAGCCACTCCAGCGCCGCGACCAGACCTTGGTCAAGAATGGGCGGGCGCAGGTTCATCATGATGGCCTGGCTCGCGCTCATAGCCTGCTGCAACATGCCGCTGGCCTGCCGCACATGGTCGAGCGTGGCTTCATCCGCGCTATGGCGGGTGATCCAGCCCAAATCAAAACCGATGGCCGCCAGCGCCCCGCCCACCTCGTCATGAATTTCACGGGCGATGGCGGCGCGTTCCTTTTCGATGGCGCGTTGCAGATGCCCAGTGAAATCGGCCAGACGTTTTTCAGAAGCGACCAGATCGGCGTCGGCCTTTTCTTTGGCCAAACGCGTGTGATGAACTTCCATGGCGCGCTGGATCACCGGGCCCAGGCGCGGCAGGTCAGTTTTGGCGAGGTAGTCGGCAAAGCCCAGTTTGATGGCTTCAACCGCTGCGCGCTCGCCAATTGCGCCGGAGAGCAGGACAAAAGGTGGCTTGTTCGGGATGTCGGCATTGGCCTGCCAGGCGTCGATAGCCGTAAACCCCAGCAACTGGTGGTCGGCCAGGACGACGTCAAAACTTGCATCGCCCTGCAACAGGCGCGCGAACGCATCCAACTTGTCCACGCGGGTCAAAACACAAGCCAAACCTGCCTTGACCAGTGCGCGCGTGGCGAGCTGGTGGTCTGGCAGTGAATCCTCCAGATGCAGGATGCGAAGGGGTGTTGCTGGCAGCGGCTCTGACATGGTGCAGCGCATTATCACGCGGCGGTGCCCTGACGTCGCCGCACGTGGAGGTGCAAGGCGGTACGCGGCATTCCGTAGCCTTGCGTGGTGAAAAAAAGCTCGCCCGGTCAGTCCACGCGCGCCACTTGTACCAGGCAGTCGTAAAAAGTTGGCCCTCGTCCCATGTCGGTCAGTTTCTGGCTTGTGAGTTGGTTGACATTGTGGCCGTCCAGCCCGAATTTGCGCCACCAGACACCCAAGCCGTGGACGACGCCAGGGCGCGCACGCGCCGAAACCACCGCTTTGCAACGGTGTTCACCGCGTGTGTTGAAAATACGCACCAGGTTGCCAGTCTCGATATCGCGCGTGCGGGCGTCGTCGGCGTGTATCTCGAGAATCGGCTCGCCCTCGACGTCGCGCAGGCTCTGCACGTTGACGAAACTGGAGTTCAAAAAGTTGCGCGCAGGTGGCGAAATCATGGCCAGGGGAAATTCCGTAGATGTGCCCGCGGCCTCATAGTTGTCAATGTGATCGGGCAGGCCATCCTGGCCCTGCGCCTCTAATCTGGCGCTGAAGAATTCGCACTTGCCAGAAGGCGTTGGGAACTTGCCTTCAGCGAACGGCGCCGCCTGGACGGGTAACGGCGCAAAACCCTGGTTCTGCAAGGTGTCGAAATCGAGCTTGGAGCCAAAGGCCTGTCGGCATATCGTCTCGTCGTCGTCGGCAAAACACGCATCCGTAAAACCCATGGCGGCGGCGAGTTCGCGAAAAATTTGACTATTCGGCCTGGCTTCCCCGATGGGTGCAATCGCCGGGCGGTTCAGCACCACATCGGTGTGGCCGTAGGCGGGATGAATGTCCCAGTGTTCGAGCTGTGTCGTCGCGGGCAGGATGTAGTCGGCGTAATCGGCAGTGTCGGTCTGAAAGTGTTCCAGCACCACGGTGAAAAGGTCTTCACGCTCAAAACCCTGCACCACTTTGCCAGACTCGGGCGCCACCGCGACCGGGTTGCTGTTGTAGACGATCAGTGCTTCGATTTGCGGGCCAAAGGTGGGCGAAGCAGGGCGCAGCAAATCGTCCCCAATCGTGCTCATATTGATAGTGCGCGTGGTAGCGCGGCCTTGAGCGGTGAGCAAATCCGGGCGCTGCAAAGCCGCCTTGTCATGGCCAAACTCGCCGGAGCTGGACATCAACATGCCCCCCGCGCGGTGTCGCCAGGCGCCAATCAGGGCGGGCAGGCAGGCGATGGCGCGCACCGCGTTGCCACCGCCACGCACGCGCTGCAGGCCGTAGTTCATGCGAATGGCGGCGGGCTGCTTCTGCGTGAAACAGGCACCGTAATCACGGGCAAGTGACCTCACCTGCTCAGCGCTGATGCCGCAGACCGCCGCCGCCCGTTCGGGCGGCCACAACAAGGCCCGGCTGCGCAGTTGCGGCCAGCCCAGAGTGTGCTGGTTCAAATAATCGTGGTCCAGCCAGTCATGGGTGATCAGCTCATGCATTAGCGCCAAAGCCAACGCCGCGTCGGTCCCCGGCAAAAGCGCGATGTGTTCGTGGCATTTTTCGGCGGTTTCCGACTTGCGCGGGTCAATACAAATCAGCTTCGCGCCACGGCGTTTAGCCGTCTGCGCGTAGCGCCAGAAATGCAGGTTGCTGGTGATCGAGTTGCTGCCCCAGATCAGAATCAGCTTGGATTCGGCAAAAAACTCAACCCGCATGCCGACTTTGGCGCCCAGCGTCTGCACCAGGCCTTCACCACCGGCAGCCGAGCAGATGGTGCGATCCAGCTGCGCCGCGCCGAGTTGGTTGAAAAAGCGCATGGCCATGGATTCGCCCTGCACCAGGCCCATCGTGCCGCAATAGCTATAGGGCTGAATGGCCTCAGCGCCTCGCGGCCCCCGGCTGGCGATGTGTTTCAGGCGTGCCGCAATATCTGACAACGCCGTGTCCCAACTCACCCGTTCAAACTGCCCGGAACCCTTGGGGCCGCTGCGTCTGAGTGGATACAAAATGCGCTCGGGATGGTAGGTGCGCTCGGTGTATCTCGAAACTTTGTGGCACAACACGCCACCGGTCTGAGGATGGTTCGGGTTGCCATGCACTTTGATGGCGATGCCGTTTTCAACGGTGGTGACGAGGGAGCAGGTGTCCGGGCAATCGTGGGGGCAGGCGCCAAGCACCTGGTGGGTCACTGGGTGGAGGGTGGTGACGGTCATGGAAGTGGGCCTGGCTGGAAAGAGCGGGATGCTTCGCCAATAGTAATCCCAATGATCCGTCATTCAATGGACTCCCCTGCGCGGCATCCAACCCGAAGCCAAGGAGTGACCGAGCGTCCCAAAAGCGGGGAAACCCCCCAAAGACAGCCCGGGGGCAACGGGTTTAGACTGTAGGGTACAGGAGCACTTAGATGAAAACCATCGATTCCATCGTTACCCAAGCGGCTTCGATTGCCGCCATCCGCCGCGATATCCATGCCCACCCGGAACTGTGTTTTGAAGAAGTCCGCACAGCAGACATTGTGGCCAAACAACTTACCGACTGGGGCATTCCGATTCACCGGGGCATGGGCACCACCGGGGTGGTGGGCATTGTGAAAGCAGGCACTTCGAGCCGCGCCATTGGCCTGCGCGCCGACATGGACGCCTTGCCGATGCAAGAGTTCAACACCTTCGCCCACGCCAGCAAGATCCCTGGGAAGATGCACGCCTGCGGCCACGACGGCCACACCGCTATGCTGCTTGCTGCGGCGCAGCATTTCGCCAAAAACCGCAATTTTGACGGTACCGTGTATTTGATTTTCCAGCCGGCCGAAGAGGGTGGTGGTGGCGCGCGCGAGATGATCAAAGACGGCCTTTTTGAGAAATTCCCGGTCGAAGCCGTGTTTGGCATGCACAACTGGCCAGGAACGAATGTAGGCACTTTTGCCGTGAGCGCGGGGCCCGTGATGGCCTCCAGCAACGAGTTCAAGATCACCATCAAAGGCAAAGGCGGCCATGCCGCGCTACCGCACAACACGGTGGACCCGGTACCCATTGCCTGCCAAATGGTGCAAGCCTTCCAAACCATCATCAGCCGCAACAAAAAACCGATTGACGCCGGCGTGATTTCGGTCACCATGATCCACGCCGGTGAAGCCACCAACGTGATTCCCGATAGCTGCGAGCTGCAGGGCACCGTGCGCACCTTCAGCATTGAGGTGCTGGACCTGATCGAAGCACGTATGAAAGAAATCGCCGAGCACACATCGGCGGCCTACGGCACCACGTGTGAATTTGAGTTTGCGCGCAATTACCCGCCGACCATCAATTCGCCGCACGAGGCAGAGTTTTGCCGCAAGGTGATGGCGAGCATCGTCGGCGCAGACAACGTGCGCCCGCAAGAACCCACCATGGGCGCGGAAGATTTTGCCTACATGTTGCAGGCCAAACCCGGCGCGTATTGCTTTATCGCCAATGGCGACGGCTCACACCGCGAGATCGGCCACGGAGCCGGTCCGTGCATGATTCATAACCCGAGTTATGACTTCAACGACGAGCTGATCCCGTTGGGAGCGACCTACTGGGTGCAATTGACAGAAGCCTGGTTCAAAGAGCCCGTGCCCGCCCATTTACAGGCCAGAGCGTAAATGGCTGGCAGCTTGAAAGCCACCGTGGAGGCCGTCGCATGATCGGCGTCGCAGCAGCCTTTAGCGCCAGTTACCAGGAGGCACGCGTCAAGTTTCTCGAGGGTGCAGCCACCGCCGGTTTAAGCATCGAGTCCCACGTCCACCCGCTCAAAGGGCGGGATGGCGAAGTGTTGGCGATGGACGTCGCACGCAGCGGCCCGCTGAACGCGAAAAACCTGCTCATCCTCAGCAGTGCCTGCCACGGTGTGGAGGGTTACTGCGGCAGCGGCGTGCAGGTGTTTGCCGCTCATGACGCCGAGTGGCTGGCCCATGCCCGCGCCAAAGATGTGGCGGTCTTGTACATCCATGCCTTGAACCCTTATGGCTTTTCGCATGTGCGGCGCACGACGCATGAAAACGTCGACTTGAACCGCAATTTTCACGATTTCTCCAAGCCCCTTCCGGTGAACGAGCCCTACCGCGAAATCGCCGAATTACTGGTACCCAAAGTCTGGCCACCGGACGCGGCCAATGCGGCCGCGGTTGACAATTTCATCAATACCCGTGGCATGCCTGCCTTTCAGGCGGCGTTTTCACGCGGGCAACATGAGTTCCCTCAAGGCCTGTTTTTTGGTGGAACAGCGCCGACCTGGAGCAACCAGACCCTGCGTGGCGTGTTGCGCCAGCAGTGTGGACAAGCGGCGAAAGTCGCCTGGATTGACCTCCATACGGGTCTGGGCCCCAGCGGCCTGGGTGAGCGCATTTATGCCGGGTTGGATGACGCGGCCACCGTGGCACGGGCGCGGGCCTGGTGGGGTGGGGGTACGGGCGCAAGCGCGACGCCGGTTACGTCGATTTATGACGGCTCGTCTTCGTCCGCTTTTCTCACCGGCCTGATGTGGATGTCGCTGAGCCAAGAGTGCCCCAAGGCTGAGTCCACCGGCATCGCGATGGAATACGGCACGCTGCCGATGCAAGACGTCTCCTACGCGCTCAGGGCTGAACACTGGCTCAATGTGAACCCGCAAGCGCCAGGCGATCTGGCCCGCCAGATCAAACAGCAACTGCTCGACGCGTTTTACACCGACACCGACGCCTGGAAGGGCCAGGTCATCTCGCAAGCCCGCCAATCCATGTTTCAGGCGGTGGATGGGCTGGCGAGGTTGTAGGGGGTCTGGGCGGCGACCCAAACGTGTGTGGGCAACTGGGTAGAGGCCGTAATCGCGTCACTCGGTTGTTCAGCAAAAAGGCGACAAGGTGGCCTCGCCGATTGCTATTTTATGCAATGCTATTAAATATATAGCTAACTATTCAATAAACACGAGACCCAGAGGTCAAAAAATACCAAATATTAGCCTGAACCGTATTTTTAGAGGCCAATAAACCCCAAATTGGGTACGATAGTCGGGCAATTCACGCCCGCCCACGGCTTGCCGCAATCTCCAGCAAGCCGTCGAAAATCAGGTTGTCCACCAGCTCAAACTGCACGTTCATCGCCGGGGCCATCTTCCAGCCCGCGCCGCCGGTCATGTAACACAGCGGTTCTGCGCCGCAGTGGCGACGCACGTGTTGCACCATACGTTCAATTGCACCGGCAATGGCGAAGGTGCCGCCGCTGGTCAGCGCGTCGCTGGTGTTGGTGGGGAAGCTGACGACTTCGCCGGTGGGTACGTGCAAGCCCGCCGTGCCGGACTCCAGCGCTTTAAGCATGATGCCGTGACCCGGCAGAATGAAGCCGCCCAAAAATTTACCGGTGGCGTCAATCGCTTCCACCGTGACTGCGGTACCCACCATGACCACCACCAGCGGGCGCGCGGCGGCTGGTTTTCCCGCGCCTGTCGTGACTTGCCCCAACATACGGTGCCAGGCGCCCACCATGGCGACCCAGCGGTCAGCGCCCAGGCGGGTTGGGAAGTCGTAGCCATTGGTCAAGCCGGCTTCTGCCTCGCTGGCGACGACCCAATTCACCGCCAAATCCCAATGCGCCACCTGTTCGATCTGCTCTTGCACGCGCAGGCGAATGCCGTCACCGGCCACGACGCAGCCGAGCATGCGGGTTGGCGCAGGCAGTTCCGCCCAAGGGCCGTCGGCGAGTTTGTCGATGTTCTCCAAAAACTCGGCTCCGCTGGCCAGGGGTTTGGCACCGGCCAACGGTGCTTCGTAGGTGGCCCACTTGAGGCGGGTGTTTCCGATATCCAAGGCGAGAAATGTCATTTGAGCGTCACTATAAATTCATTTTGTTGAATTGATTCAGGTTTTGCGACGGTGCTTTGTTGCCACAATCCTTCTCAGAGAAGTGCATTAGACTTGGTCAAGTATGACGTATCCCAAACACCTTGAAGCCGCCTTGCGCCCGCAACCTTCTGGAAGCCCCTTGGTTCTGGATTTATTCGCTGGTTGCGGTGGTCTCGCCTTGGGTTTCGAAGCTCAAGGATTCGATACCCTGGGTTTTGAAATGGACGCTGATTGTTGCGCCACATATCGCCACAATCTGCTCGGCGAGTGCGTGCAGGCGAAGCTTGACAAAGACTATGTGTTTCCGAAAGCTCAAGTGGTGATTGGCGGGCCGCCCTGCCAACCATTCAGCGTGGGTGGCCACCAGCGTGGCATTCGTGATGCGCGAGACGGCTTTCCGGCGTTCATCAGCGCGGTAGAGCAAGCCCAGCCTGATATCTGGATGTTTGAAAACGTGCGTGGCCTGATGTATCGCAACAAAGACTACCTCGACGCCGTCATCGACGCTCTCGAAAGGCTGGGCTATGTCGTTGAATTCAAGCTGCTCAACGCTGTCCACTACGGTGTGCCACAAAACCGCGAGCGGGTCATCGTTGTCGGTCATCGTGGTGAGTTTCACTACCCCGTGCCGCTAGGCAAACTGGTGACGGCGGGTGATGCGGTAGGCGATCTAGCCCTCCAAATTCATGCCGACTCCAAGTTTTTGACGGCCAGCATGGACGCTTATGTAGCCAACTACGAAAAAGCCTCTAGCTGTATCACGCCGCGCGACTTACACATGGATCGACCTGCGCGCACTGTGACCTGCCGCAACCTCGCGGGAGCTACGGGCGATATGCACCGCGTAACCCTTCAAGACGGTCGCCGCCGTCGCTTGACTGTGCGCGAAGGCGCGCGCCTCCAAAGCTTTCCAGATTGGTTTGAATTTTGCGGCAGCGAGACTAGCGCTTTCAACCAAATCGGCAATGCTGTGCCTCCCCTAATGGCTTATGCCGTAGCGGGGAGCCTTAGGGCCTATCTGGATTCAGCAAAGCGCTTGGACAAGGCGGCGGTATCTCGCAAACGCAATCCCTCGCAATTGCAATTGCTGGCGGCTTGAGTCCTTTGGCCTCCAAATCAAAAATTGAGACACTGGTTGGTCAAGCGCTTGACGCGCTGGCGGGCTTGGGTATTCCTTTGGGCGACTTGACCCACCGGCGAAAAGAAAGAATGGCAAAGGCCTTTTTAGCGGTCGCGGGCATCAAACCCGGAGTTTCTTGGGCAAATGCCAAAAGCAACGTCGAAGGCCACCGGTTGTTGTCGCGGCAGGTAATTGCATTTATGAATTCAAATCTAGGAGAAGACATCGCTGACAGTTCCTACGACGACATCCGCCGTAAGGATTTGGTGCTTCTAGTTGAAGCCCTCGTGGTGTTGAAAAGCGCCGAAAACCCCGATGCCAATACCAACGACGGTACACGCGGCTACGCGCTGCACCCAGCCGCCGTTGCCGCAGTTCGCCAATTCGGCACTCCACAATGGTCGAAGGCCGTTCAATCTTTCATAGCAGGGCGACCGTCGTTGGCGGATCAATTGAAGCGCGACAGAAATCTGGCGCGTATTCAAGTGAAAATTTCAGGCAACGTCGCAATAAGCTTTTCGCCCGGTGGCCATAACCAGCTCCAAAAAGCAATCATTGAAAGTTTTTTGCCTATTTTTGGATTTGGGGCGGAAGTCCTTTACGTGGGAGATACGGCCGATAAAGGGTTGTTCGTCAACAAATCCGCTCTGGACGCCCTCCAATTTTTTGAACTATCGCACGACAAGTTGCCAGATGTCGTGGCATATTCCAAAGCCAAAAATTGGCTGTATTTGATTGAAGCCGTTACCACCGCCAATCCAATCACTGAGTTGCGTCGCAAGACTTTGCTGGAATTGACGGAGAACTGCACTGGCGAGGTGATTTTGGTGACTGCTTTTCCTGACCGCGCTATCTACCGCCAATTTGCCAAAGACATCGCCTGGGAGACAGAGGTTTGGCTTGCAGATGCGCCTGAGCACATGATTCACTTTAACGGCGAGAAGTTCCTCGGGCCGTATCAAAATCGAACTGCATAAATTTTGCTTCGATACTGCACGCTGCCGTAGCGAACGTTGCCTCTTGCGTGCTTGTGTTGAGCTTTCAACTAAAGGCCTACTCCGTGACTTATGACCACTCGAAAACAACCGTGATCACCAACTTCTCAGCGGACGCGCTCTCCGAAGCGATCCACAGCAAAACCGTCTCCTGCCGCGAGGTCATGCAAGCCTATCTTGCACAAATCGCGCGCGTCAACCCGCACGTCAACGCCATCGTCAGCCTGCGGGACGAAGCGACGCTGCTGGCCGAGGCCGATAGCTTTGACGCGATGTTGCGAAAAAACGGCCGCGGCTCAATGGGCTGGATGCACGGCATGCCGCAGGCTATCAAAGACCTGGCCAATGCCAAAGGCATCCGCAACACGATGGGCTCACCCCTGATGCGCGACTTCGTGCCCAGCGAAGACGGCCTGATGGTCCGCCGCATGAAGGCAGCGGGTGCTATCGTGATCGGCAAAACCAATGTGCCTGAGTTCGGACTGGGCTCCCACAGTTTCAACGAAGTGTTTGGCTCGACGCGCAACCCGTTTGATCTCTCCAAGACGGCTGGCGGCAGTAGCGGAGGTGCAGCCGTGGCGCTGGCCACGCGCATGTTGCCTGTAGCGGATGGCTCAGACTTCATGGGTAGCCTGCGCAACCCGGCCGCTTGGAACAACGTGTACGGATTCCGCCCTAGCCAGGGCCGGGTGCCGATGTGGCCGACGGTCGACGCTTTCATTAGCCAACTGGGTACCGAGGGGCCGATGGCGCGGACCGTGGACGATCTCGCGCGGCTGCTGGAGATTCAATCAGGTTACGATGCGCGCGCTCCTCTTTCGATAGCTCGTCAAGCACAATTGTTCGGACTTGATGGCGCAATTGATATCAAAAAAGCAAAAATTGGCTGGCTCGGTGACCTCGGTGGTTATTTGCCGATGGAAGACGGTATTTTGGAGGTTTGTGAGCAAGCACTTCAGCGGCTGGCCAGTGTCGGTGCAGCCATTGAGCCGACAGGCCTGGGCTATTCCCCAGAGACCGTCTGGCAAGCCTGGCTTGTGTGGCGCCGCGCGCTGATCGCCAACCGCCTCGCGCCGCATTTGGTCAACCCCGCCAACCGCGCCCACATCAAGGCCGAGGCGCTTTGGGAGTATGACCAGTCCGCCGGGTTGACCGGCAATGCGCTGATGGCCGCCAGTGTGCAACGCACGGCGTTTTACCAGCACCTGTTGAAGCTATTTGAAACCCACGACTTTTTGGCACTGCCCACCGCGCAGGTGTGGCCATTTGACGCCGCGATGCGCTGGCTGCAAGAGATCAAAACCACCAACGGCACGCGCGCCATGGACACCTACCATCGCTGGATGGAGGTGACGATTTATGCCACCCTCGCCGGGCTGCCGTGTATCAGCCTGCCTGCCGGGTTCAACGCAGCGGGCCTGCCCATGGGCATTCAAATCATCGGCAAACCGCAGGCCGATGGCGAGGTGTTGCAGCTCGCCCGCGCCTATGAAGGCGTGGCAGCGGAGGTACTGGCGCGGCGGCCGGTTTTGACTGGCGTTTGAGCGGAAATTGAACGGCAACTGCGCGTGAACTAAAGCCGGGCTCAGTTGTCGGCGTGCTTTCAACTATGAACAACATCGCCAATGAATTTGTTAACATGGGTGTTAACAAATATTGATCTGATTTGGATTTAGAGGAAAAATAGGGCTCTAGGTCTCGTGAATATTTAATAGTTTGCTATTATTTTTGATTAAATCAAAAACACCCGAAACCCTCAGTTTTGCCGCCACGGCAAACCCCGCATCCGCCAGCCACCTTTTTGCCCCCGGTGGGCGAGGCTGTCCGGGTCACCCTCGAAACCTTCCAGGATGTTGTAGGCCAAGAGGCCCAACTCGGTGGCGCGTTTGGCCGCGGCGATGGAGCGCACGCCACTGCGGCACAGCAGCAGCACTTTGCCGCCCGCCGGCACGGCCGCTTGCACCGCGGCGTCGAAATTCGGGTTCATGGCCATGCCGGGCCACTGTTTCCAGGCCACAGGTTTGGCCTCTGGAATGAAGCCGACCCACTCGCGTTCTGCGTCTGAGCGCACATCGACCAGTACGGCTTTTCCGCTCTGTACCCACTGCCAGGCCAGTTGCGGCGATACGTCGCCCGCGTAGCCGCTGGCTGGGCGGACTTGGTTGGGGCCGGCGATGGAGCTTTCAGCAGATGCAGGGGCGTCGGCGTCGTGGCGCAGACCGGAGTGTTGATTGGCGGGCACGGCTTCCTCAATTCGTTTGGGTTTGGGCAGGTTCAGGTGGTCCATGACCGCGACAAACTCTGACAGTGATTTGCCCGAAATACGCGCATTGCTGCGTTTCTCCTCGCCGATGGTGGAATGGCTCTGGCCTTTGTAGTCGTGCCCGGGCCAAACTGTAGTGTCGTCAGGCAGCGCAAACAGTTGCTCGGTGATGCTGCGGTACAAAGATTCGGCGCTGCCGGATTGAAAATCGGTGCGGCCACAGCCGTTGATCAACAAGGTGTCGCCAGTAAAGACGTGGGTTGCCGTGTTTCCAGCAGACGCCGGTCGCCACACAAAACACATGCTGCCCTCGGTGTGGCCGGGAGTGTGCCAGACGTCGATGTGCTGCTGGCCAAATGCCAGTGTGTCGCCAGCCTTCATTTGAACCGAGGCGGTGGTGATGCCACAGCCCGCGGGCGCTGCCGTCTTGGCGCCCATGTGCTCGGCAAGCAGGCCGGCGCTGGTGATGTGATCGGCATGCGCGTGGGTTTCCACCGTCCAGGCGAGTTTCAGGCCGTATTGGCGCAAGGTGGCCAGGTCGCGCTCGAGCTGGTCGTCCACCGGGTCGATGATCAAGGCGTCGCGTGTCGCCTCGTCAAACAGCACGTAGGTGTAGGTGCTGGAGGCTGTGTCAAAGAGCTGAATCGGGTTCATCGCCGGTTTATAACCGATGCGGCAGGACTGTGCGGTATGCTCTGCCACCTTTTTGCCCGAGCCGGATCACGGCCTCAATTTCGGAATCGACCATGCTTCAGTCCCTTCATCCATTTGTGCAATCGCTCTTGGGCGGCATTTTGATTGGCCTGGCCAGTTGGATTCTGCTGCTGGGCCTGGGCCGTGTGGCGGGTATCAGTGGCATCGCGGGCGGCCTGCTCGCACCTGGCCCGCGCAATGACGAAGACCGCGCCTGGCGCTGGGCCTTCTTTTTGGGGCTGATTGGGGCGGGTGTACTGACAATGAACGCGCTGGGTCAAACGATGATGACGCCGCGGTCGCCCTGGCTCCTCGGCGGGGCCGGCCTGTTGGTGGGGTTTGGCACGATTTTGGGCTCTGGCTGCACCAGCGGGCACGGCGTGTGTGGTATCGGGCGCAGATCGATGCGTTCGGTGGCGGCGACAGTCACTTTCATGGCGCTGGGTATGGCCACGGTGGCCGTCGTCAAATGGACAGCGGCTTGACGGCGGCACGGGAGACAACGACATGATTCAACGTACTCTCTGGGCGCTGTTGTCAGGCGCGGTGTTTGCCATCGGTTTGGTGGTGAGTGGCATGACACAACCGGCCAAGGTGCTGGCTTTTCTGGATATCGGCGGCTTGGCGCAGGGCATTTCAAGCGGTGCGGAGAAAGGTTTTTGGGATCCGAGCCTCGCCTTTGTGATGGGTGGCGCGCTGCTGGTGACGCTGGTGGCCTTCTGGTTGACACCCCGGCGCGCCAAGCCGCTGGCCGATGACAACTTTCACTTGCCGACCCGCCAGGGCATCGACGTCAAACTCCTGATGGGCGCCGCGCTGTTTGGTGTGGGCTGGGGCCTGTCCGGTTATTGCCCCGGTCCGGCTCTTGCGTCTTTGCTGTCTGGCAGCACGGATGTCATGATCTTTGTGCTGGCCATGGTCGGCGGTATGTGGGTTGCCAAACGTGTGACAACTACCGCAACTGAAGACGCAGCATAACTGCCGCCCAGGCTCCTGGGGCTTCACCCAATAGGGCGAGACAGCGCCCTTAAGTAATTTTGATGCTCAGGTTGGGCAGGCCGTCGATGTGCATCTCGA
>JANOXL010000176.1:0-2726 GCA_031418395.1 Rhodoferax sp. | reverse complement strand
CATCGGCCAGTTTGGCGCCATGTATTTGGGCGACCGGTCGCGCAAGACGACGCTGGTCGAATACGGCTTCAGGCTGCCCAGCGCGCTGGACAACCGGCCCCTGAAGTTTGCTGAATTCGAGCAGCGCATGCGCCAGGCGGTACTGGTGTCGGCCACGCCGTCAACCTGGGAGAAAGAACACTCAGGTCAGGTGGTGGAGCAGGTGGTTCGCCCCACTGGGCTGGTGGACCCGGAAGTCGAAGTGCGGCCCGCCACGAACCAGGTGGATGATGTGATGCAGGAGATTCGCATCCGCGTCGAAAAACACGAACGCGTGTTGATCACCACGCTCACCAAAAAAATGGCCGAGCAGCTCACCGAATATTTGAGCGACAACGGCGTGAAAGTGCGTTACCTGCACAGCGACATCGACACCGTGGAGCGCGTCGAAATCCTGCGCGACCTGCGCCTGGGCGCATTTGACGTATTGGTTGGCATCAACCTTTTACGTGAGGGGCTGGATATTCCCGAAGTGAGCCTGGTGGCGATTCTGGATGCTGACAAAGAAGGCTTTTTGCGTTCCGAGCGCAGCCTGATCCAGACCATTGGCCGCGCCGCCCGCAATCTCAATGGCCGCGCGATTTTGTATGCCGACCGCATCACCGATTCGATGCAACGCGCCATGGGCGAGACCGAGCGGCGGCGCAACAAACAAATCGCCTTCAATACCGAACACGGCATCACGCCACGGTCGATCATCAAAAAAGTGCGCGACATGATCGACGGCGTCTACAGCGAAAAAGCCGGCCGCGAAATGGAGCGCCTCGAGAACGACGCCATGCAGCGTGCGAAGGTGGAAGACATGAGCGAGAAAGACATCGCCCGTGAAATCAAGCGCCTGGAGAAGCTGATGATGGAGCACGCCAAGAACCTCGAATTCGAGAAGGCAGCAGGTGTGCGCGATCAGCTCGGCATCCTCAAAGAACAGGCCTTCGGCGCGTCGGGGCGGGGGAATGTGGTGGCGCTGGTGCCTGCTGTGGCTGCGGGTGGGAAGCGGCTTTGATTGCTGCTAAATATATAGCAATAAAACGCCATTTCACGAGACCTAGGGGCTGATTTTCCGTTATTTGTCGTAACTACTCAGCCCTCCCTTGACGCGCTATCAAAAGCAGAGCGACAATAGAGGCTGTGCAGAACCTACCTGATCTAAGCCAACTGAGCCACGCGCAGAAGGATGAGCTGATTGTGTTTTTGTGGACGCAGGTGCAGGAACTCACAAAGCAATTGGGCGTGATGGGCGCACGGGTGCAAATGCTCGAACAAAGACTGTCACTCAACAGCAGAAACTCCAGCCAACCGCCGTCCAGCGACGGCCTGCGCAAACCGGCCCCCAAATCCCTGCGGCAAACCGGCCAGCACCCCAACGGTGGGCAAAAAGGCCACCCCGGCAACACCCTGCGCCAAAGCCAGCACATCGATGTGGTGATTGAGCACAAAGCATCGCCCCGCTGCGCCGTGTGCCACGGCCAGTTGCAGGAACACGAAATCCTTGAGCGACGCCAGGTGTTTGAGCTGCCGCCCTTGCAGATGCAAGTCATCGAACACCGCCTGCTGGGCGGTCGCTGCGCCTGCGGGGCTTGGCACGAAGGCGCCTGGCCAGCGGGCCTCAACGCCCCGGCCCAGTACGGCGCCAGCGTCAAAGCCATGGCGGTGAGCCTGAGCCAACAACACCTGATACCGCTGGCGCGCGTCTGCGAGGTCATGCAAGACGCCTTTGGGCTTGATCTCTCGCAGGCCAGCGTGCTGCAGTTCAACCGCCAGGCGGCCCAGGCGCTGGCTGGCACGGTGGCCAGCATAGGGCAAGCCGTCCAAAGCGCCCCCGTGGTGCATGCCGACGAAAGCGGCATCCGTGTCAAAGGCAAACTGCACTGGCTGCATTGCCTGGTCACGCAGAATCTGACGTGGCTGGGGCAACACGCCAAACGCGGCAGCCAGGCCTTTGACGAGCTGGGGCTCTTGGGCGGGGTGCGCGGCACGCTGGTGCATGATGGGCTGGCCAGCTACAAAGAGCTGGACTGCACGCACAGCCTGTGCAACGCGCACCACCTGCGCGAGCTGGTGTTGGCGCATGAGCAGGACAAGCCCTTTGATGGCTGGGCCCAGCAGATGATGGATGTGCTGCTGATGGCCAACAAGGAGGTCTGCCAGCGGGGAGCGGCGCTGCCCCAAGAGCGCCAGCTTTGGTATGCCACACAATGGGATGCGCTGTTGGCGCGCGCGCAAACCTTCAACCCTGAGGACAAGGACTATCTGCAGCACGCCCCCAAGCGCGGCAGGCGCAAACAAAGCGCCACCTTCAACCTGATTCGCCGCCTGCGCCTGCATCGAGACGATGTCTGGCGTTTCATGACCCAAGCGGGCGTGCCGTTCACCAACAATCTGGCCGAGCAGGCCATCCGAATGTGCAAGGTCAAGCAGAAGATATCCGGCTGCTTTCGCACCCTGGAGGGCGCAAATACTTTCTTCACCAATCGCGCCTACCTGGCGACGATGAAGAAGCAAAAGGCCAACTTGCTGCACTGCCTGCATTCCGTCTTCTCAGGCCAGCCCCTGCAGCCTCAGTTCTCCTGACTGGCTGCTTTGCGTCGCTTGGGAGCTGAGTAGTTACCAAAAACTGGAATATGCGGCTTTATAGCACAAATTGTTAACATGGGTGTTAACATTCGTGTTACCACTACGTCATTACC
>JANOXL010000175.1:0-6764 GCA_031418395.1 Rhodoferax sp. | reverse complement strand
GTCGGTGCGTGCCAGGCCTTGCAGGGTGCCGTCAAACAGGCTGACGTGGGTGGCGCGCAGGTTCGAAGGAAGCGATTTTTCATCAACGGCGAAGCCATGGTTTTGGCTGGTGATGCTGACGCGGCCGGTATCGAGGTCCTTGACCGGGTGGTTCGCACCGTGGTGACCGAACTTCATTTTGAATGTGCTTGCACCGCTGGCCAAGGCCATGATTTGGTGGCCCAGGCAAATGCCGAAAGTGGGAATGCCGTTTTCAATCAGCTCGCGCGTAGCGGCGATGGCGTAGTCACATGGCCCAGGATCGCCCGGACCGTTGGAGAGGAATATGCCATCGGGCTTCAAGGCCACCACGGCCTGTGCGCTGGTTTGCGCCGGAACGACTGTGACTTTGCAGCCGCGCTCGGCCAGCATCCGCAGAATGTTGAGTTTGACGCCGAAATCGTAGGCGACAACGTGGAAACGCGGCGTCGTTTGCGCGCCAAAACCAGGTTTGCCATTCAAGGCCGCTTGGTTCAATTGCCATTCGGTTTCTGTCCACTCGTAAGCGGCTTTGGCGCTGACAACTTTGGCCAGATCCAGCCCGGCCATGCTAGGCGCGGCTTTGGCGGCGGCAATGGCTTTGTCTCTCGCCATCTGGGTGACGGCTTCACCATCGGCCAAAGCGAGAATGCAGCCGTTTTGCGCACCCCGCGTGCGTAGTTGGCGCGTCAACTGACGGGTATCGATATTGCTGATGGCGACTGTCCCCGCCTGTTTAAGGTAGTCACCCAAGGGCATGGACTGGCGAAAGTTTGATGCGACCTGCGACAGGTCTCGAATGATCAGACCTGCGGTAAACACCTGGCGCGACTCCACGTCTTGTGGGTTAACGCCGTAGTTGCCAATGTGCGGGTAGGTCAGCGTGACGATTTGTTGGCAATAACTGGGGTCGGTCAGGATTTCCTGATAACCCGTCATGGCGGTGTTGAACACCACTTCGCCGACAGTGGCGCCTGCGGCTCCGATGGAAATACCTGTGTAAATGGTGCCATCGGCAAGTGCCAGAATGGCTTTGGGCGCGGTGGCCTTGAGAGACAAAAGCACTAGGTTCTCCGAATTGAATACGGTTAACCCAAGCGTGATCAAGTGACGACTATCGCCGCTGCCTTTGAACGCTGCTGTGTGAGTGGTGTGGCCTGTAAGACGCTTGGGTGGGAGGGTGCTTGGAAAAGCCTCTGATTATACGATGCCCTCACGCTCGAACCCTTTGTATGACTCTGCGCCTCCGAGGGGGCTAATTTTTGCTTTCTGCGCCCTTCGAGACCTGGGGATGAACCTGCCAAAGACTACCCTGATCGGTTCAGTCACTGTTCGAACTGGCATGCAGGCAAATTGCGGCGGCAGCAGCCACGTTGAGCGACTCTTCGCCGCCGGGCTGGGCGATGCGAACTGTCATCGCAGCCCGCGCCAAAAGCTCGGGATTCACGCCCTGCCCTTCGTGGCCCAAGACCCAAGCGCAAGGTGTGGGCAAGGCTTGACGGTGGATAAAGTTGCCCACATGGGAACTGGTCGCCAGCATCGGAATTTTCAAGGCATCCAACTGCGCCATCTCCAGGCCTTCAAACAAGCGAAGCCCAAAATGCGCGCCCATACCAGCACGCAGCACTTTGGGCGACCACAAGAGCGCGCTGCCCCTCAGCGCGAGCACTTGACAGAATCCAAACGCTGCTGCGCTTCGCAAAATGGAGCCGACGTTACCCGTGTCCTGGACACGATCCAGAATCACTGTAGGCGCTTTGGATTCGATGGCCACGGACTGCGGCAGATCCAACACAAAACCGAAGCCAGACGGGGACTCCAAGGCGCTCAGTTCTTTAAACAGGCGAACAGGAAATACTATATTTTTAGTAGCAGTTTGTGCATACAAAGCTTGACTTGGAGGCCAAAATGACTCTGAGAAAACAGCCAAGGCCGGTGTCAGACCTTGCGCCAGGACCGCTTGGCACAGGTGCTCCCCCTCGACCCAAACCCGCGCTTGTTTTTTGTAGGCAGCATTGTCATGCGCCAGTACGCGCAGGGCCTTGAACAACGCGTTATCCCGCGAGCTGATGGTTTGCGACAGGGCCGCTGAGTTCCGCACGGGGCCTGAAACAGCGCTTGAATCAGCCATGACCCAACGCCCTCCCTGTAGCATCAAAAAACTCGCTGACCGGGCGAAAAGATTTGCGGTGTTCCGGGCACGGACCAAACTGTTTGAGCGCTGCCATATGGGCCTCAGTGCCGTAGCCCTTGTGGCCGGCAAAGCCGTATTGAGGATACGTCACATCAAGCTGTGCACACCAGCGATCGCGGTGGACTTTGGCCAGTATCGATGCTGCTGAAATCGCAGGTATTTTGCTGTCGCCCTTCACAATGGCTTCAGCCAACATGTCGAACACTGGAAGCCGGTTGCCATCGACCAAGACTTTGACAGGTTTTAGGCGCAAACCGGCAACGGCCCGTTGCATGGCGAGCAAAGTCGCCTGCAGAATGTTAAGTTTGTCGATCTCTTCGACACTGGCTTCAGCAATGGCGCAACACAAGGCTTTGGCGCGTATTTCGTCGTAAAGGCGTTCGCGTTTCACGGAGGTCAAGATTTTCGAGTCGGCCAGACCTTTGATGGGATTGTGATCATCCAGGATAACCGCGGCAGCCACCACGGGCCCTGCCAGCGGGCCACGGCCGGCTTCGTCCACGCCAGCAATGAGCCCCGGCACGTCCCAGCTCAGGGTGATTTGCTCAGGCTTCAAGAACTTTTTGGATCGCATCAGTCGCCAGTTTGTTCGTGTCACGCTGGAGCAAGACATGCAGGTCGTCGAATTTTTGGGTCAATTCGGCCACCTTCTCGGGTTTATCCAGCCAGTCCATCACGGCTTTGGACAGTGCTTGGGGCGTCGCGTCGTCCTGCAGGAACTCCGGCACCACGAAGTCGCGGCACAGTATATTGGGCAGACCCACCCAGGGCTGCAGTTTTTTGCGGCGCATGATCTGCCAGGAGACCCAGTTCATGTTGTAGGCGATCACCATCGGGCGTTTGAATAAGGCGGCCTCCAGCGTGGCCGTGCCGCTGGCGATCAAGGTCACGTCGCAGGCGGCCAAAGCCAGGTGGGATTGGCCGTTCAGGATTTGCACAAGATGGGAGACCCGTGCCGCCTGGGCCGCTTGTGTCACCAAATGGCGCAAGGAAGGTACGCAGGGCACTATAAATTGAGTAGCTGGATAGGCTTGTTTTATAAGGGCCACCGCCTCAAAAAATCTAGGGGCCAGATACTGAATCTCGGATTTTCGACTACCCGGCAGCAAAGCGACAACACGCGCATCGCCCGCAAGCCCCAGGGCCTGACGCGCGGCGAGCCGGTCAACTTGCCGGGGAATGTGGTTGGCAAGTGGATGGCCGACATAGGTAGCGTCGATACCGTGATCGCGCAATAAATCAACTTCAAACGGAAAAATACACAACACGTGATGGGCGCTTTGGCGGATTTTTTCAATACGCTCGGCACGCCAAGCCCATACCGAGGGGCAGATGAAATGCAGGGTTTTGATGCCTGCAGCTTTCAGATCTTTTTCTAAGTCGAGATTGAAATCGGGGGCATCAACGCCGATGAACAGGTCGGGAGGCTTGTCAATCAGGCGTGCGCGTAGCTCTGAACGAATGCCTACGATTTCCCGGTAATGGCGCAAAACCTCTACGTAGCCACGCACGGCCAGTTTTTCGCTGGGCCACCAGGCGTCAAATCCCTGTCGGACCATGTCCGCACCGCCGATGCCGGCAAACGAGGCCTGGGGCCAACGCAACTTCAAACCACTGATAAGTGACTGTGCCAGCAACTCACCGGACGCTTCCCCCGCCACCATCGCAAACTGTGGCGCCCCGGCGGCCATCGGCTTTAACGCACGATGCCGCGCTGCGGCGGCGTTTTTTCCAGAAACGAAAGCATCATGTGTACGTCCTCAGCGGCTTCGGGATGGCTGCTGGCAAGTTGGGCGATGGCAGTTTGCGCCTGTTTCAGCGTGAGTTGATCACGGTACAAAGCTTTGTGCATGGCCTTTACGGCGGTAATCCGACCTGGAGAAAAACCACGGCGGCGAAGGCCTTCCAGATTCATTGCACGAGCGGCAGCGGGTTGGCCTTGGCACATCACAAAAGGCGGCAAATCTGCGAACAGCAGCGAACACATGGCCGTCATGCAGTGGGCGCCGACGCGCACAAACTGATGAACTACGGTAAACCCACCCAAAATCGCCCAGTCATCCACCAGGACGTGACCGGCCAGTTGCGAGTTGTTGGCAAATATCGTGTGGTTACCCACCTGGCAGTCATGGGCCAAATGGACGTAGGCCATGATCCAGTTGTCATTGCCGATCCGCGTCACACCCAGGTCACCAGGCGACCCGATATTGAAAGTGCAAAATTCTCGGATGGTGTTTTGATCACCAATGATCAACTCACAGGGCTCACCCGCGTATTTTTTGTCTTGTGGAATGGCACCTAGCGAATTGAACTGAAAGATCCGGTTGTCACGTCCAATCGTCGTATGCCCTTCGATGACGCAGTGCGCGCCAATTGTGGTGCCAGCACTTACCTTGACATGCGGCCCAATCACGGAATAAGGGCCTACGGAGACCGAGGAATCCAGCTCGGCACCTTTGTCAACGATTGCTGTGGCGTGTATGAGGCTCAACTTTGCACCGCCAGTTTGACTAGGCGATCGTACGCATGGTACACATCAACTCTGCTTCGCAAGCAAGTTGGCCACCGACCCTGGCTGTGCCTTTGAACTTGAAGATGCCCGCCTTCATGCGGTCCAGGGTCACGTCCATGATCAATTGATCACCCGGCTCGACGGGACGTTTGAACCGTGCACCGTCAATACCGGCAAAGTAATAGACGGTTTTGTCGTCAGGCACCACACCCAGGGTTTCAAATGCCAGCAAGGCAGCGGCCTGGGCCATGGCTTCAAGCATCAGAACACCCGGCATGACCGGACGGTGCGGAAAATGCCCACCAAAAAACGGCTCATTGATCGTCACGTTTTTCAGCGCCTTGATACGCAGGCCCTTTTCAATCTCCAGCACCCTATCTACCAAAAGGAAGGGGTAACGGTGAGGAAGTTTTTTGAGAATTTCGTGGATGTCCATTGCGCTTATTCTGTTTTGACATTAGTTTTTTCGAGTGTCCGCATTCGCTCCCTCAGACTATGCAACTGCTTAAGGGTGGCCGCATTTTTCTCCCATGCAGCATTTTCATCGATTGGGAATATGCCAGTGTAGTGGCCTGGCTTCAAGATGGAGCGGGTGACTACCGAGGCCGCCGAAATATGCACCTTGTCAGCAATCACCAAATGGCCTAGGATCACTGCCCCCCCGCCCACCGTGCAGTAAGCACCGATGTCTGCGCTACCGGCGATTCCTGCACAGCCAGCAATGGCGGTGTGTTGACCGATGCGGACGTTGTGGCCAACCTGTATCAAGTTGTCGAGCTTGACGCCGTCTTCAATCACGGTATCTTGCAGAGCACCTCGGTCGATACACGTGTTGGCACCAATCTCGACATCATCACCAATTTTTACGATACCCAGCTGCTCGATCTTCTCCCAAGCACCGTTGTTGGGCGCGAAACCGAAACCGTCTGCGCCGATCACAACTCCTGCGTGCAAGAGACATCGCGCGCCTATCACGCAGTTTTCTCCGACTGTCACCCTTGATTTGAGAACTGTACCCGGCCCCACCTGGGCACCCCGTTCAATGACACACAGCGGACCTATCCGAGCCGTGGAGTGAACCTGAGCAGTCAGGTCAACGACGGCGGAAAGATGAATTTTGGGTAAGTCAGCCCCGTTGGAGTCCGAAATATGCTGCTTCCACAATTGCGTTACTTTGGCAAAATACAGATAGGGTTGCTCTGAGACGATACAGGCGCCGCGAGCTAAAGCGTCTGCCTGCATTTGTGGCGCCACGATCACGCAGGCTGCTTTTGAAGTCTTTAAATCAGATTGATACCGCACGTGGCTGAGAAAGCTCAAAGTGCTGGTAGTTGCCAATGCCAAGGGGGCAATACCGTCAATCAGGGTATCCCGATCACCATAGAGCGTCCCCCCCAATGCGTCAACGATGGAACCTAGACGCAAACCCACACTTTCTGGCTTCAGGCCACCGTATTCAACTCAACTACCGCGCCGGGGCTGAATTCAATGCCCGAATGACCTTTTCAGTAATGTCATGCTTTGGATTGACATAGACCGCCTCCTGCAAAACGAGGTCATACTTTTCAGCTTCTGCAACGGTTTTGACGACACGGTTGGCTCTTTCCAGAACCTGTTGAAGCTCCTCATTTTTTCTGGCCGTGAGGTCTTCCTGGAATTCCCTGCGTTTACGTTGAAAATCGCGATCGAGATCGACCAATTGTTTTTGGCGGCTGGCCCGTTGACTTTCGGACAAGGTAGGTGCCTCACGCTCGAGTCTGTCTGCGCTGGTTTTCAAGCTGCTCCCAAGCTCCTGTAAGTCTTTTTCACGCTTTGAAAACTCCTGCTCCAACTTTGCCTGCGCGGCCTTGGCAGAGTTGGCTTCTTTGAAGATTCTGTCGGTATTGACAAAACCAATGCGGAATTCCTGCGCAACAGAAGGCGCAGAAAACAAAAACACACCCATGGCCAAAATGGCCAGCTGTCCAATACGTGAAATTTGCTTCATTAGAAGGAAGAACCAATCTGGAATTGCAATGACTGGATTCTATCGCCGTTAAA
>JANOXL010000174.1:0-7829 GCA_031418395.1 Rhodoferax sp. | reverse complement strand
CGGCGGCGGCGGCGGTGTGATAGGTGCTGAGCGCGGTGCGAAGGCACCCACCGACGGCTACACCCTCACCCTCACCGGCGTAGGCAGCAACGCCGTGGCGCATGGTCTGGACCCCAACCTCAAATACAACTCCAACAACGATTACACCCACATCAGCCAAATCCACCATGGCCCCAATGTGCTGGTGGTCAACGCCGAGCGTCCTTTCAAGACGCTCAAAGAACTCGTCACCTACGCCAAATCCAACCCTGGCAAGCTCGACTACGGCTACACCTATGCCGCCAGTGGCCACATGGCGATGGAGCTGTTCAAACAGAAAGCCAACATCTATTTAACTGGCATCCCCTATCGGGGCGGTGGCCCCTTGATGAATGCGATTCTGGCCAACGAAATCCCGCTCATGTTCATCAACCAAGATGTCGCGCTGCAACATGTCAAGGCCGGCAAACTGCGCGCGCTGGCCGTCTCCAGCCTGCAACGTAACCCTCTGTATCCGGATGTGCCCACTGTCGCCGAGTCTGGTTTCCCTGGTTTTCAGGCCTTGTCCTGGTCGGGAATGTCTGCCCCCAAGGGTACCCCACAGCCCATCATCGAGAAGCTCGAAGCCGCAATGAAACAGGCCATGGGTTCACCAGCCATCAAGGCACGCATGGAAAGCCAGGGTTTTGTGGTGCCGCCGCAAGGCAGCAAAATTTACACAGACTTCACTGCGGCTGAGATCACCAACTGGACCGAGGTCATTAAGACTGCGGGGATCAAGCCGCAATAGGGTTGCAGCGGCGCTACCAGTGCGTCTGCCGGACTGCGTCAAACCGGGCCGCCAGCGCGGTCACCAGCGCCTGCTGTTCGCTCTGCAGGCGTTGTCCGGGCGTGATGTCGTGCTGCGCGGTGAAAGGACACACCACATCGGTGCGTATGCCACTCAATTCCTCCAGCACGGCCAAACCCCAAAAGGGTACTGACACCGGGCAGTACCCACCCTCGTGCAGCAAGATGATGCGGTCATGGCAATGGCGCCGGGCGACATCCACGACGCGCGCCGTCATCCACCTAAAGGCAATATCGTCGAGCAACATGCGGCCCAGCGGGTCGAATTTGCCAGCGTCAAAACCACAGGGGATAACGATCAGCTCGGGCGCGAAGGCATCCAGTGCCGGCACCACGACGCGTTCAAACGCGTCGTGGTAGGCGCCAAAACCACAGCCTGGCGGCAAGGGCACGTTGAGGCTAAAGCCCTGGCCTGCCCCGCTGCCGATTTCGTCCGCCTCGCCTTTCACTTGCGCGTAGCCCGCTTGCTGATGGACCGAAATGTTCAGCACGTCTTTGCGGGTCTCGAAACAGGCCTGTGTGCCGTTGCCAAAATGCACGTCCCAATCCACCACAGCCACGCGTTTGAGGCCATACCGTACGATGGCGTGTTCAGCCGCCAAGGCCGCATTGGAAAACACACAGAATCCCATGGCCCGATCCGGCTCAGCATGGTGGCCCGGCGGACGCGTCAGCGCATAGGCGTGCTGGACTGCACCGGTCATAACCGCGTCGACAGCCGCCAGGCCGCAGCCGGCTGAGCGCACCGCGCACTCGTACCCATTGCTGGAAATAGGGCTGCCGATGCCTGTTTCGCCACCACCGGCGTCCGCAATCTTGCGGATGTTCTCAATGTGGCGCGCAGTATGCAATCGCAACAACTCTTCGACGCTGGCATCGCGCGAGGCAATGGCGCTCATTTGCGCGCCCAAGCCGCTGACGTTGACCAGGTTCAAGAGTCGCCGTTTGGTGTCGGGGTTTTCAATATGCCGGTTGTAAGGCTCCACATAACCGCCTGGCTTGAGCATCAGCGCATAGTTGCCAGGGTCGTGCCAAAAACAGCGTTCATCAGTGACAAATCCTGTTTTCATGATGCTTTTCCTGGTTGCAGTTTGCCGGGCAAGAGTCGATCCAGCAATTTCTGGATCAACGGCCAGCAGGCGATAAGCAGGGTCAAACCGAGCATCCAGGCCGCAAGGGGACGCGTCACGAACGGCATGAACGAGCCTTCGCTGACCGCCAGTGTCTGGCGCAGGTTGGCCTCCAGTGTGTCACCCATCACCATCCCCAGAATCATCGGTATGGTAGGAATCCGGCTGCGCGCGCACACCAGGCCAAAAACGCCAAACGCCAGCGCCAGCCAGACGAAATACCAGTTGTTGGCCGAGGAATATGCGCCCACCAGGCACAACACCAGAATCACCAGGCCGAGCTTGCGTGGGTTCACGTAGGCCAGTCTTGCCAGGTATTTCACGCCCCAGATCAACATCAGCATCACCAGCACATTCAACACGAGCAGGCCGACAAAAATGCCATTCACGATTTCGGGCCGCTCGGCAAACAGCGAAGGCCCCGGCACGATGCCATGCACGACAAACACGCCCATGATGATGGCTGTCATCGCATCACCCGGAATGCCCAATGCCAGCACGGTGATCATGGCTCCGCCGGAGTTGGAATTGTTGGCAGCCTCGGCAGCCACGATTCCTTCGGGATTGCCCTCGCCAAAGGGTGTCGGATCAGTGGCGCTTCGCTTTGCCCAGAAATAGGCCATCGAAGTTGAAAGTGCGGCACCCACGGCCGGCAAAATACCGATCGTGGTACCCAGAAACAAACCCTTGCCCAATGACTTCGGATAACGGAACGGCTCCAAAAATGCGCGCCACGACAGCCCCGCCGACTTGATCAGCGAAGCGTCAAACTGTGGCACAGGCGAACTCACCATCACCAGCGCCTGGGCCAAGCCAAACAGGCCAACCACCACGGGCACCAGGGGAATGCCACTGAGCATATTGGCGCTGCCAAAGGTATAACGTTGCTCATTGGAGTTGGGGTCGATGCCGACGCTGGCCAAAAAGAAGCCCAGGCACATCATCATCATGGCAGAACCAAACTGCTTTCGGTAGGCTTTGCCGACGCACAGCGTGGCCAGCACAATGGCCATGACCCCTTCAGTCGCACCAAATCGCGCAGCAAACCCAGCCACCGGTTTGGCGGCCAGGCCCAGCAGAAGTGCGCTGACGATACCGCCAATAAAAGAGGCCATGAAAGCCAACGACAGGGCCCGCTGCGCTTCGCCACGCTTGGCCATTGGATAACCGTCAAACATGGTCATGATGGACGAGGCCTCACCCGGCGTGCGGATCAGGATCGACGTCACGGCCCCGCCCGGGAAAGAGCCCACATAGACCCCCAGCAGCAGGGCGATGCCAGCCATGGCGGGCATCCCGTAGGTAAAGGGCAGCATGACAGCAATCGTCACGCCGGGGCCAACACCCGGAAGCACCCCCACGACGATGCCAATGACGGCACCGGCCAACATCGCAAGCGCCACCGGCACGCTGCTGATGGCGGCGAACCCCTGGGTCAGGTTGTTGAGGAAATCCATGGCAACGGCAAGGATCAGGGCAGCCAACCGTGGCCGAACGCGACTTTCAAAACCCGCACAAATACCAGCCACATGCCCACCGAGACGAGCAATGCCAGCCATACCGTCTGGCGCCAATGAAGGCCCAGCAGCATCCCGGCAGCGCAGACAAAGAGCAGGGTCGATGTGGCGTACCCCAGCCACGGAATCACCCAGGTGTAGGCCATGAATAACGCGACGATGGCCGCAGCTTGCCCCAAGTGCGCCGCGCCGGAATCAAGCTCTTCTGTGCCGCCCGCCTGCATCGCCCCGCGGCGGCGTACCCACACTTCCCATGCACCGCCCAGCACGGCCAGCCCGAGCGTCACGCGCGGAAACAGGGCCGACGACTCATACCAGGGCGCCTGGTGCGGGTAGGGAACAATCAGCGAGGGTGTCGCCCAGAAAAGCGCGGCCACTGCGACCATCAGGATCAGCAGCAAAAGTTCGTCCGCCCTGACCCCCCGAGTGCGCCGTGCCGGTACTGTCATTATTTTTTTGCAAACCCAAGTTCGGTCATCAATTCGGAAATCCACTTGGTATCAGCCGCAATTTGCGCCGTCATCTGTTCGCTATTCATTGGCGTGAAGGGAACTCCCAGTTTGGCCAGCATATCCGTCATGGCCTTGTCTTTCAAGGTTTCGCCGATCACCGTTGAAAGACGGGCGAGGACATCTTTGGGTACACCTGCGGGTGCCGCCATGCCAGTCCACAAATACAGGTCACCATAACCATCCTCTTTGGCGGTAGACACCTTTGGGAAAATGGGGTTGCGGGCAGTCGTCCAGGCCGACAGCACCTTGACCTGGCCATCCTTCACATAGGACGCCACCATGTCAGCGCCCGTGGTCGTCACGTCAGCATCGCCAGCCACCAGCTCCTTCGCGCCTGGATTGCCAAACGCGACCACTTTGAACGGCCAGCCGTCTTTGCGTGCAATTTTCGCGGCGATCAACGCTGGCACAGCCGCCGGCGCATAGCTGCCAATGATCACGGGTTTGCCGCTCTTTTTGGCCCATTCGCCAAACTCCTTGAGATTGCTGGCTGGAATGTTTCCGCGCGATGCCAACACGAAGTCATTGGCGAAAACACCTGCTACGGCCACATAGTCACTTTGCTTGTAAGGCGTATTGCCCGCCACGATCTGCGAAATGCCGGGGCCAGGTGTCCAGGTGCCAATGGTGTAGCCGTCGGGTTTGGCGCGCACCATTTCGCCAAAACCCACCACACCACCCCCACCAGGTTTATTGATCACCTGCACAGGTACACCGAGACGCTTGCTCATGCCATCGGCCAGCACCCGCATGACCGCGTCGGCATCATTGCCGGGCGGGTAGGGGTAGAGAATCTCAATGGTCTTGCTGGGCCATTTGTCCTGAGCAAGGGCTGGCAACGCGCTGGCACAAAGGGCGGCCAAACCGGCTACCAAAAGCATTTTTTTCATGACTATCTCCTGTTGGTTTCAGTTAAAGCAAACAAAAAAACGGGGCGGCTCAGCTACCTTGCACCTTCGCAAAAGCGGTGTGCAAAATGGCCACCATTTCGTCCACATGGCTGCGGGTGAAAACCAGCGGTGGCGAAATGATCAAGCGGTTGCCTTGCACACGTACAAAAGCGCCCTCCTGCCTGGCGGCGGCCACCAGCCGCTGTACGTACGGCTCGGCCAACATCATCGGCTCCTTGGTCACGCGATCCTTCACGAGTTCGACAGCGGCCATCAGACCTTTGCCCCGAACCTCGCCCACCACGGCATACCGGCCAAACTCTTGCAAACGTTCCAGCATGTAAGCCCCTACAGCAGCGGCGTTTGCGGGCAGGTTTTCTGCCTCCACAATGGCCAAATTGGCATTCGCGGCTGCGCAGGCCAACGGGTGGCCGGAATAGGTATACCCATGCATCACTGCCGCCAGCGGGTGGTCGCGCCGCCAGGCCGAAGCCACACGCTCGTTCACCAGCGTGGCACCCAGGGGCACATAGCCAGAGTTGATGCCCTTGGCCATGGCCATGATGTCGGGCGCCACACCCCAGGCACGCGCTCCGCACAGGCTACCAATGCGCCCAAAGCCGGTGACTACTTCATCCGAGATCAGCAAGATGCCGTGTTGATCCAGAATCCGGCGCACACCCGGCCAGTAGCCGGCCGGTGGCACGATGACACCTCCCGCGCCTTGCACCGGTTCGGCCATGAATGCGGCAATCGTGCTGGGCCCCTGGTACTGAATCGCCCGCTCCAGCTCAGCCAGTGACGCTTTGAGCAACTGCTCCTCATTGGTAGCGCCCCACGGGTTGCGGTACGCATACGGGCCTTCTATCTGGAAAAAACCCGGCATGAGCGGCTCGTAGGCCACGCGAAACAAGGGGTTGCCATTGGCCGACGCACCGCCAAAATGAACCCCGTGGTAACCCAGTTTCAGCGACAGGATTTTGGTCCGCTCGGCATGCCCTTCGAGCTTCCAGTATTGGCGCGCCAGCTTCAGCGCCGTTTCAATCGCATCAGAGCCACCCGAGCTGAACATTACCCGCGCCATCTGCTCAGGCGCGAACATGGTCATCAGCCGCCCGGTCAGCTCCGCAGCCGGGGCATTGGTGGTGTTGACGAAGGTCGAGTAATAGGCCAGCTTGTCGAGTTGCGCGACGATCGCCTGCTTCATTTCGGGGCGGTTGTGGCCGATGTTGACGTTCCACAGTGACGCGACGGTGTCGAGGTATTTTTTGCCATCAGCGTCAAACACATACACACCCTCGCCGCGCTCGATCATCAACGGCGGTTTGTTCTGAGGAATTTTCGGATCCACCATGGGGTGGAACATGCCCTGACCAGGCTGTTCGACGAGGGCTTTGAGTTCGGTACCGGACGTGGGGGCATTCATGGCGATTTGTTTCTCCGGAGGGTGGGTGGCCATGCTAGGCTCTGTCACACCGTTGTGGCTAGCAGATATCGGCAAGATTGGCTCGCCATCGCCTCGTGTTTACCCGCAGCCCGGCTAAACTCACCTCATCATGATGCCCACTTGGCAGTTCAAGCAAATCCAGACCACCGATGTGGACGAGTTGTCGACAGCGCTGCCGGGTTGGCAGCAGCGCTACACCAAGCTTCAGCGCGGCCAGTTCAGCGGCGAGCTGACCCTGGCCACGGGCGGTGGCTTGCAGGTGTACCGCGAGCGCACGCGGGGCATTCTGCTTGAAGAGGGCGAAACCGGAGGCCACCGCATTGGGCTGGCCATTCCGGTACGGGCCAGCGGCGATGTCTTTTCGTTCGGTAACAAAATAACCAGTTGCAGCCAGGTCATGGGCTTTTTTTCACCCCGGCGGCTGCATCTTCGCACCCCCGAAGATTTTGAACTTCTGGTCGTCAGCGTCAACACGTTGGATTTGCCTGGTTTTTGCACGCCTGCGCTCCCGAAATCGGTGTCTCGCCAGCCGACGACCTGTTTAGGCCAGGTGCCACCCTGGATGCGGCAGGAATTGATTGACCTGATGGCGGTACTGCTGGATGCCCGACTTGATGAGCGCCACGTGGCCCGGGCGGGAATCAATCTGCTGGACTGCCTGGAAGAAGCCTTGCTGAAGTTTGAGTCCATGCCCGTCCGGGCCAAGGCGGTGGCCTGCCGCCAGACCGTGGAACAGGCGCTGACCCGCGTCGGCGAGTGGATGCAACAAGGTGCTGACAAGCCACTCAATGTGGCGAGGCTGTGCGCCGAACTCGACATCCCCCGGCGCACCTTGCAGTATGCGTTTGAGCAGGCGCTGGGCATCACCCCGCTTCAATACCTCAAGAGCGTGCGCCTGGCCGGTTCACGCCATCACCTGAAACAAGGCGAGGGCAGCGTACTGGCGGCCGGCCTTCTATGGGGGTTTGACCATCCCAGTGCGTTCGCACGTGACTACCAGGCCATGTTTGGTGAATACCCGTCCCAAACACTGGAACGCGCCAGGCTGCGGCGGGGGCAGGTCTATTCAATGCGTCTCGACCAGAAAATTCCCCGCTGAAAACTTCACCGGTGGCGCGTCGGGGTCAAAACTTACACCCGCCGGGTCGCGGCCTTCTGCCACGGCCTTGAGCTGCTTGTGCAGCAAGCGACGCAGTTGCACGATGCCCATATCGCTGGTCGCCAGGAATTCTTCAGAGTGGTGGGCAATTGCGCCTTGGCTGACCTGGGCTTCGTAGTCGCCGGGGTAAGTGCGGCGCTCGGCCTCGGTGAGCTGCTCCCAGTACTTGCCGTTGCGGGTGGAGCGCATGCGCGAGATCTCGCCCTTCTCGCGCACCCGGCCCACCACGTAAATGCGAAAGCTGTGGTCGTCGATGGGCAGCATCCAGCCCAGCGATTCCACCATGCCGTGCCGCTTGACCAACGGGTTGGGAATCACGCGCAGCGTGGGCAAGCCTGCTTCGCTG
>JANOXL010000173.1:0-9459 GCA_031418395.1 Rhodoferax sp. | reverse complement strand
GCTCACCATGTGGGCCGTTTTCATTGGTGGCCCTGTTTTCCAGTTGCTGTCGCGCGTGCTCAAGCAAAATGCTGCGGCGCACACTAAACTGGCAGTCCGGCATCTTTTTACTTTTCAATTCTTCAGGAGCATTTCATGATCAAAGTTGGTGACACCCTTCCCGCAGCCACGCTGATGGAGTTCTCGGAAGTTGAAGGCAACGGCTGCAGCATCGGCCCCAATGCCGTGGACGTAGCCAAGGCAAGTGCTGGCAAAACCATTGCCCTGTTTGCCCTGCCCGGCGCGTTTACCCCAACTTGCTCGGCCAAACACGTGCCTGGGTATGTGGAGAAATTCAACGAACTCAAAAGCGCCGGTGTCGATGAGATCTGGTGCGTCAGCGTGAACGACGCGTTTGTGATGGGCGCCTGGGCGCGCGCTTTGGGCACGGATGGCAAAGTCCGCATGTTGGGTGACGGCAGCGCTGCTTACACGCAGGCCACCGGCTTGACGCTGGATTTGTCCGCGCGCGGCATGGGACTGCGTAGCAACCGGTATTCCATGCTGGTCAAAGACGGTAAAGTCGCTTCCTTGAACGTGGAAGCACCGGGTAAATTTGAAGTCAGCGACGCTGGCACGATGTTGTCACAAGCCAAGGGCTGATCCCGAGCAGATTTAGCTCATCAGGCTGATGAAGCCGACCAGCCAAGCGCTGGTTTGCCTGCCGCCATTGAGGGTCAATCTCCCTTTTTGGCGGCTTTTTTCATCCGAAGAATTCTGCGGCTTTCACCCGAGTTTGCCCGTCAATTTATACGGCGGATCTCACTCAAAGCCGCACCATCAGGTAATGCGCCCCGGCAATCGGGTTGTGATAGTAGGGTGGAATTTCTTCAAAACCTACTTCTTCGTACAACGCGCGCGCGGCTTCCATGTCGCTCAGAGTGTCCAACAGCACACAGGCGTAACCGACACGTCGTGCGGTGTCCAGCGTCGCTTCGACCAACTGGCGGCCTAATCCCAGGCCACGGATCTGTGGCCGCACAAACAGGCGCTTCATCTCGCAGGCCATCGGGTAGTCGACGTTATCCAGAGGCCGCAAAGCGCAGCAGCCGGCCAACTCGCCATTGACAAGCGCGCGAACAAGACCGCCACGCGGTTCAGCATAGTCGCCTGGCAACTCTGCCAGCTCTTGCTCAAAATTTTGGAAGCATAAATCAACGCTGAGGCTTTGAGCGTATTCGCGCATGATGAGCCGCAGCGTGTCATAACTGGCTGCGTCGTGGTGCCAGATCAACTCAATCGTGGGGGCGTCGAACGAACCGAAGCCGCTGTGACGGACGCTGCCCGGGGCTGCAGCGGATTTGCGAGGCATGAGGGCGCTGATTTGGAAGGGCGTGGGAGGTGCGTCGGAGAGGCTTGGGAGGCGCTTGGGTTGAGAAGGGCGCGACTTACCCCGCCATTTTCACCATGGTTGCCACGGCACCTGCACAAATTGCGAAAACGATGGCGGCTTTGATGCGGCTGGTCGCGTCGTCACGGGCGCTTTCGACGGCAACGGTCATTTCTTTATCGCCTTGCAACATCGGTTTGATCAAGTTTTCTTTCTTCTTCACCAAGTAAAAAAGTATCGCACCAATGTGCAGGACGACCAAGGCTATCAAGATGTATTTGCCGTAATTCTTGTGATAAGCCGTAAGGGCCGCCACGCGTGCATTGGAGATGAATTTGGACAGCGGCCCGCTATTGGAGATGTCGTCATCCGCAAACAGGCCAGTGCCAACCTGAGCCAGCAGGAAGAACAGCATGGCGAAAACCGAGCCTGCGCCTAGCGGGTTGTGCCCCACGGAATGTTCGGGTTTGCCGCGCCCGCCCAAGTAGGCGAAAACCGTCGATGGCGCGTAAATGAACGACGTAAAGCGTGACCAGCGCCCACCAATCAGCCCCCAGACGATGCGAAACAGCAGCAGGGTTAGCACACAAAAGCCCAGCCGGAAGTGCCACACCATGGCCTCTCCTCCGCGTAGGCCGGTTACGACCAGCCCGACGATACATATCAAAAGCGTCCAATGGAAAATGCGGGTGGGAAGATCCCAAACTCTGATTTTGTGGTTCATAAAGTTTTGGCAGCGATGATGTAATAGCATTTTTACCTGAATTAGCGCGTGGCGTGGCCCGGGCTTCCGAGCAAATGAGTGGAAAAGCAATTCTTACTAGGGGTAACCCTGAAAATTCAAAAATCAGTGGCCTTGAGCAGAACTTTTCAAGTGCGTCTAAACTCCATCCCTGCTGAAAGTATCCTCCCGACCGTGCGCAAGCCCTTCGGACCCTCAACTGAAATGATCAGGAGTCCTATGAAATTTCTCGCCTCTCTCGTCCTGGCCGCTGCCACGGTCATGTTGTCTGCACCTGCGTCGGCACAATTTGCCAAGCCCGAAGATGCCATCAAATACCGTCAATCGTCATTGAGCGTGATGGGTACGCACTTTGGTCGTGTGGCTGCCATGGCCAACGGCCGCATCCCGTTCAACGCCGAAGCCGCAGCGAGCAACGCTGCCATCGCCGAGTCGATGTCCAAGTTGCCTTGGGCGGGTTTTGTGGCGGGTAGCGATTCGGGCAACACGAAAGCCAAGGCTGAGATCTGGAGCGACGGTGCCAAATTCAAAACGGCCAGCGACAACATGATGGCTGAGATGAGCAAACTCGCCGCGGTCGCCAAAGGCGGCAACATCGACGCGATCAAAGCGGCAGTGGGCGCGACCGGCGGCACCTGCAAGGCGTGTCACGACGCGTTCCGCAAAGAATAAGTCGACTTTTCGGCTTGGTGGCCCTATTCAAGGGGTTGCCAAAAAAAAGAGGCCTGTAAAGGCCTCTTTTTTTTGGGTAAAGGTGGAATTTGTGGTGGGTACTAAATGGTATTTAATCGTTATTTTAAGTATAAAATATATTAAAATTTAGACAACTATGTTATCTAATTTGATAGCAAAATATGACCTATTTACGAGACCCAATGTTAAAAAATATCTGGTGAATTTATTGAAATATACTTATTTCAATAAAGGTACAAATTTGACCGTCACGCCTGCGCCAACAAGCGCTCTATCAACTTGTGCAGTTCCGCGAAATCGGGCTCACCCACGTACCGTTTCACAATTTCACCGCGTTTGTTGACCACGTAGGTGGTGGGCGTCAGCTTCACTTCTCCCCAGGCGCGGGCGATGGCGCCCGTGTTGTCGATGGCCACTTCAAACGGTAGCTTGCGCGTTTGCGCGTAATTCACCACATAACTCGGTGGGTCGTAACTCATGGCCACCGCGATCGTGTCGAAACCTTTAGCGTGGTATTTGTCGTAAGTAGCGATGATTTTGGGCATCTCGGCGACGCAGGTGACGCAACTCGTGGCCCAGAAATTCACCAGCGTCACCCGGCCTTTGAGGTTCTGTGTGGTTTTGGCGGAACCATCCAGCAACACAAATTTTGACTCTGGCGCGATGCTCGGACCGGTGTTCAAGTAAGCTGTTGCACCGATTGCCAAAACAGCCGCCGCTGCGGCAAGATAGAGGATCGGTTTTTTAATCATTTCAAAATTTTCGGAGTTCACGCATGAAGCGCAGACATTTTAGTTCTTTGCCAATTCCTTGGCTGGCTGCCGTGATTGGTTTGGCGCACTTGCAAGCGCAGGCGCTCACGCTGTCTGACTTGACCAATGCCGACGCCTCAGCGGGAATGAAGAAGGCGCTGGAGCAAGGTGCGTTGTCGGCCGTCGGCCTGCTCGGTAAACCAGATGGATTTTTGGGGAACGCCCTGGTCAAAATCCCACTGCCGGGGTTTTTGGACAAAGCCGCAAGCCTGCTTAGAACCTTGGGGCAAGGCGGGCGCATTGACGAATTGGTGACCTCGATGAACCGTGCCGCTGAAGCCGCCGTGCCGCAGGCCAAAGACCTGCTGGTCAACGCCGTCAAAACCATGAACGTGGAGGACGCCAAAAAAATCCTGGGCGGTGGCGACACCTCGGTGACCGGCTTCTTCGCCGAGAAAACCCGCACCCCGCTGGAGGGCCGCTTCTTGCCGGTCGTGACCCAAGCCACTGAGAAAGTTGGCCTGGCCTCGCAATACAACGATATTGCAGGCAAGGCGGCCGATATGGGGTTGATGAAAAAGGAAGATTCCAACATCCAGAAATACGTGACCACCAAGTCGCTGGATGGCCTGTATCTGATGATTGGCGAAGAAGAGAAAAAAATCCGCAAGGATCCGATCGGCTCGGGCAGCAACATTTTGAAGAAGGTGTTTGGTGCAATGAAATAGGGCCCCCACGTTCGCCCACTGCGTGTGGCTCTCTGCCCCCCGAGGGGGCTAAATTTCCTCGGGAGCGGCCCGTCGGAAATTTGTGCCCCAGGTTCGCCCGCTGCGTGTGGCCCCTTTTCACAAGGGATAATCCGCGCATGCGCCGCCTGCCTGTCCGAGCTCCTTTTGTTTCCGCCTGTTTTTTGCTGATCGGCGTTGGGCTTGTGGGCTGCAACCCGACCCTGAATTGGCGCGAAGTCCGCGTCAAAGACAGCCCGCTCACTGCCTTGTTACCGTGCAAAGCGGAGGCCTCCAGTCGCAAAGTCCAGTTGGGCGGACAGGAGGTGGAAATCCAATTGAGCAGTTGCAGCGCGGGTGAAGCCACGTTTGCAGTCGCATTGGCGGGTTTGGCGGCAGGTGCTTCGGCAGCGCAATTGGCGACCGCGCAAAACCACTGGCAGATGGCGACATTGGCCCATATTTCAGTACCCTCAGATCCTGCACCGACTAACGCGGCGATCACACAGACTCCGCTGCGTGTGGCGGGCCTCACGGAAGTGCAAACCTTGGTGGCGGCGAGCGGCAAACGGCCGACGGGAGGCCGCCTGCAGTTCAACGGTCTCTGGTTTCACAAGGGTTCGCAGCTTTTTCATGCCGCCGTGTACGCCGAAAAAATCAACCAGGACCTGTCGGAACCTTTCTTCTCGGGGCTAAAAATTAAATGAGTGGTTTGCCAGGCCGTCAGCCGCCAGGGCTTTCTCGTCAGCATGCCATTGTGGTGTTTGTTGCTTTTGCGTTCGCTTATTTTTTCTCGGCGCTGATTCGCGCCATTACGGCCACGTTGTCGCCGACTTTGACGCAAGAGTTTGCACTCAACGCGCGTGATTTGGGGCTGCTCGCGGGGGGCTATTTTCTGGGGTTTGCGGCTATGCAATTGCCGCTGGGCACGTGGCTGGATCGCCATGGCCCCAAAAAGGTGCTGATGTGTTTTCTGGCGATTGCGGTTGTCGGTTGCCTCGCGTTTTCAATGGCCAGCAGTTTTACCGCTTTGCTGGCCGCCAGAGTACTGTGCGGCGTAGGCGTGAGTGCCTGTCTGATGGCACCGCTGACGGCTTATCGCAAATGGTTTGACCCGGCGGCCCAACTACGGGCCAACTCCTGGATGCTGATGACCGGCTCCCTTGGCATGGTGGCTTCTACCTTGCCGGTGCAATGGCTGGCACCGGTGTACGGCTGGCGACCGCTATTTTGGGGATTGGCGGCCTGTGTGCTGTTGGCCATTGTGCTAATTGGCTGGCTGGTGCCCGGGTGGCGGGACGCTGGTACGGCTGATTTGGCGTCAAAGTCATCGTCAGATTCAAAGGTGACCATAAAAGTGGCAACGGGCCAAAGTTATGCCGAGGTCTGGCAGCACCCCTACTTTCGCAAAATGGTGCCGGTGGGCTTTTTTTGTTATGGTGGCTTGTTGGCCATGCAAACCTTGTGGGTTGTGCCGTGGATGACCCGCGTAGCCGGTTATTCGCCGATTCAGGCGGCAACGGGCTTCTTCTGGATCAACGTCAGTATGTTGTTCACTTTTTGGGCCTGGGGCCTGGCCAGCCCTCGGCTGGCACGACGGGGTTATCACGCGGACGATTTGATTGCTTGGGGTTTGCCGTTGAGTTTTTTGATACTTGCTCTACTTATAGTAGCTGGTCAGGCTCTATCGGTGTGGGCAGAAGTGATTTTGGCCTTGTATTGCATGGCATGTTCCTTTGTCTCCCTGTCCCAGCCCGCAGTGGGTATGGCGTTTCCGCAGGCATTGGCCGGGCGGGCCTTATCGGCCTACAACCTGGTGCTGTTTGCCGGTATTTTTCTGGTGCAATGGGGCATCGGCCTGCTGATTGACGGCTTCAAGGCGCTGGGCTGGTCTGAACCCGATGCGTTTCGTGGTGCATTTACGGTGTTTTTGGCCTGTTGTGTGGCCTCCTATCTGCACTTTGTCATGACCAAAAGTGATAATCGGGCTGTTGTTACATAGCGGCATCCCGAGTCAGCATCTACTGAAAAAGCAATTGACGGAAACGTGACGAACGGCATACTCATCATCGCCCATACGCCCTTGGCCAGCGCCCTGCGCCAGTGCCTGTTGCATGTGTTCCCCGATAGCGCGGCCCATGTGGGCGCGGTCGATGTGCAGGCCGACGTGCCACCAGAAGAAACCCTGGCGGCGGCCCGAATTGCGCTGGGGTTGGTCGCCGGAGGCGGCAAACTGGTGGTGACGGACCTGCTGGGCGCAACGCCCTCTAACCTCGCTAAAAAACTAGTCGATGGCAGAAATTCACAACTTATCGCCGGGGCCAACCTGCCGATGTTGGTGCGGGCTATGACCTATCGCAACGAAACACTCGACATCATGGTGCAGCGCGCTTTAACTGGCGGTACGATGGGCATTGAAATAGTTACCCCTGAACCTTCAGGCAAGCTTGAGAAGGCATGACAGACCGGGCTTTATGAAACAAACCATTACCATCAGCAACAAACTCGGCCTACATGCCCGTGCTTCGGCGAAACTGACCAAAATGGCGGGTAGTTTCCCGTGTGAAGTCTGGCTGACTAGGGGCGAGCGCCGTGTCAATGCCAAGAGCATCATGGGCGTGATGATGCTGGCTGCTGGACTGGGCGCCACCGTGGAGGTGGAAACCATCGGCGAGCGGGAGCAAGAAGCGATGGATGCCCTCTTGGCTCTGATCAGCGACAAGTTTGCGGAAGGGGAATAGGCATGAGGCCTCCACGTTCGCTACTTTGCGCCTAACGCAAGCTTACTTGAGGACGCAGATTTGACTTTTTCCATCCACGGCCTGGCCGTCGCGCGCGGCATTGCCATCGGGCGGGCCGTGTTGGTGGCGTCCAGCCGGGTCGATGTGGCGCATTATTTTGTGGACGCCAGCGAAGTAGCGTCTGAGATCGACCGCGTGCGGGTGGGGCGCAACCACGTCGTGGATGAAATTCACCGCCTTCAAAAAACCATCGCCCTGATGGGGCCCAAAGAAGCACCGCATGAGCTGGCGGCGTTGCTGGACGTGCATTTGATGTTGTTGCAGGACGAGGAATTGATCGACGGCGTAAAACGCTGGATATCGGATCGCCTCTACAACGCCGAGTGGGCGCTGACTTCTCAGTTTGAGGTGATTGCACGCCAATTTGACGAGATGGAAGATGAGTATTTGAGGGAGCGCAAGGCCGATCTGGAGCAGATTACTGAACGGGTCCTAAGGGCGATGAAAGGTGATCCCTCGGCCCTGCCTCGGGTCGCTCCGGCGCGCCCAGCGCGTAAATCATCCCAACAGGATTTGTTGCTGGACGACACCGTCGATGTGCCCTTGATTTTGGTAGCCCATGATTTGTCGCCGGCCGACATGTTGCAGTTCAAACAAAGCGTGTTTGCGGGTTTCATCACGGATGTGGGCGGTAAAACTTCCCATACGGCCATTGTTGCGCGCAGCCTCGATATCCCTGCCGTGGTCGGCGCGCGTCAGGCAAGCCAGCTGGTGCGGCAAGATGATTGGGTCATCATCGATGGTGATGCCGGAGTGGTGATCGTGGATCCCTCGTCCATCATCCTTGCGGAGTATGGTTTTAAACAGCGTCAGTTGGAACTTGACCGTGGGCGACTGGGCCGCTTGCGGCATACGCCCGCGGTCACTATGGATGGCCAAAAGGTGGAGTTGCTGGCGAATATTGAAATGCCAGATGACGCGCCAGGTGCCGTCAAAGCGGGCGCGGTGGGTGTGGGGCTTTTCAGAAGCGAGTTTTTGTTTATGGGCCGTCAGGGTGATTTGCCCGATGAAGACGAGCAGTATTTGGCGTACCGCCGCGCAATCGAGGGCATGCAGGGCCTGCCCGTTACGATTCGCACCGTCGATATCGGCGCTGACAAGCCACTTTTGAAGCCGGGCGACAAGGCTTATCACGACAACGCACACTTGAACCCGGCCTTGGGCCTGCGTGCCATCCGCTGGAGCTTGGCCGACCCGGAGATGTTTTTGACGCAGTTGCGCGCCATTCTGCGGGCCGCTGCGTTTGGCAAAGTCAACCTGCTGATTCCCATGTTGGCGCATGCCAGCGAAATTCGCCAGACGGTCGCTCTTTTGGACCAGGCACGTGCCCAGCTTGATGCCCGCGGCGTGACCTATGGTGGTGTGCAGCTGGGCGCAATGATCGAAATCCCGGCGGCGGCACTCACGCTCAAGCTCTTTTTGAAGTATTTCGATTTCCTGTCGCTCGGCACCAATGATTTGATTCAATACACGCTGGCGATTGACCGTGCCGACGAGTCCGTGGCCCACTTGTACGACCCGATGCACCCGGCCGTGTTACGACTGGTGTCGGAGACCATCGCTGAATGCAACCGTCAAGGCAAAGGCGTAAGTGTTTGCGGAGAAATGGCCGGCGACACCACCATGACGCGCCTGCTTCTGGGCTTGGGTCTGCGCAGCTTTTCGATGCATCCGGCGCAGATTTTGGCTGTCAAACAAGAGGTGTTACGCGCCGACACCAGCAAGTTGCAGGATTGGGCTCAGCGGGTCGTTGAAGATGAAGAACCTGCTGCTGCGATTTCCCAATATTGAAACCATAACGCCCTGAAGTTTTTGGGCGTGACAACCGCCAAAAACCAAACACCAAAAAAAACGGCCTGGACGCGAATCCAGGCCGTTTTAGGGGATGCCAAATGCAGAATTACTGCAGTTTGATTTCCACGTCCACGCCTGCGGGCAGGTCGAGTTTCATCAGGGCGTCAACGGTTTTGTCCGTCGGGTCCACGATGTCCATCAAACGCTGGTGCGTGCGGATTTCGAATTGGTCACGGCTGGTCTTGTTAACGTGCGGCGAGCGCAGAATGTCAAAACGCTTCATGCGGGTCGGCAAAGGCACGGGGCCTTTGACAATCGCACCCGTGCGCTTGGCGGTGTCCACAATTTCAGCAGCAGATTGGTCGATCAGTTTGTAGTCAAACGCTTTTAGGCGAATGCGGATTTTTTGTTTGGTGGTAGCCATGATGTGTTCCTTTGGAAGTTAATCAGGCTTACGCCAAAATTTTGGCAACCACACCCGAACCGACCGTCTTGCCACCTTCACGGATAGCAAAGCGCAGGCCTTCTTCCATGGCGATGGGGTTGATCAGTTTGACCGTGATGCTGACGTTGTCGCCGGGCA
>JANOXL010000172.1:0-22978 GCA_031418395.1 Rhodoferax sp. | reverse complement strand
CAAAAAAGCCCCGCTGTACGGGGCAAAAGGGGATTTTTGAGAAGTCAGGAAATGATCTGATTCATAGTCCTGGCGGAAACGGAGGGATTCGAACCCTCGATGAGGCTCTACACCCCATACTCCCTTAGCAGGGGAGCACCTTCGGCCACTCGGTCACGTTTCCTGATTTTTCAGATTCAGCCGTCGAATCGAACAGCAATTATCTCACGTCTGGCCGCCCGCTATTTTGCCGGCGCTTGATCCAGGTCGAAAGCCTTGTGCAGCGCACGCACCGCCAGTTCCATGTATTTTTCGTCGATCACCACGGAGGTCTTGATTTCGCTCGTGGAAATCATCTGGATGTTGATACCCTCCTCTGACAGCGAGCGGAACATTTTGGCGGCAATGCCGACATGGCTGCGCATGCCGATGCCAACGATCGACACCTTGCAGATGTGGATGTCGCCTTGCACCTCGGTCGCACCCAAAGCAGGCAGCACTTTGCCTTTGAGCAAATCGATGGCTTTGGGGTAATCGCCCCGGTTTACGGTGAAGCTGAAGTCGGTTTTGCCATCCTTACTGATGTTCTGGATGATCATGTCCACTTCGACGTTGGCGTCTGCCACCGCGCCCAAAATTTGGTAGGCAATGCCGGGTTTGTCGGGCACACCCAGGATGGAGATTTTGGCTTCGTCACGGTTGAACGCGATGCCAGAAACGATAGCTTGTTCCATGTGTTCGTCTTCCTCAAATGAAATCAGGGTGCCGGATGCGGCTTCTTCGTTGATGTCGATGTCCCAGGGGGTAAAACTGCTCAAAACGCGCAACGGCACCTTGTATTTGCCGGCGAATTCGACCGAGCGGATTTGCAGCACTTTGGAGCCCATCGAGGCCATCTCCAGCATCTCTTCAAAACTTACCGTGCGCAAGCGGCGTGCTTCGGGCACGACGCGCGGGTCGGTGGTGTAAACACCATCTACGTCGGTGTAGATCAGGCATTCTTGCGCCTTCATGGCGGCGGCGACGGCGACGGCTGAGGTGTCTGACCCGCCGCGCCCTAACGTGGTGATGTTGCCGGCGTCGTCCACGCCCTGAAAACCAGTGACGATGACCACTTTGCCTGCCGCCAGATCAGCACGCACACGGGTGTCGTCGATCGATTCAATGCGCGCTTTGGTGTAGGCCATGTTGGTGCGGATCGGCACTTGCCAGCCTGCGTAACTGACAGACGCCATGCCCTCAGACTGCAAGGCAATAGCCAATAGCGCGCTGGAAGCCTGCTCTCCGGTAGCGGCCAACATGTCGAGTTCGCGGCTGTAGGAATCGCTTGATTTGGCCGGTGCCAACTCTTTGGCCAAGCCGAGCAAGCGGTTGGTTTCGCCGCTCATGGCGCTGGGAACCACCACCATTTGGTGGCCGGCGCGCGCCCATTTGGTAACGCGTTTGGCAACATTGCGGATGCGCTCGGTAGAGCCCATCGACGTGCCGCCGTATTTATGAACAATCAATGCCATTTTGAAAATACTTGGGAAGGGGCCGGGAGAGGGCCCGATGAAAGGCTTGAAAAAAAAGCCGCGAAAACGCAGGCAAAAAAACCTAGGGATTGTACCAAGCCAGACGATCGCCGATGCGTTGGACAAAACCCGCGCCGATTTTGATGTGGATGTGGTGGCCGCGTGTCGTGCAGGCCTGGATTTGATCCTGAAGTTCCTGGAGCTGCGCGGTGCTGGGCACTGTTTTATGGCGGGTTTTGAGCCAAAAGCGCAGGGCATTGCCTTGCGCTGCGCGACCCAGGGTTTGAAGCCTTGAAATCATGGGGCTACTCGGCTCTGTCCCGCCTGTGCCGTCTGCGCCCTCTCCCCGCACGGTGTTGAAATCGCCTTGTGCCAACTCATCCAGTAATTCCTGCGCTTGCGCTGCGTGGCTACTGCTGCGAGCAAACGTATCACGAAACTGCGGAAACACCTCTTCAAGCACCGGCAGTAAACGAGCGCGAATGCGGTTACGGGTGAATTTTTCATCGAGATTGGTCGGATCTTCGATGAAACCGATGTGCCGCTCGGCCAGCCAACTGCGAACGCTGATGGCCGACACCTTCAACAAGGGTCGATAGAACAACACGCCTTCGCGCATCCATTGCGCCGGCATGGCCGCCAGGCCGGCAAGGCCTGCGCCACGGCTCAAAGCCAACAGCAGGGTCTCGATTTGGTCATCAGCATGTTGCGCCAACGCTACGGAATGAATAGCGCCAATTCCATTATGGGGAAGGCATAGCGACAATATTCCCGCGTACCGCGCGTTGCGGGCAGCATCTTCCGGGCTTTGCCCGGCGGCACCGGCAGCGTTGACCGACAACACACGCAACGGCACGTGAATTTCTGCACACACGCGTTCACAATGGCGCTGAAAATCCGCTGCAGCCGCCTGCAAACCGTGGTTGATATGCAAGGCGACCACTTGACCTGGCCATTTCAACGCAGAGGCATGGAGCAGAGCAGTGGAATCTGCACCACCGCTGAATGCAATGCCCAGCGGCAATGAGGGCGAAAAAGCAGAAACGGCCTCAGGTAGAGACATCGTCATGCGTTTGCGCCGTCGCGTGAGTGCGCCGCCAGGCAAGCCGGCCTGGCAGCGGTTATTTTCCCAAAACTCGAGGTGTAGCACGCCGCTCAACGCGACGTTCTTCACGGCGCTCGGCCGCACGCTCTTCTCGCCGGTCTGCGGCGACAAGGCGGTCAGGGCTTGCGTCGGCTTTGGTATCCGTAAAGCGGCCATAACTCTGCAAACGTTCGTAACGCCGATCCAGCAACTCTTTGACCTTGAGGTCACTCACCTGGCGGTAAGCCTCTGTCAGGGCACGTTTGACAAAGGAAGCCATCTGTTTGTGGTCGCGGTGCGCGCCGCCCACGGGCTCATTAATGATCTTGTCGATCAAACCGAGGGCTTTAAGCCGGTGCGCGGTAATGGCCAGGGCGTCGGCAGCTTCCTGCGCTTTTTCGGAGGTTTTCCAAAGGATAGAGGCACAACCCTCAGGGCTGATCACCGAATAAATCGAATACTGCGGCATCAGCACTTGGTCGGCAACTGAAATCGCCAACGCACCGCCCGAGCCCCCTTCACCGATGATGGTGGTGATGATCGGGACCTCCAGTTGGGCCATTTCGAAAATATTGCGACCGATAGCTTCTGACTGGCCACGCTCTTCGGCGTCAATGCCAGGATAGGCGCCCGGCGTATCCACAAAGGTGAACAAGGGCAGTTTGAATTTCTCGGCCAGCTTCATCAAGCGCAACGCCTTGCGGTAACCCTCGGGTTTGCTCATGCCGAAATTGCGCAAACCACGCTCTTTGGTATCGCGGCCTTTTTGCTGCCCCAGCACCATACAGGCGGTGCCGTTGAAACGGGCCAAACCACCGACGATGCTCAGGTCATCCGCAAAATGCCGGTCGCCGTGGATTTCAGTGAAGTGGGTGAAGACTTCTGCGACGTAGTCCAGCGTGTAAGGGCGCTCGGCGTGGCGCGCGATCTTGGTAATCTGCCAGGGCGTGAGATCACTGTAAATGTCTTTCGTGAGCTGTTGGCTTTTCTTCGCCAGTTGGTCAATCTCAGATGAAATGTCGACCGCAGACTCGGTTTGCACATAGCGCAACTCTTCGATCTTGTTTTCAAGCTCTGCAATCGGTTGCTCGAAGTCGAGGAATGTTTTTTTGCTCATCAAATTCCTTTTCTTGCTGGTGACAGCATCAGTCCACGGTATGCCAAATTGACAGCCTCACAAGTTTTCAGTAAACCACAGGTAATGGATCCAAGGAGCGCCAAATATACCAAGTTGCGACGCTGCAAAACGGGGCCCAGGCGGCAGCCACTTCACGGGCGTCGCTGCGGCTGACCGCTTCGCCTGAAAAATAGTTCTGGCTGATGCCATTGATCAGCCCCACATCGTCCAGCGGCAGGATATTGGGGCGCATCAGGTGAAAGATGAGGAACATCTCAGCCGTCCAGCGGCCAATGCCACGAATGGCCACCAACTCGGCAATGATCGTGTTGTCATCCATTGACTGCCAGTCATCAACATGCAGGACACCGCTGTCAAAGTGCAAAGCAAGGTCAACCAGATACTCCACCTTGCGCGCCGACAGGCCCGCCCCGCGCATGTCGTCCACCTTGAGTTTGAGCACGTTGGGCGCTGTCATCTTTTTGGGCAACACGGCAAAACGGTCCCACACGGTTTGCGCCGCTTTGACTGAGATTTGCTGCCCCACAATGCTGCGCGCCAGGGTGCTGAAGGCATCACCACGCGATTGCAAGTAGGCGTCACCAAACTGTGGAATCAGGCGCTTCATTACCCGATCTTTCTTGACCAGGTGTTTGCAGGCGTCGCCCCAGTAGGCTGGCGGCAAAGTCTCAGTTACTATCTTTTTTGTAGCTGCCATTACTCTAAATTCGAGACCTAGGGGTCGATTTTTCTTTTACCCGCGTCATTTGGCCTCCCATGAGGTGCCCGAAGCTGAATCTTTCAGCACAATGCCTTGCGCGAGCAATTGTTGCCGAATTCGGTCGGCTTCGGCAAAATTTTTGGAGGCCTTGGCTGAAGCACGTTGACTGATTTGATTCTGAATTTCCGCCTCCGCCAAAATCGAACCGGATTGCAGGAACACCGTCGCCTCGTCCTGCAATAGCCCCAGGCAGCCCCCCAGATTCACCAACATGCGGCTCATCGACGCTTGTTTGGTACGGTTGATTTCATTGGCCAGATCAAATAACACCGCCACGGCGTCAGGCGTGCCAAAGTCTTCGTCCATGGCCGCTCTAAACCGCGCGGCAAACGGTTGGCTCCAATCAATTGAGGCACCAGAAGAATCAGGCGGCACCAAACTCAAAGCGGTGTACATGCGCTTGAGTGCGCTTTCTGCGTCATTTAAATGGACATCGCTGTAACTGATGTCACTGCGGTAATGCGCGCGCAGCAGGAAGAAGCGGACAGTTTCTGGCCGGTATTTAGCCAACACTTCGCGAATCGTAAAAAAATTGCCCAAACTCTTGGACATTTTTTCATTGTCCAACTGCACCATGCCGTTGTGCATCCAGACCCGCGCCAGCGGTTTGCCACTGGCTCCCTCACTTTGGGCAATTTCGTTTTCATGGTGCGGGAACTGCAAATCAGCGCCACCGCCATGGATATCAAACGTCTCGCCAAGCGTCTCGGAACACATGGCAGAACACTCAATATGCCAGCCCGGCCTGCCCAAACCGTAGTCGCGCTGCTCGGTGTGGCCAGGCCACTTGGCATCTGGCGGCTCGGCCGGTTTAGACGCTTTCCACAATACGAAGTCAAGCGGATCGTCTTTGTCGTCTTGCACCGCTACGCGCTGGCCTGCGCGCAAATCGTCCAGCGACTTGCCAGACAACTTTCCGTAGCCGAGTAATTTACGCACCGCGAAATTCACGTCACCGTTGACAGCGCGGTAGGCTAGGCCTTTGTCTTCGAGGCGACCGATCAGTTGCAACATCTGCGGCACGTATTCTGTCGCACGCGGTTCAATGCTGGGTGATTCGACACCTAGTTTGCCGATATCGGCGCGCATGACGCCAATCATTTCGTCGGTCAGGGCCCGAATTGTGATGTTGCGCTCCAAAGCACGCTTGATAATTTTGTCGTCAATATCCGTGACATTGCGTACATAAGTCACTTGATATCCGCTGGACTTCAGCCAACGCTGAACAACATCAAATGCCACAGCCATGCGGGCGTGGCCAATATGGCACAGGTCGTAAATCGTCATTCCACATACGTACATACTGACCTTCCCCGGCACGAGCGGCGAAAAATCTTGGATAGAACGCGATAAGGTGTTGTAGATGCGCAGGCTCATGGAGCTTCAGTGGGTGGACGTCGGTGGGCGTAGGTGGAGCATCAGGGGAATGCGATGCCAAAAAGCAGGCGTAAAAAAATACTGGCGACGGCTGGCTGGTTTGAAGGTTCGTGCGGGGGGAAAAATCGACCCCTCAGCTACAATCGGACGCAGTATAAAGCCCCGCACCCCTACTTTTGATTGGCGTTTCTTTCTACATTTGACTATCACTTAGCGTTCGATGAGGTTTAGCCCAAGAAATTTCGGTGTTCGGCCTTTCACACTGGCAACTTATCGATGAAGTCCGTTCGATTTCCATTCCAATGTTTTTGCTGACCCACTGGTCACGGCGGGCGCTGCAGGCCGTACTTTTGGCCCTTCTACCCGTTTTGCCTGTTCTGGCTGATGACTATGACGACGTGAGTGCGCTGATGCGTTCGGGCCGCATGGCGGACGCGACTGTGCTGGCCGACAAATACCTGAGCAACCGCCCCCAGGATCCCCAAATGCGTTTTCTCAAGGGCATGATCCAGCGAGAAACCGGCAAACAGTCCGAGGCATTGGCTACTTTCCTGGCTTTGGCGCAAGAGTTTCCAGAGCTTCCTGAGCCACACAATAACCTGGCGGTCTTGTACGCGGCCAACAACGAATTTGACAAAGCCCGCGCATCACTCGAAATGGCGGTGCGCACCAACCCAGACTACGCCACCGCCCATGAGAACTTGGGCGATGTTTATGCCAGACTAGCTGCTTCAGCCTACGCTCGTGCCCAACAACTCGATGGCGCCAACGCGGCGCTTGCGCCAAAAATCAACCTGATCCGGCAGGTGTTTAGTGGGCAAAAGCCCTCTACCCCAAACCCGCCCAACTCGCCTGCCGCTCCTTCCAACTCCACACCATCTGCAAAATGAAATCACTAATGAGAAGTGTCGCCAAAACTCCATTCAACCGAGCCATCGCCAATCTCGTTTCTGGCATTTCCATGTTGGTGGTGGCAGGCACACTCCAGGCTCAAACTGCGCCGCAGGTGAAATTTTCGACGACTGCGGGTGATTTTGTGGTGGAGGTGTATCCCGATAAAGCCCCAAAAACCGTCGAGAACTTTTTGCAGTACGTCAAAGATAAACACTACGATGGCACTATTTTTCATCGCGTAATTGAAAGTTTCATGGTTCAGGGCGGTGGCTTTACCCCTGCTTACGTGGAAAAGAAAGGCCGCCCGCCCGTGATGCATGAAGGTCGCGACGCGCTTGAAAAAGGCGGGCCACGCAATGTGGTGGGCACTTTGGCAATGGCCCGCACCAGCGACCCCCATTCAGCAACGGCCCAGTTTTTCATCAATGTCAAAGACAATGCTTTTCTGGATCCAACCTTGATCCCGCCCGGCGACCCGGTTCCCAAATTTGAGTACCAAGGGCGTGTCTATGAAAATACACCGCGCGCCAATTTGGTCAATGCACCCCAATTGTTTGGCTACACCGTGTTTGGCAAAGTGGTTGCCGGCATGGACGTCGTCAACAAAATCCGCACCACGCCAACCGGCGCGGGCGGCCCCTTCCCGACGGATGTGCCAAAAACCTCCGTCATCATCCAATCTGCAACTCTGGTGAAATAAGCATGAGCAACCCACAAGTCGAACTCCACATTGCCAATTTTGGCGTCGTCACTCTTGAATTGGACGCCGAGAAGGCACCCAAGTCCGTGGCCAATTTTTTGAACTACGTCGGCAAAGGTCACTACAACAACACGGTTTTTCACCGGGTGATTCCAGGCTTCATGGTTCAGGGTGGTGGCATGGAGCCCGGCATGAAGGAAAAGCGGGGTGACTCGCCCATCAACAACGAAGCCAATAACGGCTTGAAGAACAACAAATACACAGTCGCGATGGCGCGCACGAGCGACCCCCACTCCGCTACGGCGCAGTTTTTCATCAACGCGGCTGACAACGGTTTCCTCAATCACACCGCGATCTCACAACAAGGCTGGGGCTACGCGGTGTTCGGCAAGGTCATTGCTGGTAGCGATGTGGTTGACAAAATCGAAGCCGTCAAAACTGGCCGCAAAGGCTTCCACGATGATGTCCCCAATGACGATGTCGTGTTAGAAAAAGCCGTTGCCCTCTAAACTGCACGTGCTGACGACCCCGCCGACCTGGCGGGTCGTCGATTTCATCTCAGATCTCCACTTACAACCGGGAGAGCCTCTGACTTTTCTGGCGTGGCAGACCTATATGCAAAACACCCAGGCAGACGCCGTTTTTATATTGGGCGATCTTTTCGAAGTCTGGGTGGGTGATGACGTTCTGAACGATACGTCGGCTATTGGCAGATCATACGAAGCGCAGTGTGCAGAGGTGTTGCGTGAGGCGTCAACGCGATTGCGTCTGTTTTTTTTGCACGGCAACCGTGATTTTTTGATTGGTCAGCAGTTTGCGAAAGCATGCAACATCGAGATATTGCCGGATCCCTGTGTGCTGGATTTGCAAGGTACACGCTGGGTATTGAGTCACGGTGATGCTTTGTGCTTGGCCGACCGTGATTACCAGCAGTTTCGCAATACTGTTCGTACTGCGGATTGGCAAGCTAGTTTTCTGGGGCGGCCCTTGACTGAGAGGCGCAGCATCGCTCGGGCTTTGCGCGAACAAAGCCAGGCGCGCAAACAGGCTGCATCAGCTTACGCGGATGTTGACGTGCATGCCACCAAGGAGTTGCTGAATCTAGCTGGCACAAATCATCTGATCCACGGCCATACCCATCGACCGGCAGATCATTTTATTCAACCGGGATTGCATCGACACGTTTTGAGCGATTGGGATTTGAGTGCGACGCCGCTACGCGCCGAAGTCTTCAGACTCAGTGTCGCCACAGATTCGACTATCGCCGTTTCCCGCCTCGATCCCTCTGAGGTTTAGGTCAGTTTGAGATTGCGATGTATCAGTGGTTCACATCCATCATGCCAAGCTTGCGGCTTGCGGGCAAGCCGGCCAAGAAGTGGGTTTCGGGTCAGTGGCCTGAACTCATTGTGGCTTACCCATTTCTCAGCCTGCCTGACCCGGCAGATCAATTGCGCCTTCAGGCACTCAGCCTGCAATTTTTGGCGCAAAAGGAATTCCACGGCGCTCACGGCTTGGTCGTCACCGATTTGATGGCCTTAACCATCGCCTCCCAGGCTTGTCTTGTCGTTTTGAATATTGCGCCCGAGCGCCAAGCCCTGGTTTGGTACGACGATTTTGTCGGTATTGTGGTTCACCCAGCTGAAATGCTGGCGCGGCGCGAAGTCGTGGATGAGACCGGCGTTGTCCACTTTTACAAGGAAGCCTTGTCGGGTGAAGCCATGCAGAGCGGCCCAGTCACATTGAACTGGGCTGATGTCTCCAATGCCCGTCAAGCCGCAGCGCAGGGCATGAACCTCGTCATTCACGAGTTTGCACACAAGTTAGACATGCGCACAGGATTTGCCGACGGTTGCCCGCCTTTGCCCAACGGGTTTAGAGGCGCAACTACCGAAAAGCAGGGCCGGCAAATTTGGCAGGCGGCGATGCAATTTGCCTACACGTCTTTCAGGGAGCAAGCCATTTTGGCGGAGCGTTTTGGGCAGCCAGCGCCTTGGCTGGATGCCTATGCTGCCTCATCACCTGCTGAGTTTTTTGCGGTTGCGTGCGAAGCATATTTTGTCAACCGCGAACGTTTTTCTCACGAGTTTCCGGCATTGAAACCAATGTTTGACGATTTTTTTGTACGTGGCAAATAGGCACAAAAACAATTAGGGTCAGTGACGCCAACTCGACGGGTCGACCTCGTCGATCTGCCAGGGGTCAAGAAACTGGAGCGCGTAACTCTGAAAGACGCCTTTTTTTACAAACACATCAAACAGGTCAGGGTCGATATGGCCATTCTGTCTGAAGTTGTGCATGATGCCCATGGCCTGCGACAGCTTCATACCGGGTTTGTAAGGTCGATCTTTCGCTGTCAGTGCTTCAAAAATATCTGCGATTCCCATTGCCCTTGCCTGAACAGACATTTGCTCTCGGGTCAAACCTTTGGGATACCCTTTGCCATCCATGCGTTCATGATGGCCGCCCGCGTATTCGGGCACATTGCGCAAATGTTTGGGCCAAGGCAACTGCTCGAGCATCTTGATGGTCGCAACGATGTGGTGGTTGATCGTGTTGCGCTCCTCTTGCGTCAAGGTGCCAGCGCGAATGGTCAGGTTCTCGACTTCATTAGTCGTTAAAAACTCTTGTTCAAGTCCATTGACACCGCGCCAAGTGTGGCGATTCCCAATGTCACGTACACGCGCCATGGATTCAGCTGTCATCGATTCGCCACCGGTGTTGGCCTGACGGATGAAATCGCGTTCCTGATCCAGCGCATCAATCTCGCGTCGGCAGACCGTATCAATCCCGGCTTCAGCGCGCGCGTCACCCTTCGGCCGTAGCGCCAATTGGCGACGCAAGGCGTCAATTTCGCGATCCCGTTTCAGCACTTCAAACCGGGTATCGACCAATTCAATACGGTCAAAAAGCGTTTGTAGCTTGGTGGCTTTGTCCACCACATGAACAGGCGTTGTAACCTTGCCGCAATCATGCAAAAGGCCTGCAATCTTTAACTCATAACGATCGCGATCCGTCATCCGGAACGACGCCAGGGGCCCGTCTGTGGTTTCGTTCACCGCTTCCGCCAACATCATCGTCAATGCGGGTACACGCTGGCAATGGCCACCGGTGTAATGCGATTTTTCGTCAATCGCCAAATTGATGAGACTGATAAAGGACTCAAAAAGCTCCTCCAGCTGCGACATCAACAAGCGGTTGGTCAATGCAATAGCGGCCTGTGAGGCGAGTGACTCCGCCAGGCTTTGATCCGAGGTCGAAAACGACACCACCTCTCCAGTTTCGGGATCGATGGCGTTGATCAACTGCAAAACGCCGATCACCTCACCCTCATGATCCTTCATCGGAACGGCCAGGAAGGACTTGGAGCGGTAACCGGTACGTTCATCAAAACGCCGCGTGCCCGAGAAGTCAAAGTTGGCCTCGGTATAGGCATCCTTGATGTTCACCGTCTGGTTGTGAATCGCCGCATAGGCAGCCACCAAGGAGTCATTCGGTTTGCCCTGATCATTCGTCAACGGCAGATTGGGGAAGTTCATCTCTGCACCCGAGGTGCCACCCATGGCAATGCTCAGAGAATCGGTACGAAGGATCTCAAACCGCAAAGAACGACCATCATCCATCGTGCGGTACAAGGTGCCACCATCCGCGTGTGTAATGGATTTTGCCGCCAACAAAATCGTCTCCAGCAAGCGAGTAATGTCGCGCTCCTTGGACAAAGACACACCGACCTGATTGAGCTGTTCGAGCCGCTTGAGCAGGTCGTCAACAAAATCCATGCAAGTTCCTCAAAAGTACTGAAAAATAATTCACATCATTTGCGCAGCAGTACTTTTAACACGTTTTGTAACCTTTTGGCAGAAGCGTCACTCCAGGTGCTGTCCAACAGAGTGGTGACATCGCGGCCCCATGTCTGCGCGGGTGATGGGTCGTTTCGACGCGTCAACAACTGCAACTGCAAAGCGCGCCGGGCATTTTGATGGTCTGCGGGGGTTGGCAGTTCAGAGGCCATCTCCAGTCTGAGGATCGCCGTTGCGCCTTCGCTCTCACCGGCAACCGGTTGACTCAGCGCCTGCGCCCAAGCACTGCGCATTGCGGCGTTGGCACCTTGGCCGAGTTCCTGAAGGGTAGGCACCGCTGCAGCGTCGCGCCTTTCCCAAGCGGACAACAAATTCACAATCGCTTCGCCGTGCGCTTGAAACGCAAGCTTCTTCAGCGTGGCCTGAGCGTTTTCAAGTGCCTCCCGCTGTGCGCGGAAAGCCGCATCGCCCAAACGCGGTGCTTCGACATAGGCGTTGTCGCGGCTCCCCATGCGATCAGGGCGATCAGCACGGCCTGGACGGTCGCCCCGGTCAAACCGGTCGGGCCTTGGCCCGTCTTTACGATCACCAAACTTGCCTCCACGCCCCGGCGGCGCAGGTTCTGTCTTTTTCATGCCGGGACGGTCATCGCCACGCACCGCAACCACCGGTTTGCGCGGAGCTGACGCATTAGGTGCAGGCGGTGTCACTGGAGCTGGGGTTCCAGTCGCCGTTTCGGCGACATCGGCCACTTCAGCGTTGGGCTGTTTGTCATCACCTTCCAGCGCCGGCCCTTCACCTGCGGCGGGCGAACTGCCCTGGCTTTGATTTTCAGCTGGGGATTCCGAATTCGCGCCCGCTTCGGGCATGATGGGCGGCGTCACCGCCGCAACGGCCGCCTGGGCCTTCGCTTGCCCACGCAAGGCGGCATCCAATGCAGCCATGGCGGCCCGTATCGCCTGGGCATCGCCAGATTTGTTGGCAGCCTCCAGTGCGCGCGCCGCGTCGATCACAGTACGGTCGCGCGCACTCAGGTCAGCCTGGGCTTTTTCGCGGTCTGCGGTTTTGCGGTTGAAGGCGTCGTCAATCGGCTTTCTGAACGCGTCCCAAAGTTTTTGCTCGAACCGCCGCTCCAGCGGAATCGCATGCGCCTCGCCTTGCCAGCGTTGTTGCAGCGATTTGACGGCATCAACCCGCAGCATCGGCGCTGCGCTCAGCACTTTGGCCTCTTCGATCATGGCCTCGCGGCGCTCAACGCTGGCTTTTTGCAAGGCTTCAAGCGGTGCGGCAGCGGCGCTGATGGCCGCCTGCCAAAGCGGTTGCAACTGCGCAAACTCTTTTTCTCCCAGATGCCCGGCTTCGCGCCAACGGTCACCAAACTGATGCAGGATGCGGTTGAAGCCCTTCCAGTCATCATCCAGCGCGGTGGTGTTTTCCGCGCCCCAAGCTTTGACCTCTTCGATGATGGCCAAGCGCTGCGCTTTGTGTTCAGCGGCTTGTGATTTGATCTTCTCCAACCAGGCCTCAACCACCTTGTAGGCTTGATTGCAGGCTTCGTCGAAACGCTTCCACAAGCCGTGATTGGGCACGCCGCCCTGGTCGGTCTGTTTCCACAACTCGCGCAGGGTGCGCAGGTTCTCCTGCATTTTTCGGCCCCCCAATTCGTGGCCGGGTTCGCGTTTAAGCAGTGCCTCGGCCTTGCCGACCAGCTCTTCCCGCAATTGGTCGGCACGCCATCGCTGCCAACCTTCAAGCTCTGTGGCGGCCCCCAGCGCTGCGTTGACTTGGGCTTCAAGCTTGTCGCCAATGATGCGGCCGTGCTCTTTGAGCGCGTTGCGCAGCGCATTGGCGGCGCCCGCGCTGGCTTTTCCGTGCCCTTCCGCAATTTCAAGTTCCAGCTTGGTCAAGACCTCGCGCACGGCGGCTTCGGCCTGCGTTCTGACTTCTGGGTCTAGCTTTGGCTTTTGTGGTTTGGGCGCCACTTCCGCTGCGACATCACGCGCCAGGCGCAGCTCGTTGGCCCACACAGGCACCGGCGGCAGGGGCGCGTTGGCATCGTCACTGGCGGCAACGGCTTGTGCCAAGGCACTTTGAAACGCATCCCACACCACCAGCAACTGGCCGCGCGAGGCGTCCAGTAAAGGCGGGAACTTCAAATCCACGCTAGGCCAATTCGCGTCTGCCAGCAGGCTCTTGGCCTGCGTCTGCCAGTGCTCCACATCAGTGCGCAAACCATCCCAAACCGTCTGGGCGTCACGCCAGGGTTTCATCGACAAAACCTCGATGCGCTGCGCCAGAAGCACAGCGGCCTCGCGTTGCACTTGCACCCGATGCTGCAAATCTTCAATCACTTTGACGCGTTCGGCCAACTGGGCCTTGAGGGTATTGAGCGGCTCCTTGGACAAGGGCGCACCTGCCTTGGCGGCGTCACGCTGCCAGGCCAAAGCGTCAGCAATATTGAGTTTGGGCACATCCAGCAGGGCCTGCGCCTTGGTGGCCCACTCCGCCGAAATGGCCTCCTGACCTTTGGCCCGTTTGAGCTCGTCAAGTTTTTCGCGCAAAGGTTTGGCAGCGCCCTTGTCTCGAGCGCTGAGTTCTTTGAAAACGTCGGCAATTTGCTCCGGGCTCGGCCCGCTGGCCAGCCATTCGCGCACGCGCGCGGCACGCTCACCGGAAGTGGGGGCCGTAAAAGCGCCGCCGGTCAGTGCGTCAAGCCGGGAAATATCGTGGTGTTTGGGGGGCAAAGTCGTCGTCACGGTGGGTCTGAGTTAGTGCGCCGACACAAGTCGGCTTTCAATTCAAACGCGCATTTTCGCCGCTAAATGGCCCGGCTTGCCGCTTGGCCTGCGGCAAAAGTCAAAAGCGGCTCAATTGGTCGCCAGATTCAGCTCGGCGCGAGGTGACCATTTGGCCTGGGCTTCAGCCGATTTGCCTTCCGTTGCAGCAGGCGCAGAGGCGGCAGCATCAGGCGCGGCAGGTTTGGCCGCAGCTTCCAGGGCTTTCGCCGCTCCCGCACTGGTTACCTCCCCAGCGCTGGTTTTCACGCTGCCTAAAAACAAGCGCTCGACTGGCAGCTGCTTACTTGCCAAATAGTCTTTGACGGCCACGCCGCGCTGGACCGCCAATTCGCGTATCTGATCTTCTGTCACCACGATATTCGCCAGCAGCAAGGCTTGCATTTCTTCCAACGTAGGCTCCTTGGTTGCACCGGCAGGACTGCGCGGTTTGGGGAAATCAGAACGTTTGTAAATCTCTTTGACCAAGGCCGGGACTTCCGCCTCGCTGACGACGGTCACAACCGGCGCAGTCACCGCTGACGCCGTCGGCGCAGGGGCGCTCGCCGCGCCTGCCGGTGTACTCGCACCTGAGGCCGTGGCAGCGCTTGCCGTTGTCCCACCGAAAGACCCGCCGACGACTTGCGCACGGCGTTTTTCCGCCTGGAGCAGCGCTTTGAGCCGCTCTCGCTTGAAGCCGTCGCGCTCCTCCTCCAAACTGGAGGTGCCAACCACCGTCATTTTCAGTGCCGGGCGTTCGATGAGCGCCTTGGCGACTTTGTCCAGTCCCACCTTGGCCTCAGAACTCAAAGCCGCCGAGCCCGGCGCAAACGCCACTTGGCTCAGTTCATCGCCGCCGCCGCCAAAAGCTGCCGCCAAGAGTGAAAACGGCGCAGTTATGGCTTTCACAATGACGTTAATAATGATCTTGAAAATAATCGGCCCCAAACGAAACTGCGGGTCGTTCAAGGAGCCACTCACCGGGAGATCCAGATCAATCACCCCATTGCGATCCGCCAGCAAAGCCACCGCCAGGCGCACCGGCAAGCTGGCGGGTGCACCCTCAACCTTGTCGCCGAACTTCAACTGGTTCAGGATGATCTTGTTTTTGGCATCCAGTTGGCCGCTGGGCAAAACCAGGTAAGCCAAGTCCACACTGAGTTTGCCGCGTTCGATCGCGTGCCCGGCGTATTTCACGGAATACGGCGACAAAGGCGGCAACTCCAGGTCGCGCACTGTGGCTTTGATATCCAGCGCCAGGGGCTTGGCCAGCGGATTGAGTTTGCCCAGAATCTCCAAGGCCGCTGTGCCTTCAGCCCGGCCCCGCAGCTCCAGATCGGCCATAACCGGTGCGGTGGGTGCGGGCGGTGCCGCCCCTTGTGACGCAGCGCCCTGCCCGCCCACACTTGAAAATGCGCTCAAGCGCCCATTGAGCTCGCTCAAATTGGCCGAGTAGTTCGGCTTGATGAACTGGTCCGAGAAAAACACTTTACCGTTGATCAGGTTGACCGGGCCGATGTTGATCACCGCCTCCGGGCCGGTAGCCGTGTTTGCGACAGCGGTCGCGGCAGGTGCAGCGGCAACTGGCGCAGCAACCCCAGCAGAGGCTCCACCCGAAGCATTTGGATCATTTTGACCACAAGGTCTAGCAGAAGCTGAAGGTGTAGCTACTGAGTTTGTAGCGTTCGTCGTGGGCTCCAGGGGCTTGGGAGCCGCCGTCGATTTCACCAAATCCTGCAAATTGATGCGCCCCGTCGGGTCAATCTTCACGCGGGCGAAAAAATCGGTCAACACGGTTTCTGCGACCGTGACTTGGGTCGCCGTGCCGGGTGCCAAGGCCACATCCACGCCGCGCAAACTCAGGGCTTTCCAGGTCAGCAGTTCTTCGCTGATTTGCAGCCCGCCGGCCCCGCTTTGACTGGAACTTTGACCGGCATTTTGGGCCGCTGGTGCACCCGCGGGCGGGATCGTGGGCCCCGCTGGACCCACTTGCGCAGCTTGAGAAGTTTGCGAAGCTTGAGAAGGGGCTGCGTTCTGCGATCCCGCCACCGTATGGGCGCGAAACTCCTCCAGCACCGAATCGCCCGTCACTTTGACCGTCGCACCGTTGGCACCACTGGCAAATCGTACGTCGCCTTTGAAACCCACGTCGGCCCGCAGCAGTTCGATGTTCAACGCGTCGCCAAAATAGGGCTCGAAGGCGTGCACCGGGATCTGAGTAGCCACCAAGCTGCCTTGCGCTACCAGCGGCGATAGGCCCAGATTACCTTTGTAATCCAGTTGCCCCGGCTGGCCACCGGTTTGCTGCAATTTGAACGATACAGTCAGCGGAAATGGTTTTTTGCCGTCCAAAGCCAGGTCTTTCAGGCCCACTTTAACGGCCGTCACCTCTAGGGCTACAGGTTTGGAGACACCCTTGTCGATGAACTGAAATTGACCACCGTCCAGCTGGACATCTTTCAAACTGACGGCCCAGGGCTTCACGTCCGACCCTGTCCCGGTTGCAGTCCCTGACGCCGACGGCCCAGCGGCTTTGGCGTCCTTTTTGTCACTTGTCTGGCGGTTTGACGCAGCGGCGTTGGCCGCTTTTGCAGGCGCGTCAGCTTGCGCCGGCGCCGATTTAAGCCAGCGCTCGAACATCCAACGTTGGCTGGCGTCACGCTCTATCGCCGCCGCGGGCTGTGTCAGGTTCAATTTGCCGACCACCACCGTTTGCTGGGTCACATCGACCTCGGTGCCAGTAATCTCGAGCGTCTTCAGGCTGGCCAATGCGCCCGTGAGTGTGGTGCCAGGCGCCGTCTCGGGCGCCTTTTTCCCGCCTGAAACTGCTTGGGCAGGTTGAGCGGCTTTGTCGGTCCTGCCATTTTTTGCGGCTTTGTCGGTTTTGTCTGCCACCGCAGGTTTGTCCAGGAGCGCCAGGTTATTCACCCTGACTTGTTTGGCTGAAATCTTCAAACTCGCGGGTGTCCAGGCCACGGCCAGCTCAGCTGCGACCTTGCCGGCGACGTGGGGCACCAAAAATGTTTGCAGGTAGGGCGCGGCCAGGCCCAGATTCAAATTGCCCAAACTGGCGTTGACCTGCGCGGCCTGGTCGGTGGCCGTGCCATCAAACTGCAAACTCGCCGCCTCCAGCCCGCGGTCAACCGCCTGCGGGCCCAGCGACTTGCCGTCGCCTGCGGCAACTCCAGCAACCCCGGTTTGCCCCTCTGTCAACGCGGCCGATCCCTTGAATTGCAGTGGTTTGGTGAACGGCCACACGATGCCATCGGCCTGCAGCGCTACCTCCTTTAAGGCCAACTGAGCCGCTGGCTGCGTGGTTTGATCCTGAAAGTTGACCAGCCCGCCCTGCAACACAACTTTGGCGACATCAATCTGCCAAGTGGGTGCTACGACCACTTTCTTTGGATCAGAAGTGGTAGCAACCCTTTTGGAATCGCTTGCAGCAGCTTCCTTTTTTATAGCTACTTTTGATGTTGACGGCTCGGTTTTTGAAACTTTGGGTGGCGCAGTGGGCGTCGTGGCAAGCACCGTTGTGGGCGTCATTGTGGGCGTCGTGGCGAGCGTCGTTTCAGGTGTTTTTGCAGGCGCAATGCCTGGCGTGTTCGCCTCGGCGACTTTTTCCTGGCCACCGGCGCCAGCTTGCAGCAGCAAGTTAAGCCGCCCCGTGGGGTCGCGATTGACATTCAGTAGGGGCGCGCTGAGTTCCACCAGCGCGAGTTTGACCACCTGCTCCAGCGGGCGCACGTCGTCCAGCGTGACTTTTAGCGCGTCAAACTTCAGCAAATCCTGCTTCGCGGCGTCTTGAATCTCCACTGTTTTGGCCTGCACATTGCCCGTGAGCTTTACAGCGACGCGGGGCGTTTGCTCGAAGGCCAGTTTCAAATCGGCATCCAGCTCCGCGCTGATGAGGCGCACCGGCAGGCTGGCGGGCAGGTAAGCCAAGTAGGGCTTCAAATCCAACTTGTTCAAATGAATAGCGGCGTCTGTCTTGCGACTGTCTTTGAAAGGCGTGGTGGCAGCCTGCGAGTCAAAGCTGCTACCGTTGAATTTGAACGCCAGTTGCGGCTCGGTTTTGATTTCGCGATGGGTATCCAGGTTGCTCAAAAAAGGCACGCTCAAGTTCAGCGCCCGCAGCTCGTGGGTTTTGCTCACGGTTTTGTCATTGAAATCGAGGCTGGCGCCTTTGAGCGCCACGTTAAATAGCGCAAAACCGGGTGGCGGGGCGTTCGGATCGACCGGTTTTTCAGGCGGTTTGCTGAGCCGCGCCAGGATGTCGTCAATATCGTATTTGCCGCCTCCCAAATGGGTGAGTTTCACGTCCAGTCCGTCGATTTGCAGGGCGTCCAACACCGGCGCGAGGCGGCGCACCGACTGGATGCTGGCGTCTGCGTAAATGCGTTTGATCTGTACCTGCGGCGCCGAACCGTCTGATTTCGCCAAGGCCACATCGTCCAGGCTGAGCTCCAGCGACCAAGGTTTGAAGTCGATTTTTCCCACGGTGAACTTGCGGCCCAACTGCTCGCTGGCTTGTTTTTCGAGCTGGCTTTTGAGGAAGGGCGGCACCAGCGCCCAGCTTGCCGCACCTAGAAACAACACGCCACCAGCCAGCCAGGCCAGCCGTTTGGGCCATTTGTGGCGGGGATTGGACGTGATGGTTGACGCAGGCGGGCTCGCGGTGGAGGCGGCGAGTGGTTCCCCAACGCCTGTGGTCATGGGTGGGGTGCCTGACGCGCCCTGCGCCGCAGCTTCATTGTGATCTTGCATACGTCGAATTCTCAACGAATCGGCTTGCGCGTCAATGCAGAGATCACCTGCTTGAGACTCTGTGTTTTATCGACACCTTGCAAAATCGCGCTGCTCAGATCTGGATAACTTGTCCATGGGTTCTGTCCAATTATCCCGTCCATCGACGGAAGGCACGAAAATAGAATATCAAAAATGCTAGCAAACTATCCAATAAATACGAGACCTAAGTGCCAAATTTTTACAAATTACTCCAAATCCAGATTTTTGAAGCCACATCATACCCAATTTGGGGTTGTTTGCACGACACCGGGTTGATTCACTCCAAGAAGAAAGCCCGGAGAATCCAGCACGGAGCTGGGTTTTCCGGGCTCGACGGCTGGCAATATGCCCATGCCGTCAGCGGTTCGCACCGGAGAGATTGACGTCCCACAGTGCAGGCAGCAACAGATTGCCGCCAAGTGTTGCCGGGGCCGCTTTATCGCCGACATCTTGCGATGGGGACTGGCTACTGCCGACATTGCGCCTGTTTTTCATGCAGGCCACTTCAGTTTAGGCAGCACTCCGCGCTTTTTCAAACCTAAAAATCAACTAGATTAGAATATAGAACCTATTTTTTATCTCATATTGTTATATGAACGACTTTAAAATAGGGCACCTCAGCCCAAGCGCTGGGGTTAACCCGAACCCGCTGCCGACCCCGGCATTTCAGTTTGCGTTCACGGTGTCCGGCCTTTGAAGCCATTTGCGACGCCCCAAACTGACAGCGTACCAACCCAAACGAGGTGCGTGCCCCGCCCATAGCCTGCCAATGCAAGCCTGTGTGATGAGCCCGCCGCCGCGCGAACGAAGGAAGAGCTATGACAGCGTCAGGAAAATTGGGTCTATGGTTGCGATCACTCGCCTCCCAGACGACCCGCAGTGTTTTTGAATTTACCCAAAACAGCTTCGCCTTGATTGGCCTGGCTGTGATCTTCGCCGCGATTACCCTCGTGGCCAAACCCGATCTGCGCCAGCTAGGCGAGACGCAGCTGATGGGTTGGTTGAAAAACCGCCAAGCCGCACCTGCCGAAGACGTGCTGGAAGCCGCACCCGAAGCGGTAGACCGGGCCACCGCCACCGACCCACAAGATTTGCCCAAGCAGCAGGCCACCCTTGCTTATTGGCTGAGCAAAAAGTACCGTGTGGCGCCTGAACCTGTAAGCGCCCTGGTTGCCGAAGCTTTCGACCTGGGGCAGCGTACCAAGCTGGATCCGACCTTGATTTTGGCGGTGATGGCGGTGGAATCAGGCTTCAACCCCTTCGCCCAAAGTGCCGTGGGTGCCCAGGGCCTCATGCAGGTCATGACCAAGGTCCACAGCGACAAATACGAAAGTTTTGGCGGCAAACTCGCTGCTTTTGACCCGGTGAGCAACCTGCGTGTGGGTGTCAAGGTGTTGCAAGAGTGCATTGCCCGCGCAGGCTCAGTAGAAGCCGGTTTGCGCCACTATGTCGGCGCGGCGAATATTGAAAGCGACAACGGCTACACGGCCAAAGTAATGGCCGAACATGCGCGCTTGAAGGCCTTGACCAGCGGCAAAAAGGCAAGCCCGTCCATTTGAGTCGAAGCTGAAACAGGCTGGCCCAAGCCCATTTCAAGCCCTGTCAAACGGATGAGCGCCGTTTCAGCGTGCTGAAAGTTGTTGAAAGCGGTCCAAGACTGTGTGAATTTGAGGCCCGCCGCTGTGGGCTAAAATTCTTCCGTGCGCAACTGGCGATAGGCGTCTTGTACGGGTCACTCACCCCTATTTGCATGCCGACGTGGGATACCACTGGGAAGCGCACCGCTAGACCCTTAAGGGTTCGAGTGTTCAGCCGTTCGCCTGGGCAGCCCTTTGCACCGGATTCTTCCGGCGCTCTGGTTCCACGCCTTGCTCGATATCCTTCCCGATGTCTTTTAGGACTGCCATGTACCACCGTTCCATCCTCATCGAACAGACCGACCCCGAGATTTTTGCCGTCATCCAGGCTGAAAACGCCCGTCAAGAACAACACATTGAGCTGATTGCCAGCGAAAACTACGCCTCGCCCGCCGTCATGGCCGCGCAAGGCACCCAGCTCACCAACAAATACGCCGAGGGGTACCCCGGCAAACGTTATTACGGCGGCTGCGAACACGTGGACGTGGCCGAGCAATTGGCGATTGACCGCGTCAAGCAACTCTTTGGCGCCGACTGTGCCAACGTGCAGGCGCACTGCGGTGCCTCGGCCAATGAAGCCGTGTTTTTAGCGTTCTTGAAACCTGGCGACACAATTTTGGGCATGAGTTTGGCCGAAGGCGGCCACCTCACCCATGGCATGCCACTGAACATCAGTGGCAAGTGGTTCAATGTCGTCTCTTATGGTCTCAACGCCAAGGAAGAGATTGACTACGACGCTATGGAAAGAAAAGCGCACGAGTCAAAACCCAAACTCATCATCGCAGGCGCCTCCGCCTATTCGTTGCGCATCGATTTCGCGCGTTTTGCCAAGGTGGCCAAAGACGTGGGTGCGATTTTCATGGTCGATATGGCGCATTACGCCGGCTTGATCGCGGCGGGCGTCTACCCCAACCCGGTGCCGCATGCCGATATCGTGACCTCCACTACCCACAAAAGCCTGCGCGGGCCGCGTGGCGGCTTCATTTTGATGAAAGCCCAGCATGAAAAAGCCATCAACAGCGCCATCTTCCCCGGCCTGCAAGGTGGCCCACTGATGCATGTCATCGCCGCCAAAGCCGTGGCATTTAAAGAAGCCTTGCAGCCCGACTTCAAGATTTACCAGCAGCAAGTGGTCAAAAACGCCCAGATCGTCGCCGACACTTTGACCGCGCGCGGCCTGCGCATCGTGAGTGGCCGAACCGAAAGCCACGTCATGCTGGTCGATTTGCGCCCCAAAAACATCACCGGCAAAGAAGCCGAAGCCGTGCTGGGCAGCGCCCACATGACGATCAACAAAAACGCCATCCCCAACGACCCCGAGAAACCCATGGTGACCAGCGGCGTGCGCATTGGCACCCCGGCCATGACGACGCGCGGCTTCAAGGATGAAGAAGCGCGCATCACCGCCCACCTGATTGCCGACGTGCTCGACAACCCACGAGATGCCGCCAACATTGCGGCGGTGCGCGTCAAAGTCAATGCTTTGACCTCGTTGTTTCCGGTTTATAAATAAGAAATTTTATATAATTTATTCATATTTAAATTAATTTCTATAGCATACTTCGCATTATTTACGAGGCCTAATTCCTGATTTATTGCTAAATTTAAATTTGAAAAAATATAAACGATGAAATGCCCGTTCTGCTCCAATTCAGAAAGCCAGGTCGTCGAGACGCGGATTTCTGAAGACGGCGACTTCATCCGCCGCAGGCGTCAGTGTGGCGCTTGCGAAAAGCGCTTCACCACTTACGAGCGACCCGACGTCAATTACCCGGCCATCGTCAAAAAAGACGGTCGGCGCATCGACTACGAACGCATCAAGCTGCGCGCATCGATGAATTTGGCATTAAGAAAACGCCCCGTCAGCACCGAGCAAGTCGACAGCGCCATCGAGCGTATCGAAGAAAAATTGCTGGGCCTCGGCCTGCGTGAGGTGGCCTCAACACGCATCGGCGAGCTCGTGATGCGTGAGCTTAAGAAGCTCGACAAAGTGGCCTATGTGCGTTTTGCCAGCGTTTACCGCAGCTTTGAGGACATTGATGAGTTCAGGGCGCTGGTGGATGAGGTGCGGCGGTAGGCTGCACCAAGCTCACCGCGCGAGCTCAACGTTCAACCCTCCCCCCAAGGGTTCGCAACTACTTCCAGCACTTCGCCACGGTAGCCGCATCCGTACCGCCATTGGCGCCACGCAAACCGGTGTTTGTTAGCGTCAAATTACCACAAGTGGCATCTGCGGTAACTGGCGTCGCCGTCAGGGTGTAGGAGTTCACTGCGGGCGCGCTCAGCGCCAAATTGTATTTGGGCGACTCGGGCGGCGCAGCGGATAGTCGCGCCGGAAGCGTTGGACTGGTCGTCCCCGCCGCATCCGTGGTGTAGCGGCTATTGGCCGCGTAAAACCGCTCCATAAACTGCTGCACCTCCAGCATGGCAGCTCTAGCCGTTGCCCGATTGCCACGCACCACATACTCCCGATACGACGGCAACGCAATGGCAGAAAGTATGCCGATGATGGCCACCACAATCATCAATTCGATCAATG
>JANOXL010000171.1:0-1969 GCA_031418395.1 Rhodoferax sp. | reverse complement strand
AGAAAACGCCCCGAACTCCGGCACCGCCACGCGCATAAACATGAACGCCGCACCCCACAGCGCGCCCAGTAACAACAGTTGCGCAAACGAGCTGGACTTCATGGACACATTGCGCCAAAAATCAACTTATGGCTGAAACTCCTGTTTTTATTGGGCGAGACGCGATAAATCATAAAAGTCGATATTGTGCAAAATGGTGGTTCGGCCCCTGATTTATAAGGGCTTCAACGAAAAGCCATTGTTTTAACAGTGCCACGCGGACAGTGCCGAAGCGTAGCGGAACCGGCGCAGCTGCACGAGCGCTTGGTTTATTCTCGTCGCCCCTGCGAAGGCAGGGGGCCAGTATCTTTCGAACGCGCTAAAACCGCCACGAAACACCCAAAGTCACTGGGTTCCTGCCTTCGCAGGAACGACGAAACGCGGGAATTTTGAATTATTCCGCGTTTCCTTAGCAACATTATTGCCCCCACGTCCGGGCAAAATGAAGCTATGAATGCTGACCCGACCCAAGCCGTTTCACCCACACGCACGCCCGCACCCGCCGCCTTTGACATCTCAGGCAAAACCAGCCAGCCCAACGCGGGCCTGCGCGGCAATTATTCGGGCATGGCCGACGACTTCACCGTGGTGCAGCGCATGGCTGATTACACCCCCGCTGAGCAAGCCCGCTGGTTGCGACTGGTTGAGCGGCAAATGCGGCTGATTCCCGAGCATGCCTGCCGCGAATTTCTTGATGCCGTCAATGGACTCGCAGCCCTCGACATGCGTCACGGCATTCCTGATTTTGCGGCGGTGAATGTGGCGCTCAAGGCCGCCACCGGCTGGCAATTGGTGGCCGTGCCGGGCCTGCTGCCCGACGAGGTTTTCTTCACCCATCTGGCCAATCGCCGCTTTCCGGTCACGGTGTGGCTGCGCAGCGAGGCTGAGTTTGATTACATCGTCGAGCCGGATATTTTTCACGACTTTTTTGGCCATGTGCCGATGCTGTTCACGCCCATTTTTGCTGACCATTTGCAGGCCTACGGCGTCGGCGCGCTGAAAGCAAAGCGGCTCGGCGGGTTGGATTGGCTGGCGCGGCTGTACTGGTACACCATTGAATTCGGTTTGATTCGCGAGGGTGGCGAGGGTGGGCAGCTCAAAGCCTACGGCGCAGGGGTGCTGTCGTCGCCGAAAGAGCTGGTCTACGCGCTTGAAAGCCCCCAGCCGCAACGTTGGCCGTTTGACGTGATGACCTCCATGCGTAGCGCATTTTTGATTGACGACGTGCAAACCACGTACTTCGTGCTCGATTCATTCCAGCAACTGCGCGACGACACCGCGCCGGATTTTGCGCCGCTGTATGAGGCGCTGCGGGCGGAATCAGGGCAATTGCCAGGGGTGCAGGCGTAGGGCAGAACGCTTGCGGTTCTGCCGGGTGCGAAGGCACCCCCAACTCGAAGAGTCGACCGAGATCACATATTAGTTTTTTCTCTTGTTTGTTAATGGTGTTAATGTTAATGGGGTCAGACACGATTATCGCCTTCCAGCTCAATCACCTCAATTGACCGTGGCCGTCCTACGCCTTTTGAGCTGGCCTGCCGCTGCGCCCGCGCCTCAATCTCCTGCTTGAACTTGTCGCCTCCCAGAGCCCAGCCTTTGTGCGTGCAATCTCTGATCTGCGCGAGCTCACTCTTGCCGATGGCCGCCTTGAATAGTGCCCGATACCCGCTCAGTCGCTGCGCCGCACTGCGCGCAATTCGCAGATATTGAGGATGCGGTTTGATCCAGTCTGAGTTCGCGCCTGTGGCGGCCAGCGCGTTGCGCGCGTAGCTCGACCACGGGTAGTCGCGCGGGTGCGTCACCATGCCCGCGCGTACGGGGTTCAACTCGATGTAGCGCATCACCGTCAGCAAATACTGTTCAGTGTCCACGACCGTCGCCCGATAGCGTCCTTCCCAGAGGGTGCCGGTGCGCTGGTGGGTGTAGTTGA
>JANOXL010000170.1:0-4794 GCA_031418395.1 Rhodoferax sp. | reverse complement strand
CCATGGCCTGCCAGTCGGCCATGGGCAACACACCACCAAAATGCGGCACAGGCACGTCGTGGCCGTCGACTGAATTGCTAGGCCGCTTGGCCTGGTAGCCCGGCACGAGATGCGCCACGAGCTGGTGGCCGAACAGGTTGAAGTCGATCCACTCACTGGAGCTGCGACCTTCCGGACAACCGAGAAGCGTGCCGTAAAAATGCCGCGCGGCCGCCAGGTCATTGACCGGGAAGGCCAGATGGAAGGGTGGCAACTCTACGCCACGATTGTTGAAAGAGGGCCGCGATTGGGCAGTGCTGGCGGGTGTGGTTGATGCGTCCATCTTAAATTCCTCCGGGTTTCTTAAAACGGAATATCGTCGTCCATGTCGTCAAAGCCGCTGGACGATTTGGCAGATGAAGTCGACGACGGAGCTGCTTTCGGAGCCTGGGCAGCAGGACGCGACGCGGGCGCGGGGCGTGAATAACCGCCACTGCTGTCTTCGTCGCCCGATGGCCCGCCTTGGCCCTGGCGGCTGCCCAGCATGGTCATTTCGTTCACGCTGATTTCAGTAATCTGTTTTTCGGCGCCGTCTTTGTCGGTGTATTTGCGGGTGCGGATCGACCCTTCGACGTAAATTTGTGAGCCCTTGCGCAAGTACTGCTCGACGATACCGGCCAGCCCGCCGCGAAACACCAGCCGGTGCCACTCGGTCAGCTCTTTTCGCTCGCCGCTGTTTTTGTCTTTCCAGCTTTCGGTGGTGGCCATGGTGCAGTTGGCCACGCGGTCGCCGCTGGGGAAGGTGCGCACCTCGGGGTCACGGCCCAAATTGCCGACGAGGATGACTTTGTTGACGGATGCCATGATCAATTCCTGACTATATTTACAGTGTTTGGGATTATCCCGCCATTTTCCGCTGAATTCTCCGCGCAGACGGTTTCACCTATTTTCGGCGGGATTCACGATAATCACCGGTTGCCCTCAAAAAAGCCGCTTTCACCGAAGCGACGCATTCAAAGCCACGTATTGTGAATTCAGAGACCGACAGCACCTACCTGGCCAACGCCTTGCGCCAGCAAACCATCAGCATCCGTGGCGCGCGTACCCACAACCTCAAAAACATCGACCTCGACATCCCCCGCAACCAGCTGGTGGTGATCACCGGGCTCTCGGGCTCGGGCAAATCCTCGCTGGCGTTTGACACGCTCTACGCAGAAGGCCAGCGCCGCTACGTCGAAAGCCTCTCTACCTATGCGCGGCAGTTTTTGCAACTGATGGACAAGCCCGATGTGGACGTGATCGAAGGCCTCTCGCCGGCCATCTCCATCGAACAAAAAGCCACCAGCCACAACCCGCGCTCCACCGTGGGCACGGTGACCGAAATCCACGACTACCTGCGCCTCTTGTTCGCCCGCGCCGGAACACCCTTTTGCCCAGACCATGACCTGCCGCTGCAGGCGCAGACAGTGAGCCAGATGGTGGACGCCGTCTTGGCGTTGCCGGTCGATACGCGCCTGATGATCCTGGCGCCCGTGGCCCGCGAGAAAAAGGGCGAATTTCTCGACGTGTTTGCCGACATGCAGGCGCGCGGTTACGTGCGCTTTCGCGTCGATGGCGAACTGCTCGAATTCGACGCCCTGCCCAAACTCAAGAAAACCGAGAAACACGACATCGACGTGGTGGTAGATCGTCTGCGCGTACGCGATGACATGAAGCAGCGCCTGGCGGAAAGCTTCGAAGCCGCACTCAAGATTGCCGATGGCCGCGCAATAGCGATGGAATCCGGCACCCCCGACAAAGCCCCCATCGAGCACCTCTTCAACGCCAAATTCTCGTGCCCGGTGTGCAGCTATTCGATCCAGGAGCTGGAGCCGCGCCTGTTTTCCTTCAACTCGCCGGTGGGGGCCTGCCCGGCCTGCGATGGCCTGGGTCAGCAGGATTTTTTTGATGAGGCGCGTGTGGTGGCCTTTCCGTCTTTGAGCCTGGCCAGCGGCGCCATCAAGGGCTGGGACCGGCCCAATGGTTATTACTTCTCGATGCTCGAGAGCCTGGCCAAACACTACAAATTTGACCTGGAAAAGCCCTTTGAGTCACTTGATGCAGGGATTCAAAACGCCATCCTGCACGGCTCGGGCGAAGAGGAGATCAAGTTCAGCTATGTGATGGACTCGGGTGCGCAGCAGGGAAGAAAAATCACCCGCAAACACCCCTTTGAAGGCATCCTGCCCAACATGCAGCGGCGATACCGCGAGACCGACTCAGCCCTGGTGCGCGAAGACTTGGCGCGTTACCGCAGCACGCAGCCGTGTAGCGACTGTGGTGGCTCACGACTGCGGCGCGAGGCCCGGCACGTGAAACTGGTTGGCCACACCCTGCTGAATGACGCCCGCCAGGTGCCGTCTGCGCGCGCTATTTTTGACCTCAGCCACATCACCCTTCGCGACAGTTTTGAGTATTTCAACTCGCTGCATATCCCCGGCGCCAAAGGCGATATCGCTGCCAAGGTGATCCGTGAAATCGGCCTGCGGTTGAAGTTTTTGAATGACGTGGGCCTGAACTATTTGAGCCTGGATCGCAGCGCCGAAACCTTGAGCGGCGGCGAGTCCCAACGCATCCGGCTGGCCTCGCAAATTGGCTCGGGCCTCACCGGCGTGATGTACGTGCTGGACGAGCCCAGCATCGGCCTGCACCAGCGCGACAACGACCGCCTGATCAGCACGCTAAAACACTTGCGCGACATTGGCAACAGCGTGATCGTCGTCGAACATGACGAAGACATGATCCGCGCCGCCGACCACGTCATCGACATGGGCCCCGGCGCCGGTGTGCACGGTGGCCGTGTGATGGCACAGGGCACGTTTGAGCAGGTGAAAAACACGCCCGCTTCGCTGACTGGCCAATACCTTGCGCACACGCTGGAAATCGCCGTGCCCAAACGCCGCGCCAAGTGGCAGCCCACGTTGATCAGCAGCGCGCCCAGCGACAAATTCAAGTCGAAGTTTCCGCCTAGCCCCGCTGCCGTGCGCCGCGCCGCGCGCGAGGCCGCGCACCTGCTCACGCAAGGCGACATGCAGGCGCTGCGGGTGGTGGGCGCCACCGGCAACAACCTGAAAAACGTCGATGTCGAGGTGCCAGTGGGCCTGTTCACCTGCGTCACTGGCGTCTCGGGCTCGGGCAAATCCACCCTGGTGAACGACACGCTGTATGCCGCCGTGGCGCGCACGCTCTACCGCGCGCACGAGGAGCCCGCCGCGCACGAGGCCATTGAAGGCATCGAACATTTCGACAAGGTCATCAGCGTCGACCAGTCCCCCATTGGCCGCACGCCGCGCAGCAACCCAGCCACCTACACCGGCCTGTTCACCCCCATCCGTGAGCTGATGGCTGAAGTGCCGATGGCGCGTGAACGCGGGTACGGCCCGGGCCGCTTCAGTTTCAACGTGGCCGGCGGCCGCTGCGAAGCCTGCCAGGGCGACGGCGTGAAACGTGTCGAGATGCACTTTTTGCCCGACGTGTATGTGCCGTGTGATGTCTGCCACGGCATGCGGTACAACCGGGAAACCCTGGAGGTGCAGTACAAAGGGAAAAACATCGCGCAATTGCTCGACATGACGGTCGAGACCGCCTACGAGTTCCTCAACGCCGTGCCCACTATCGCGCGCAAATTGCAGACCCTGCTGGACGTGGGCCTCTCCTACATCCGCCTCGGCCAAAGCGCCACCACGCTCTCAGGCGGTGAAGCCCAGCGCGTCAAACTGGCGCTGGAGCTCTCGAAACGCGACACCGGCCGCACCTTGTACATTTTGGACGAGCCGACCACCGGCCTGCACTTCGCCGACATCGACCTGCTTTTGAAGGTGTTGCATCAACTGCGCGACGCTGGCAACACCATCGTGGTGATCGAACACAACCTGGACGTCATCAAGACGGCTGACTGGCTGATCGACATGGGCCCCGAAGGCGGCTCAGGGGGCGGTTATGTGGTGGGTGTGGGCACGCCGGAGGATTTGGCAGCGAACCCGGCGAGCCATACGGGGCGCTACTTGGCGCGCTTGTTAAAGTAAGCTGCTGAGGTCGCCCGACGCGAACCTGCCTGGCCGCCCAGCTGGACGGTTAGCCTGAGTCGGGCGCTTGGATCCCCATCCTTGGTTAGGAGCCTTCATGTCGTCCACACCGTCCCCAGTCTCAATCCGCCGCATCGTCGCGCTAAGTGACGACCAAGTCCAAGCCCTCGCCGAAGTGCTGATCGACTGCGTCGCAGGCGGAGCGTCCGTGAGTTTCATGCATCCGCTGTCACAGGAGAAGGCGCAGGCCTTTTGGCGTGGCGTGGTCGAAGGTGTGGCCCGTGGGGAGCGTGCGCTCTTGGTGGCGGAAGATGAAACCGGCATTGTCGGCACGGTGCAGTTGATCCTGGCGCAGCCTGAAAACCAACCGCACCGGGCGGACGTGGCGAAGATGCTGGTACATCGGCGCGCGCGCCGCCAAGGCTTGGGCGAGGCGCTGATGAAAGCCGCTGAAGACTGCGCCCGCGCTTGCGGCAAAACCCTGCTGATGCTCGACACCACGACCGGCATGGACGCCGAGCGGCTCTACACGCGCCTGGGCTGGCAGCGTTTTGGCGAGGTGCCGGGGCATGCGCTTCATGCCCACGGGGGTTTGTCGAATACCGCATTTTTTTACCGCGTGTTATGAGAACATACCCATATTGGGAATGATGCTATCTAAAGCCCCAATTCGCGCTTTAATTTTTAATTTTAAACTATTTTTTGATCTATTTTAGATCAATAATAGAATGTTTTTAATAGCAAATTATTT
>JANOXL010000169.1:0-2501 GCA_031418395.1 Rhodoferax sp. | reverse complement strand
TGCGCCACCATTTGCAGCCAGGATGGGAGCTGCTCGCGCGGAAAAAACACGCCGCTTAAAAACATCATCGGCGTCATGAACAAGGTGAAGTAGTAGGTGAAAAAGTCATACCCATTGGCCAGCGCATTGAACACCAGTGCGATACAGCTAAAGGTGATGCCCACCAGGAGCAGCACGGGTAAAACCGCCAGCAACAGCGGGCTGCGCGAGATGTCCAGCGCGAGCATCACCAACAAAATCGCCGTGGCGGTGGTGAGTGACTTGAATGCCGCCCAAAGCATCTCGGCCAACAAAATATTGTCCAGATTCACCGGCGCGTTCATGATGCCGTCCCAGGTTTTTTGCACGTGCATGCGCGAGAAGGCTGAATACAGCGCCTCAAACGAGGCCGCGTTCATGGCACTGGTGCAGATGTAGCCGCCGCCCAAGAAGACGATGTAGGGCACTTTCACGCCACTTTCAGCGCCGCCCATTTGCACCTGCCCCACCAGCGCGCCCAAGCCGTACCCAAAGGCCACCAGGGCGATCAGCGGGTCGGCAATGTTGCCGATGATGCTGGTGACCGCCAGCTTTTTCCAAACCAGCAGGTTGCGCAGGAAGACCGGCCACCAGCGCATCGAGAGTTGGGGTGCGCGCCAGGCGCTGGGCACTCCGGCATGATCCACAGTTTGATTTAAAGCTCGGTTCGTTGAGGTAGTCATGCGTCTTCCCGGATTTGCCGGCCTGTCATTTTGAGGAATAGATCTTCCAGATTGGCCGGCCGGTGCAAGGTGCGTAATTGTGGGTAAGCCGCCAAAGCCTCCATCAGCGCCTTGGCGTTTTGGGTATAGAAAAACACCGTCTCGCCACTGACTTCAACACGTTCCGCCAAGGCCTTCAAAGGCGACTCGGCCAGCGCCACGGCACCGTTGCCATACACCTCGATCACATCCGGCTCCAGGTGCGCAGCAATCAATTCGCGTGGCTTGCCTTCGGCGATCTTTTTGCCGTGGTCCAGCACCAGAAGGCGCGAACACAGGCGCTCGGCTTCGTCCATGAAATGGGTCGTCAAAAGGATCGATTTGCCCTGCTGCAACAGCGTTTGCAAGCGCTCCCACATCAGGTGGCGGGCCTGCGGATCCAGCCCGGTGGTAGGCTCGTCCAATAGCAGCAGTTGCGGGTCGTTCACCAGTGCGCGCGCCAGCGAGAGGCGCCGCTTCATGCCGCCTGACAGTTCGCCGGGCTTGGCGTCGGCCTTATGCGTAAGCGCAGCGAATTCAAGCAGCTTCGGTATACGCGCGCGGATGTCGGCGTCTTTCATGCCGAAATACCGGCCATACACCAGCAGGTTTTCGGCGCAGCTGAAATCCGGGTCGAGCGTGTCAGATTGGCTCACCACGCCCAGTTGCGCCTTGATCGCCAGTGCGTCATCGGGCATGGCCAGGACGCTGCTACCGGCAAAGTGGTAACGCGCACTACCCGCATCCGGGCTGGTTAGGCCCAGGCACATCCGGATGGTGGTGGTTTTGCCTGCGCCATTGGGGCCGATCACACCCAGGCATTCACCACGGGCGATGCTGAAGGAAACCTGGTCGACCACGGTGCTGCTGCCGTAGCGTTTGGTCAGCGCCTGGGCATCAAAAAGTGGTGGGTAAAGGCCTTCTGCAGGCTTGGGTTGGGTGGCGGGGAAGGCATCGAAAGTCATGCCGAATTGTCCGACAATACCGGCATGGCCCGGCCCTGGGCTCCTTTTAGTTGACCCTTTCATGACAACTTTTTCATGACCAACCTCTCATGACCACTATTGGCTCACCTCTTTCACCTTATGCCACCAAAGTAATGCTGCTCGGCTCGGGCGAGCTGGGCAAAGAAGTCCTGATCGCCCTGCAACGCCTGGGGGTTGAAACCATCGCCGTTGACCGGTACGACAACGCGCCCGGCCACCACGTTGCCCACCACGCCCGCACGGTGAACATGACGGACGCCGTGCAACTGCGGGCGCTGATCGAAGCGGAAGGCCCGCACATCGTGGTACCCGAGATTGAAGCCATTGCTACGCCGATGTTGCAGGTGCTGGAGTCCGAAGGCAAGGTGCAGGTGGTGCCGACGGCCCGCGCTGCGCGCCTCACGATGGACCGCGAAGGCATACGCCGCCTGGCTGCGGAAACGCTGAAGTTACCCACCAGCCCTTACAAGTTCTGCGACTCACTCGAGGAATTGCAAGACGCCGTCGACACCGACATCGGCTATCCCTGCATTGTCAAACCGGTCATGAGCAGCTCGGGCAAAGGCCAAAGCCGTATTAACCGGCCGTATGACGTAAAAACCGCTTGGAACTACGCCATGGCCGGTGGTCGTGTGAAGGGCGGGCGGGTGATTGTGGAGGGCGTGATCGAGTTCGACTACGAAATCACTTTGCTGACCGTGCGGGCCTTGGGCGCAGGCGGCCAGGTCGAAACCCATTTTTGCGAACCCATCGGCCACGTACAGGTATCGGGCGACTATGTGGAGAGCTGGCAGCC
>JANOXL010000168.1:0-5187 GCA_031418395.1 Rhodoferax sp. | reverse complement strand
GCAGCAAGGTGGTGTCCCAGTCGATGAAAGCCAAGGCGACGAGGGCGGCGCAAAAGGCGCTCCAAACGAGCGCAGTGGTGCCAAATCCCCATGTCCAGCCACACCAGGCAAACAGCAGGCCGGTGACGATTTCCACCAATGGATAACGCAAGCCAATCCGGGTTTTGCAGCCCGCGCATTTGCCGCCCAACACCAGATAGCTGGCCACGGGCACGTTTTCATACCAGCGGATCGGCCGATTGCATTGTTGGCAACAGGAACGCGGCGTCAGCAGGTTAAACGCCGCAGATTCAGCGGTACCTGGTGTATCAGGCGAGGCCGTATGGCCATTGAGTTCCGCGCATTCGGCTGCCCATTGGCGCTCCATCATCTTGGGCAAACGGTAGATCACTACATTCAGGAAACTGCCGATCAACAGGCCCAAGAGTCCCAGAATCACACTGCCAGGCAGGCCAGCGTCGAGCCACACCAATCCTGCCATTAAACGACCTGGCCGAGCTTGAAGATGGGCAAATACATGGCGACCACAATGCCGCCGATAACTGTGCCCAGGATCACGATGATGATGGGCTCCATCAGGCTGGAAATGCCCGCCACCATGTCGTCCACTTCAGCTTCATAAAAGTCGGCAGCCTTGCCCAACATGTGGTCGATCGAGCCAGACTCTTCACCAATTGCACACATCTGCAACACCATGGACGGGAAAAGATTGGCATTGGTCATCGCCACGGTCAAGGCTGTGCCAGTCGAGACTTCGTGCTGAATTTTCACGGTGGCAGCTTGGTACACATAGTTGCCCGCTGCGCCGCCCACGGAGTCCAGCGCTTCGACCAGGGGCACCCCTGCCGCGAACATGGTGGACAAGGTGCGCGTCCAGCGCGCAATGCAGGACTTATCAACCAACACGCCAAAAATCGGCATCTTCAGCATCAAGCGATCCATGAACTGCTGCATTTTTTCATTGCGTTTCCACGACTCCATGAAGAAGTAGAAGCCGCCGCCGATGCCGCCAAAAATCAACCACCAATATCCGACGAAAAATTCACTCATGGCGATCACCACCAGTGTCGGCATGGGCAGTTCGCCGCCAAAGGAGGTGAACACCTGTTTGAAGGAGGGGATCACAAAAATCATGATCACGGCCACCACCACAAAGGCGACGATGAGCACGGTAATCGGGTACATCAACGCCGACTTGATCTTGGATTTGATGGCCTCGGTCTTCTCCATGTAGACGGCAAGCCGGTCCAGCAACTGATCCAAAATACCAGCCGACTCGCCAGCTTCGATCAGGTTGCAATACAGGTTGTCGAAATAAATGGGGAATTTGCGAAAAGCCACCGACAGCGACGTGCCAGTTTCTACATCGGTGCGAATGTCATTGAGCAGTTTGGTGACGCGGGGGTTGGGGTTACCACGACCGACGATGTCAAAAGCTTGCAACAACGGCACGCCCGCCTTCATCATGGTCGCCAGTTGCCGGGTGAATATTGCCAGGTCTTTGGGTTTGATGGACTTGCCCGCACCCATGCGCCGCTTTTTGATTTTGGTCGGGATCACGCCCTGCCGACGCAAGGCTGACTGCACCTGGTTTTCGCCGCCGGCGCGAATTTCGCCGCGCACCTGCTTGCCATTGCGGTCCTTGCCTTCCCACTCGAAGACGGTTTCTTTAGTGTCCTTAGGCTTAGCGGTCGCCATATATTCCTTAGGTTATTCCCTTGGGCGCCTGTGAAGACAGGTGACTTGTACGGGGACTATTCATTGGTCACTGCCAAAATTTCTTCCAGCGATGTCAAACCTTGTTTTACCTTTTGCAAGCCGGCCTCGCGCAAAGTGCGCACGCCATCGGCACGGGCCTGGTCGGCGATGTCAAGCGCCGTGCCTTCGCGCAGAATGATGCGCTGGATCGCGTCGGATAAAGGCATCACCTGGTAGATGCCGACTCGGCCGCGATATCCGTTGTTGCAGGCCGAGCAACCGACCGGCCGGTAACTGACCCAGGAGGTTTCAAAATCTTTGGGTTTGAAGCCCGCTTCCAGGTAGGCCTGGCGCGGAATATCGGCAATGGCGCGACAAGCAGTACACAGACGACGTGCCAGACGCTGCGCCGTAATCAGGATCACGCTGGAGGCAATATTAAAGGGTGCGACACCCATATTACGCAAGCGGGTCACTGTGGTGGGCGCATCGTTGGTGTGCAAGGTGGAGAGCACCATGTGCCCGGTTTGCGCGGCTTTCACCGCTATGTCGGCGGTTTCCAGGTCGCGAATCTCGCCTACCATGATGATGTCCGGATCCTGGCGCAAAAAGGAGCGCAAGGCTGCGGCAAATGTGAGCCCGGCCTTTTCGTTGACATTCACCTGGTTGACGCCAGGCAGGTTGATTTCAGACGGATCTTCGGCGGTGGCAATGTTTACGCCCGGTTTGTTGAGGACGTTCAGGCAGGTATAGAGCGATACAGTTTTGCCTGAGCCTGTCGGTCCGGTCACCAAAATCATGCCGTAAGGCCGCGTGATCGCCTCCAAAAGCCTCTCTTTGTCTTCCTGGTCGTAGCCCAGTGCGTCGATGCCCAGTTTGGCGCTGCTCGGATCCAGGACCCGGATGACGATTTTTTCGCCAAACAAGGTGGGCAAGGTGCTGACGCGAAAATCAATGACCCGATTGGGCCCAATCTTGAGCTTCATCTTGCCGTCTTGCGGAACACGTTTCTCAGAGATGTCCATCTTGGAGATCACCTTGATGCGCGAAGCGAGTTTGTCCTTGATGGCAACTGGCGGCGACGCGATTTCACGCAACTCGCCGTCAATTCGGAAACGCACCCGGTAATTGAACTCATAGGGCTCAAAATGCAGGTCGGATGCGCGCATGCTGAAGGCATCCAGTAACATTTTGTGCAGAAACTTGACGACAGGTGCGTCTTCAACCTCCGATACACCGGTTTGGTCGTTGTCTGACTGACCATCGGTGGCGGCTTCATCAAACTCAAACTCGCTGCCGATGATCTCTTCCATCGTCTCGGTTGCGGTAGCCGAGTTGTTGTCCACCAGCTTCAGAAGCTTGTCGTATTCGGCAATCACCCAATCGACGCCCAATTGGGTTGAGAAAGTGATCTTTTCGACAGCCTCCTGATCGGACGGGTCTGCCGTGGCGACGATCAGCCGGTTGTTGCGCTTGGACAGCACCACGATACGGTAGGCGCTGCAAATTTTGTTGTCCAACAAACCCTTAGGCAGGCGGTTGATGTCAATGGCATCCAGATCCACCAAAGGTGCGGCGAAGGCCGACGACATGGTGTGCGCCAGGTCCGTCGGTGAGACGGCACCCGAGCCAGTCAACTCGGCAATAAAACTCGTCCGGTTGGTGGTTGCCTTGCGGAAAATGTCCTCGGCCGACTTTTGCCCCAGTTTTCCAGCAAGAATGAGAGCACGACCCAAGCCGGGTAGGGCGATAGAGGGAGATTCGCGAAGGGCGTTGTCAACAGCAGCCATGACCCGAAAATGTACTACGTCAGAGGGGGTTTGGCTAATGAAGTGTGAATTTTTTCACCTGAATGTGACGTAATTCTGCGTCCAAATCAGTCCGGGAGTAGGCGAGACGATGATGTCCGTGCTACAGCACGACAAGGAGGAGCAACGCCCTCCTGGGCTGAATTGGACGCAGAATTTGGTCGGGGTGAGAGGATTCGAACCTCCGGCCTCTACGTCCCGAACGTAGCGCTCTACCAGGCTAAGCTACACCCCGCAAAATGAAGCGAAACTAGAAGCGGATACGCCACGTTGACCGAACCATCCCGTCAGCGGTCACGCTCCAACAATTGAGCCGCCAATTGTATCAAACAGCTTGAATAGGCATTCACCGGAAGCTGCTTGGCAGCGGTCACCGCGCGTTGCGCTTCCTGTGCAGCAGCAGCACGCGCGACATCCAGCGCGCCGGTAGATTTGACGATGCCGAGGACTTCGGCCAACAAGCCTTCGGAGCCATTTTCAATCGCGGAGCTGATCAGCTTGCGCTGGGCAGCTGTGCCCCGTTGCATGGCGGCTATCAGAGGTAAAGTTGCCTTGCCTTCGCGCAAATCGTCACCCAAAGTTTTACCCAACACGGCGACGTCCCCATCATAGTCGAGCACATCATCGATCACCTGAAACGCCGTACCCAAAGCTTGCCCATACGCCGCACAGGCCTCTTCGACCTCGGCGTCGGCGCTGGCCAAAATGGCCCCCACACGAGCACTGGCTTCAAACAGTTTAGCGGTTTTGGAGCGGATCACCTGCAAATAACTCGCTTCGTCCAGGCTGGCGTTGTGCATGTTCATCAGCTGCATGACTTCGCCTTCGGCGATGACATTGGTGGCATCGGCCAGCACCTGCATGATGCGCATGTTTTGCGCGTCGACCATCATTTGAAAAGCGCGAGAATACAAAAAATCGCCCACTAAAACACTGGCCGGATTGCCGAAGGCCTCGTTGGCAGTGGCGTTTCCGCGGCGCAACACCGACTCGTCCACCACGTCATCGTGTAACAAAGTAGCCGTGTGTATGAATTCCACAACGGCCGCGAGGTTGAAGCGTTGGGGTGACTGTGCCCCCAAAGCGCCCGCAGACAGCAGCAGCAAGGCCGGGCGCAGGCGTTTGCCACCGGCTGAAATAATGTAGCGCGACACCTGCCCGATCAGGGGCACACCCGAGGCCAGACGCTGCGCAATGACTCTATCCACCTCGCGCATCTCTTCCGAGATGACGGCCAAGGGGTTGGAGGTCTGGGTGGTTGTGGCGTGCAAAATGGGTAAGCGGGAATTGCGTTGATTATAGAAAGTGCAGATGGTGAAACCGGTCTTGCTGCCAAGCCCGGGCAGGCAAAAACGCTAAAAACCAGAAAAATGCTATACTAGCGGGCTCTGTGGAAATCCGTCCCAGGGCCCAATCAAATGAGGTCAAACATGTACGCGGTCATAAAAACCGGCGGCAAACAGTATCGTGTTGCTGCTGGCGAAAAAATTAAAGTAGAACAGATTGCTGCGGACGTAGGCCAGGAAATCGTGATTGACCAGGTGTTGGCTGTCGGTAACGGCGCTGATATCAAGGTTGGCACGCCCCTGGTGTCCGGTGCAACAGTAAGTGTCACAGTGTTGGCACATGGCAAACACGACAAGGTCGGCATCTTCAAGATGCGCCGTCGCAAGCACTATCA
>JANOXL010000167.1:0-5397 GCA_031418395.1 Rhodoferax sp. | reverse complement strand
ACGAGGGTTTAGACGCGCCAGCGCACTGGCTGCACTGGCTGCATTGGGTATCGCAACGGCGCTTTTGGCAGCCTGTGGCGGCGGCAACAACAACGCCCCCCTGCCCGCGGCCCCGACGGCCACACTGACCATCAACGGCAGCACCAGCCCCTTCGTCAATACGCTTTACAACTACGAGGCCGTGGTGACCGGTGCGACCGCCACCGGCTTGTCCTGGGCCTGGGGCGACGGTTCGACCAACTCACTGGGCGCAACAGTCAAGAAGGTATGGGCCAAAGCGGGCATCTTTACCGCGTCACTCACCGGCACAGCCAGCGGTGTGACCTTGACGGGCAACAAAACTGGCTCCGCCAGCGCCGTACCGGTGGCGCCCAGTTACGACCATACTTGTTATCTGATGCCCGACACCAGTGTGACCTGCAAGGGCAGCAACAACAATGGACAACTGGGCAACGGCACGCTGAACGCCTCCGTCACACCGGTTGCAGTGTCCGGGCTTACCGGGGTAAAAGCCATCTCGGTGGGTTACAGGCACAGTTGTGCATTGAAAACCGATGGCACAGTGGCCTGTTGGGGACGCAATCTTTCAGGTGAACTTGGCAATGGCACCGGTGTCAGCAGCAGTGTTCCTGTAGCCGTAACAAGCGTCACGGGTGCAGTCACCGTCGGATCCGGTCAGAACCACAATTGCGTGATTAAAACTGACGCGACCATGCTGTGCTGGGGCAACAACTTGCTCGGCCAGCTCGGCAACGGTGACAGCTCCGGAACAAACCGGTTAACGCCGGTAGCTGTCACCGGGCTCACAAACGCGGTTCAGGTCATGGCGGGTGACAACCACACCTGCGTGCTCAAAGGTGATGCCAGCGTTGTGTGTTTCGGGAACAACTCAAATGGCCAGTTGGGCAACAACAGTTTGCAGAACTCAGCCCTACCCGTGGTCGCCTCCAACCTCACGGGTGTAGCGGTTGTTGGCGCGAGTTACAACCACAGTTGTGCGCTGAAAACCGATGGCACCGTTTGGTGCTGGGGCTGGAATTTTTTTGGCCAATTGGGTGACGGCAGTAACGTCGACAAAAGTGTACCTACCGCAGTGGCGGGCCTCACCGGTGTGGTGGCACTGAACGCAACAGGTACGTTCAGCAATTGCGCATTAAAAAGCGACGCCTCGGTTGCATGCTGGGGTTACAACACCACGGGTGGCCTGGGCGACGGTACCAACACCCACCGGAACACACCTGTAGCGGTAACCGTCACAGGCGTTGCAAGTGTGCTGGCCATCGCCGGGCACCATGGGCAAACCACCTGCGCGGTGAAGGCTGCAAACGAGCAAATTTGCTGGGGTACGCCGAGTAACAACTGAACGGTAGCACAACACAAAGCCACCCATCAACCCCAATTTGGGTATTTAACGCATCAATATTTAGTGTAAAATAAATTTACAACTAAATATTGATGTATTTTATATGAATAATTTATCTAATTTAATAGCAAACTATTCAAATAACACGAGACCTTTATCAGAAGCATATATAGACTCAATGTTTAGAAAAAGATATTTCAAAAATCACGCCTCCGTCAATCCGCTACCGCCGCGTACACCATGTCGCGAAACAGATGCCGGTAGTACTCACGCTGATTCGGCGCCTGGATCATCAGCGTCGCACACAGGTTCAAGGCCGGATCAATGAAGAAGGTGGTACCCGCCAGCCCGCCCCAGTAATACATGCCAGCCGAGCCGGGCACCGGGGCCACGCCTACAGACTTGCGCACGGCGAAGCCCAGGCCGAAGCCGTAACCCGGTATCAACAGGCCTGAGGAGCCGCCGCTGTTGACGGGGATGTCGCCCAAGTGGTCGGTCGTCATGAAATCCACCGTGCGGGGCCCGAGCAAACGCACACCGTCCAATTCGCCCCGGTTCAACATGAACTGCATGAAACGGGCGTAGTCCATCGTGGTCGAGGCCAGCCCGCCGCCGGCCGATTCAAACGCTGCGGGTGTTTTAACGTCAAACACTTTCATCTGCAAACCACCGTCGGGATCTTTGGCAAACGGCTCAGCGAGTTTGTGCTGCAAGGCGGGCGCGACGCTGAACGCTGTGTGGCGCATGCCCAAAGGACTGAAGATGTGCTCTTGAAAGTAGGCCCCGAGCGCCTGTCCACTGACCACTTCCACAATGCGCCCCAACACGTCGGTCGCGCGGCTGTATTCCCACACCGCGCCGGGGTCGTTGATCAAAGGCATGGCTGCCAGGGCGGGCATGTAGTCGGCGTTGGCGCGGTCACGTATACCCAAACGGGCCTGTGCATACTGGCGCTGCACCGGGCCGTTGCCCAGGAACTCGTAGGTTAACCCTGCGGTGTGGCGCAACAGGTCGTGGATCGTTGACGGGCGGCTTGCGGGGCGCGGGGTGTCGCCGCCAACAGCGCCACCGCCACCACCCGCTTCAGCCACTTGCACCTGCTGTTTGGCAAACTCGGGGATGAATTTGGCGACCGGGTCCGTCAGCAGCAATCGGCCTTGCTCGTAGAGCATCATGGTCGCCACCGAGGTGATCGGCTTGGTCATCGAGTAGATGCGAAACACCGAGTCGGTCGCCATCGGTGTTTGCGCTGCCGGGTCTTGCCAACCCAGGCTTTCAAACAGTGCGATCTTGCCGTGGCGGGCGATCAAGGCCACGGCGCCAGGCAGGCGCTTACGGTCGATCTCGTCCTGCAATGCGGCGGTGATCCGCGCGATGCGATCAGGGAAGAAACCCAAGGATTCAGGGGAGGCAGATGTGAGGTTGTCGGTGGGCATTTTCAAATCAACGAAATTGGGTGCACAAGTGTTCGCCCTGAGCCAGTCGAAGGGCCCTTCGACTGGCTGGGGGCGAACGGGATGGAGAGAATAGCGGGGAAAAGGGAATAACGCGGTTAAAAGAGTATCAGTTGCTGCCGTAACGGGTGCGCGCCAACGCCGCACCCGCTGCGAGCGCACGCAGCTTGCCTTCGGCCACCTCGCGGCTCATCGGCGCCATGCCGCAATTGGTGCAGGGGAAGATCCGGTTTTTCGGCACAAACTGCAAGGCTTTGCCAATCGTGTCGGCCACTTGCTCAGGCGTTTCGATCTCGTCACTGGCCACGTCAATCACGCCGACCATCACGTCTTTGCCTTCGAGCAATTTGATCAGCTCCATCGGCACGTGCGAGTGGTAACACTCCAGACTCACTTGCTTGATGGAGCTTTTGGCCAAGGCCGGAAACACCAGCTCGTATTGCCGCCACTCTCCACCGAGTTTTTCTTTCCAGTCATTGTTGGCCTTGATGCCGTAGCCATAACAGATGTGCACGGCGGTGGTGCATGTGAGGCCCTGCACCGCGCGCTCCAGCGCTTTGACGCCCCAGTCGGCGGCGTCTTTCATGTAGACGTTGAAGGCCGGCTCGTCGAACTGGATGATGTCTACACCGTCGGCCTGCAAAGCCAGCGCCTCCTGGTTCAACAGCTCCGCGAAAGCGAAGGCCATTTTGACTTTGTCACCGTAAAAACGATCCGCCACCGTGTCGATGATGGTCATCGGGCCGGGCAGGGTGAACTTGAGCTTCTTCTTCGTGTGGGCGCGGGCGAGTTGCGCCTCCAACGCGTGGACGCGGCCTTTGAGTTTGAGCTCTGAGATCACCTGCGGCACCTGCGCGTCATACCGGTTATCACGAATACCCATCGTGACTTTGTGTTCAAAGTCGATACCCTCGACCTGCTCCAGAAAACCGTGGACAAAGTGCTGGCGCGCCTGCTCGCCGTCGCCGATGATGTCCAGGCCCGCGTCTTCTTGCTGTTTGATCCACAGGAGTGTGGCGTCGCGTTTGGCCTGCACCAATTCAGCGCCCTCCTGGCGCCACTGCGGCCAGAGTTTTTGGGTCTCAGAGAGCCAGCCTGGTTTGGGCAGGCTGCCTGCAATGGCGGTTTCAAAAAGGGGTGTTTTTTGCATGGGATTCGAAAATTAGTCGCTACAAAATGGGGGGCTATCGACGGGCAAATTCATGGGGCAAATCGGCATTTATCTTTACAAAGTGCTCTAGTTCAAGCCAATTCAAGCGCTATGTCAGGACTCCGCCTCCTGCAAAGCCCGCCACATGACCTTGCCGCTGCCGCTTTTGGGCAGGGCGTCGACAAATTGCACGACACGCGGCACTTTGTACACGGCCATATTCTCGCGGCACCAGGTGATGATCTCTTCGCCTGTGGTGGCCTTGTGGCTGGCGCGCAGCACCACCACTGCCTTGACTGATTCGCCCCGGTAACTGTCTTTGGTCGAGATGATGCAGGCCTCTTGAATCGCCGGGTGTTTGAACATCAAGGCTTCCACCTCCGCTGGCCAGACCTTGAAGCCCGAGGCATTGATCATGCGTTTGAGGCGGTCGGTGATGAAGAAGTAGCCATCTTCGTCCACCCGACCCAAGTCGCCCGAGCGGAAGAAGGATTTGCCTTCGAATTCAATAAAGGCTTTGGCGGTGGCCTCAGGGTTATTCCAATAGCCTTGGAACACCTGCGGGCCATGGATGATGATTTCACCCTGCTCGCCCTGCGGCACTTCCAGCAGCGTTAGTGGGTCCACTACACGCGAATCAACATTGAAAATCGGTATGCCCAGGCACTGCTGCTTGGGGTTGTCGGGCGGGTTGTTGTGTGAGGGCGCGGCGGTTTCGGTGAGGCCATAACCTTCCACATAACGCAGGCCGTATTGCTCAAACAGGCGCTGCGCCACCGCTTGGGGCATGGCCGCGCCGCCGCCGCCAATGCCGACAAGACTGGAGAGGTCAAAACTTGCAAAATTGGGGCTGCCCAGCAAGTCGATCACCATCGTGGGGATGTTGGTCCAGCCGGTCACCTTCCAGCGGGAGATCATGCGCCCCGCCAGTTCCCGATCCCAACGCGGCATGATGATCAGCGTCACACCCATCCGAATGCAGCCATGCATCAGGGGCACGATGCCGGTGATGTGGAACATCGGCACCACCATCAGCACCACAGCTTCGGGTGAACCGTTGGACCACAGTGTCGAGCCAATGGCGTTGTGCATGATGCTGCTGTGGGCATGCATGCAACCTTTTGGCAGGCCCGTAGTGCCACTGGTGTAGGGCAAGAGGGCCAGGTCGTTGGGCCCGACCGTCAAAGCCGGTGGCACCGAGCTGGTGCTCAAGGCCGTCGCCCAGGCATGCACCTGTCCACCGGGCCAGGCAAGGGCCGCGTGACGGGTGAGCAACCAATCGCGCCAGGCTTCGGGGGGCGCGTCGTCGCCACTCACCTGCGCGTCAAAAGCGTCCGTAAAGTGGGTGGTGATCAGGTGCTGGAGGCCTTGGCCGTCCTCGGCGAGCATCAGGCCACCGTGCGGCGACACCGTGATGTTGTCCGGGCCGT
>JANOXL010000166.1:0-4026 GCA_031418395.1 Rhodoferax sp. | reverse complement strand
GCGTAACCAAACAGGCGCTTGCGGGCAAAGGCCGGCACGATCTGGCTGATGATGCCGAAAGCCGGCAAGATCATGATGTAAACCTCAGGGTGGCCGAAGAACCAGAAAATGTGCTGGAACATCACCGGGTCGCCACCGGCGGCCGGGTTGAAGAAACTGGTGCCAAAGTGGCGATCTGTCAGCGTCATGGTAATGGCACCAGCGAGCACCGGCATCACCGCGATGAGCAGGTAAGCGGTGATCAGCCAAGTCCAGCAGAACATCGGCATCTTCATCAGCGTCATGCCGGGCGCGCGCATGTTCAAGATGGTGACGATGATATTGATAGAACCCATGATCGAGCTGGCACCCAGGATGTGCAGCGCAAAAATGCCGGCGTCCATGCTGGGGCCCATCTGAAGGGTGAGCGGCGCATAAAACGTCCAGCCCGCAGCGGGCGCGCCACCGGGCATGAAGAAAGACAACACTATCAGTACACCAGCCGGTATCACCAGCCAGAAACTGAAGTTGTTCATGCGGGCAAAAGCCATGTCGGCGGCGCCGATTTGCAGCGGCACCATCCAGTTGGCAAAACCCACAAAGGCCGGCATGATGGCCCCAAACACCATCACCACGCCGTGCATGGTGGTGAGCTGGTTAAAAAGCTCGGGGTTGACCAGTTGCAGGCCTGGCTGGAACAACTCAGCGCGGATCATCAGCGCCAAAACGCCGCCGAACATCAACATCGTGAAGGCAAACAGCAAATAGAGGGTGCCGATGTCTTTGTGGTTGGTCGCAAACACCCAACGCCGCCATCCGGCGGGGGCACCATGATGGTCGTCGCCATGGGCGTGGTCATGATGGTCTAAAACGGCGCTCATGCTGGATTCCTTCTCAACTCTCTGGATTCAATAACTTGGGGTTTGGACTGGCGTGTCAGTGTCAGTGGCAAAACTGTGGCTTTACTTGCGTGCCGAGGCGATTTCAGACGGCTGCACCAGTTGCCCGGTCTTGTTGGACCAGCTGTTCTTGGTGAAGGTAATGACCGCTGCAATGTCGGTGTCGCTCAGTTGTTTCCAGGCCGGCATGGCGCCCTGATTCTGGCCATTGAGCAACACGGCGATTTCTTTGGCTTTGTCGCTGTCCAGCACCACGGGCGAGGCGTCCAGCGCCTTGATCGGGCCCGCACCTTTGCCATTGGCCTGGTGGCAGGCCGCACAGTTGGCGGCATAGACTTTTTCACCGCGTTTGATGATGTCGTCCGCAGTCCAGACCTTGGTCGGATCATCCAGCTTGGCGGCCATTTTTTTCTTCTCGCCCTCGACCCATTTGGCATAGTCGGGTGCGGACAGCACTTTGACGTGAATCGGCATGTAGGCGTGTTCTTTGCCGCACAACTCGGCGCATTGGCCGTAAAAGTCACCGACTTTTTCAGAGCGGAACCATGTGTCGCGCACGAAACCGGGAATCGCATCTTGCTTGATGCCAAATGAAGGCACCATAAAAGCATGGATCACGTCCACGGCGGTTACGATGACACGCACTTTTTTGTCGACCGGCACAACCAGCGGGTTGTCAACCTTCAAGAGGTAATCGTCCACCACCTGGCCGGGTTTCGGGCCTCCGTTGTTGGACATTTCGCGGTGCGTGCTATCGAGCTGCGAAATAAAGGCAATGCCTTCACCTTCGCCCTTGAGGTAGTCGTAGCCCCATTTCCACTGGTAGCCGGTAACTTTGATGGTGAGGTCAGCGTTAGTGGTGTCTTTCATCGCGACGATCACCTTGGTGGCCGGCAGCGCCATCAGGATCACGATGACAAAGGGCACGATAGTCCAGATCACCTCAACCGTGACCGACTCATGGAAATTGGCGGCTTTGTAACCTTTGTCTTTGCGGTGTTTCCAGATCGAATAAAACATCACTGCGAACACGGCAATAAAAATCACCGTACACACAATCAACATGAACCAGTGCAACCACGCCTGTTCAGCGGCGATTTTGGTGACCGCTGGATGCAGGTTCAACTGGTTGACTGCCGGGCCGCCGGGGAGATCGTTCACCGCGTGGGCTGCCGTCAGCGCGGCCGACAGCACCCACATCCCAAGTGCTGCCAAACCCAGGTGAATGGACTGGGTGAATGTTTTGAAAATGCTCTTCATCGTGTTCACTTCTTCATTGCCTCAGACTAAAACTGCCAAATACTTTCAGATCTCACATTCGAATCTCGTCAAGCGCCGCCGGAACCGCCCCTTAATCGCCACTCAATCGCCGTTTCACCGCCATTTACCGGCATTTACCGGCATTCAACTGCCCCGCAGGGCCATGCGAATCTCGCGCGCCAGGAGTGGCCGCAGTTCCGGCCGCACAAAACGCCCCACCGTGATGGTGCGCCCCTGGCCCGACAGCTCGATCAACGAACCGTCACCTTGGCGTGGCTCCACGCGAACCCACTCCCGGCGAAACTCCGTGCGCTCCAGTTTGCCGGCGTTTTCCAGCTCTACCACCAGTTGCGGGCCAGCCAGCGAAATTCGCTCGCCGTCACCCACGTGGCGGGAAAACATCAAAAATGCGATACCGACAACGATCAGCTCGGCCCAGGCAAATGGCAGCACCAAAGTGGCCCCCTGGAACCAAAATGCAGTGCCAATGCCCAAAGACACGACACACAGCGACAGGTACACCAGACCCAGTTGCCCCGGCGTCACCGAACAGTTACGCCGCAAAAACCACTGAATGCTCTGGCCCTTCACCGTCGCAAAGCGAAATATCAAGTCTGTCACGCTTTATTTGCCTGAATATTTGCCTGATTGAGAGCATGTCAAACGGGTTGAGCATAGCCACAGGCCAAGGGAAATACCGGATTTTTGAGAGGACGCCCAAAAAATCATTCTGCGTGAGATTGTAGCCGACGGCCCCATCCACGATGGCAATCCCGAGGCGCAGCTCGGGGCATTCTTTGAGGCCATCGGCGCGGCCATTCGCCGCCCAAGGCTGCACTTCAGGGCCGAGTGGGCTTGTCGGCCTTCAAAGCCTGGCGCATTTCGTCCAGCGAGAGGCGCGTCTCGGACTGCATTGCCAAGCGTTTGGCGGGTTTGATGGCATGGCCGTAGATCACCTCAAAAGTCAGTTTGAGGCGCCCCTGATCGGCGGGATCAGCCAGCTTATCCTTCATTGCCTGCAAAAGCCTGGCGTGCCAGCCGCGCCCGCGCAGTGCCGGAAAACGCGCCAAATGCAAGTTGCGCCCCAGCGTGCGCAACTCGGCCAGCAAACGCTCAGGCGTCTCGTAGGTCAACACGATGCGCTCCATATCCAGCACCGGCTCGGCAAAACCGCTGGCCACCAACATGTCGCCCCAGTCGTGCATGTCGGTGAAATCGTGGGCGGCGGGGGGCCAGCCGAGTTGCTCGTAAACCCCGCGTAACTCGCGCAGGGTGTCTGGACCGAAGCAGGAAAACATGAGGAAACCATCCACCGAAAGCGCTTGATGCCATTCGGCGATCAGCGCCTGCGGGTCGGCCGCCCCATGGAGTGCCATGTTGGCCCACAACATCTGGACGGCACCTGCTGCTGGCGCTTCGAACCGCAGGGTCGCGGCCTTCAGGGTAGATGTCCAGCGGGCGGGTTTCCACCACGGAGTTGCTATCAATTTAGAAGCTATTTTCGCATGATCGGATTGGCCTGCAACCGCAAAACACTGCGCATCTGGATAACGACGAGCCAACAAGGCATGCGCCTGTGTTCCGCCGTGCAAGGGCTCCCAATGCGCCCAGGCTTTCGGTACGAGTTTGATGATTTCCAGCCGCTCCTGCATCCGCTTTGCCACTTCCTCGTGCAGCCAGGGCGACGCGGCCAAGGGCAGACGCTGCAAGCGTGCTGCGGCGGTGCTGTCGATGCTGGGCGGGCGTTCGTGGGCCATGGGGTTCAAGGTGAGGCGCGGGGGTTTGCAAGCAAGCGCTAGCGCCGCCGGGGTTTTAAAGTGCCGCCACGAGTATATTGACAGGATGAATTGCAAGTCGGCCTCTTCCTCTCCCTTGTCCGCTTTCTCTT
>JANOXL010000165.1:0-2669 GCA_031418395.1 Rhodoferax sp. | reverse complement strand
ACACGGTCGCAGCAATTCCAGTAAACACTGCCGACGTTGACTTGTGCGAGCAAGGCGCGGGCGCGGCCTTCATTGGGCGTGTACACACCGGCGGTAAGGCCGTAACGGGTGTCGTTTATCAGGCGTACGGCCTCGGCATCGTTGCTGACTTTCTGGATGCCGATGATCGGGCCAAAACTCTCTTCGCGCATCAAGTCCATCTGGTGGTTCACGTTCACCAAAACCGTCGGCGGATACCAGTTGCCCGGCCCCGGCAAGCGCTGGCCACCGAGTAGCAGGGTCGCGCCCTTGGCTTTCGCGTCGGCCACTTGGGCGTCCAGCACATCCAGCTGTGGCGCGCGGGTGATGGCGCCGATGTAGGTGTCTGCGGCGGCCGGGTCGCCGACTTTGAAACCTTGCGCAGTTTTGACGAAAGCGGCGACAAACGCGTCATGGATTTTTTCATGCACGTAAATTCGCTCGACCGAGCAGCAACTTTGCCCGGTGTTGTACATAGCGCCATCGGCGAGCGATTCGGCGGCTGCCACCGGGTTGGCGTCGTCACACACGTAAGTCGGGTCTTTGCCGCCCAATTCGAGTTGCAGCTTGATGAAACGTTGGCCTGCCGACGCGGCAATCTTTTTGCCGGTGGCCACGGAGCCCGTGAAAAACACGCCATCTACCGGTTGCGCCAACAACGCCGCGCCCACCTCGCCCGTGCCCACGAGGCACTGCATCACCTCTTGCGGTACACCGGCCTCATGCAGCAGCCGGGTGATCGCCAGGCCGGTTTGGGCCGCGAACTCGGAGGGCTTGTAGAGTACGGCATTACCCGTGAGCAAGGCCGGCAATATGACGTTGCAGCCGACAAACCAAGGGTAGTTCCAGGCAGAAATATTCACCACCACACCCAAAGGCGCGTGCTGGATTTGCTCGGTCATGCCACCCTCTGAAAAAACTGTTTGTGTGGCCAAAAGCGCATCCACCTCTTGCAAGAAGAAGTCGATGCGGCCCAGCAGGCCGTTCAACTCGTTGCGCGACATCTGAATGGGTTTGCCCGTCTCGGTTGTCATGATGCTGGCCAGCGGCTCGATCTGGCGCACGACGGCTTCGCGAAAACGCAAAACACAGTCTTTGCGAGTCGAAAGGGGCGTCGCGGCCCAGGCTGCTTGAGCGCTACGAGCCAAGGCGGCTTTGGCGGCCACGCTGGCGGCATCGTCGGCGGGAAGTTGGGCAAGCAGCGCGCCGGTGGCGGGGTTGTAAACGTCAAGAAAATTCACGTTGTGGCAGCCAGGTTGTGGGCTTGTTGAGCCGCGTTGAGAAAATCCAAAAGAAGCGGTGTGTCATCCAGCGTGCCCAAGGCGTTGTGGTGAAACTCCGGATGCCACTGCACCGCCGCCACATAACCAGGGCCGACTTGCCGGATGGCCTCGATCATGCCGTCATCGGGACAGCGCGCTTCCACCACGAAACCTGCCGCCAGGTCTTTGATGCCTTGATGATGAATGCTATTTATTTTATAGCTATTGGCGCCATTTAGCAGTGACTTCAATCGGGTTTCTGGCACCAATTCAACTTGGTGGAAGTTGTGGTCATACCGCTGTGCATCACGGTGTACCAAAGCCTCGGGTCGTTGGGTCGCGATGTCTTGGTACAAAGTGCCGCCAAACGCGACGTTGATCAGCTGCAGGCCACGGCACACGCCAAACACGGGTTTGCCCGCCGCGACAAACGCCTTGACCAAGGCGATTTCATAGTCATCACGGATGCGGTCGCCCGACCACGCTGGCTGCAAGGGTGCTTCACCGTAACTGCCGGGCCACACGTCCACGCCACCATGCACGACCAGGCCATCGAGCCACTGGGCGTAGTCTTCCAGGCGCACATTGCCACGCATGGTGTCGCCTGCGGGAGACGGAATCATCGCCGGCAGTGCGCCGCCCGCCATCACCCAATGCGCCATCGATTGCTCGATGTATTGCAGCGTCTTGGTGCCAAACGCAGCGCGGTTCGCGTCGGGATGCAAAAAGCAGGCGCTGATGCCAATTTTTAAAGATGTCGCCCCCACGCTTGTCACTGCGTGTACTGCGCTGCCCCCCGAGGGGGCCGTGCCTTGCTCGGGGCGGCCCTTCGCTGCGGCGTTTTTCATCTTCACATGGCCGCCTTGAACAGTCGCTCAAAATCCGCCGCTGTGCAAGGGCGAGGATTGGTCTGATGGCACATATCAGCCACGGCGATTTCCACCATTCGCGGCAAGTGATCGGGCTTGACACCGTAAGACGCCAATCCGCCTGTGATGCCCACACTGACCTTAAGTTGTTTGAGCCAGGACACAAAACCTTTGCCGCCACTGGCGACGCCGCATACGTGGGCGAGTTCCTCAAATTTTTCGGGCGCGGCCTCGTAATTCCAGGCCATCACGGTGTCGATCATCAACGCGTTGGCCAGGCCGTGGTGCAAGTCACACACGGCACCCAGCGCGTGGGCACAGGAATGCACCGCGCCCAGGTCTTTCTGGAAAGCAATGGCACCCATCATCGAGGCCATCATCATGTCGCTGCGGGCCTTCAAGTTGGTCGGCTCCCTGACTGCTGTCAAGAGCGCCGCTGCTGCGATACGCGTGCCTTCGAGTGCGATGCCGTCACACAGGGGGTGGTAGGCAGGCGAAAGATAACTCTCGATGTTGTGGG
>JANOXL010000164.1:0-12885 GCA_031418395.1 Rhodoferax sp. | reverse complement strand
GATGGTAGTGTGGGGCGGCGTGATCTCCACCTCCATCGGTGCCATGTACCTGGCCGGCGTGATACCGGGCCTGTTGATTGGCCTGGCGCAAATGGCCACGGTGCATGCCTACGCTAAGCGGCGCAACTACCCGGTCTACCCGCGGCAAGGCATGGTGGAAGGCTTCAAGGCCTTGATCACGTCGATTCCTGCGTTGACAACACCCTTCCTGATCGTCGGCGGCATCTTGCTGGGCTGGTTTACGGCGACCGAATCTGCCGCCATCGCGGTGATTTACGCGGCTTTATTGTCGATCTTCTATTACCGTGAGATGGACCTGCGCAAGTTGTACCAGGCCGTCGTGGATACCGGGCGGCTGGCTTCGGTCGCCTTGTTTTGCGTCGGCACCGCCTCGGTCTTTGGCTGGCTGTTGGCCTATTACCAAATCCCCAAAGCGCTGCTGTCCAACGTGACGAGTTGGGGCCTGGGTTCGATTGGCGTGGGATTCCTGATTGCTGGGGCGTTTTTGGTGGTGGGGTGTTTTCTTGACGCGATTCCGGCCATCATCATCGTTGGCACCACTTTGCAACCGCTGGCGGCTTCGGTCGATTTACACCCGGTGTCGTTCGCCATCATCGGCATCGTGTCGTTGGCATTTGGGCTTGTGACCCCACCTTACGGGCTGTGTCTGATGATTTCGTGTTCAGTGGCAGGTGTACCGATGCGTTACGCGCTCAAAGACACCTTGATCATGCTGATCCCGATGTTGCTGGTCTTGTGCGCCATCATCATCTGGCCGGAGCTTCCGCTCTTACTGCCGCGCTGGGTAGCGCCGGAGTTGCTGAAATAGGAGTCCCCGTACCTCGACGCCTACGTGCGTCGGTACGGGTAGGTTGTCCAACTTATCGGGAATCTACGGGGCCTTCTTTTTGACGATACCGTAGATCACCAGCAAAATGATGGCACCCACCACGGAAGCGATGAATCCGGCTGCATCACCCTGCTTGTAGAGCCCTAAGGCCGCACCCGCGTAACCAGCCAAAAATGACCCGGCGACACCCAACACCGCTGTCATGATGAACCCGAGTTTGTCGTCGCCGGGTTTGACGGCCCGTGCGATAAAGCCGACCACTAAACCGACCACCAAAGTCCAAAGTACTGACATCATTGCTGCAAGTCTCCATGTAAATGAGTTGTATCCAACCGGCCGCATAGACTGCGAGCCAAGGTCCAATATACACCGCTGAACCGTGGCACGCCGCTCAGTCAGGTCACCAGTGCCAGGGCGGCGAAGTCCCCCACCCTGTCGCCCAAACCCGCACTGACAATCTCGCAGCCATCGGTCAGTGGCGGCAATTTACCCCGCAGTTGCGCCTGCAGGCGCGGCAACAAATAGTCACGATGGTGCCAGTACACACTGCCACCCATACTGATGCGCTGCAGGTCCAGTGTGGCGGCCAGGTTGTACAACATACGGCCCATCACCTGGCACAAGTCGCCCACCAGGCTTTCGGCGCGCGCATCGCCTGATTTTGCGGCCAGCAAAAGTGCTGATGCATCGGCGTAACCCATCGCGGAGAAACGCCTGGGGATGGCATTGCCGGCCGCCAAGCCCTCCACATCACCCACATTGCCGCAGCCACACAACGCGTCGTCGTTGGTGGAGACAAACATGTGCCCGGCGTGGCCAGCATTGCCATTTTTGCCCCGCAACACATGGCCATCGACACACAGACCCACACCAATGCCGGTGCTCCAGGTGACATAGGCGCAATGAGCGAGCGCGCGGCCGTCCACTTGCAGCGCGCCCCAACGGCGCTCGGCCTCCAGAGCGCCAATGGCATCGTTTTCAACGCGCACCGTCGCACAGACTGCACGCAGCGGCGCTTCGAGCAAGGCGGTGTGCCAATCGTTGGGCAAACCGCGCTGTGGCCCGGCCAGGCCGCCACAGATATTGGGGGCGGCAAGTTCGACCAGACCGTCGCGCATGGCAAATGGGCCACAAGACGACACACCCAGCGCAGCGATGTCGCTCATGGCCAGACCGATGCTGTCGCAGCTTTGTGCCAACAAGCGAATAATCTGCCGCGCCAAAGCGCCGTTGTCGCCCTCTTTGCAGGTCGGCTCAGTCACGCGGCCACGAATGCCCGCCTTGTCGGCCAGACTCACCGCGACTTTGGTACCGCCAATGTCCACACAGGCTCTGACGCCGATCATGGCGGCAAAGGCAGATGGGTGATTGAGAACTGGCGTTGCCATGGTTTTAGCCGCAAATCTTAAAGCAACCGAGCCACCGCGCTGGCGACAAAACTCAGCAAAAGGGTGGTGGACAAGGGCAGAAACCACTCCCGTCCAAACAACTTGAAATGAAAATCACCCGGCAATTTGCCAAAACCCAAGCGCCGCAGCAACGGGCCAAAGGCGTTGATGAGAATCAAGGCCAGAAAAATGACGAAAACCCAACGCAACATGGTGACTTTTATTTCTTCTACTTTTACAAGGTGTGGGTTCGGTCACCCTGGGCGAAACCCAAAGGCAGCCAGCCGGGTGGCACAGTTTGGCCATCGTCAAGCGCGCTTCTGATCTGTTTTTCGCGCCGATCCCGTCCTGTGAGTCGTTTCTCCAGGGCGATTACTTTGAACAATTCCCCCATCTCGTGTTCCGAAATCAGCTTTTGCACCATCGCTTTGTCGGCAAACGAGGCAGGCTCCAGTAGATTCAAAAGCCCGCAATTCATTAAAAATCGCGCCTGGGTGCAGTAACCTACAACATCGAATCCAGCCTCCTGGGCCGCCAGTGCAACACCGGTGAAATTGACATGCGCGGTGATGTCTTTTAGGCCCACATCGTCCAGTGGTAAACCATCCGCTCGATGCGCACGGTGGCACATCAGAGTGCCCATGTGGCGCTGCGCATGGTAGTACTCATGCTCGGGAAAGCCGTAGTCGATGAAAAATGCTACCCCTTGCTCCAGGTGATCTGCCAGCGTGCGGACAAAGGCCTCGCCTTGCGGATGGATTTCAGTCACGTAGGCATGCGGGCCATCGATATCGCAGGGTGGGCGCAGCACCGTAGAGCGATCCTGCCAGCAAAACGCGATGTCGTCCTGCTGGACATCACTTGATTTTTCTCGCACGGCCACGCCGCGTTCAGTCCACTGGCTAAATCCAGCATCGGGGTGGCGTGCCAGCAGTTTGACCGGCATCGCGTCCAGCACTTCATTGCCGATCACCACACCCCGCAGGGTGGGGGGCAGTTGGTCAACCCAAGTAACCCGATCGCTAAAAGCCGCTAGCTTCGCCTGCTGGCGTAGGCGTAGTGAGGCTGAGAGTTCCACAATCGTGTAACGCCGCCAAGTCACCTTGTTTCGATCCAACTCCTCCAGGATGTCCCGTGCCAGCGCACCGGTACCCGCGCCGAATTCCCAGATCTGGTCGGTTTCGGTCTCGGCCAGCGCCTGTGCCACCTGCGCCGCCAAGGCGCGACCAAATAGCGGTGTCATCTCTGGCGCTGTCACGAAATCGCTGCCTTCAGTTGTTGCACTGGGTGGCAGGATGCCAAATTTGGCACTGTCATTGGCGTAATAACCCAGGCCCGGTGCGTAAAGAGCCAAGGCCATGAAGGTATCAAAACCGATCCAGCCGCCCGCGGCCCGAATGGCCTTGGCGATGTGGCCCGACAAAGAACCGGGCGATTCACTCGTTATTTGGTTCGACGAATTGCGCGACAAACGTGGGGGCATCTGGCTCGGCACCTGGTTTGTCAACTCGTCCTGGACGGCGTTCGCTAAAATCGCAGCTTTTGGCATTTGGCGCAGATTGTCCGCCATGCCAGCAGGCCCGGCCTTCCCGCCACCGTCGTTGTTATCGTCTTCGCCCTCACTTCCATGACCCCAGCCTTGCGACCCAAAACCGTGTTGGTCACCGGCGCTGCACGCAGGCTGGGGCGGGAGATCGCCTTGGCACTTGCCAAAGACGGCTGGCAGGTCGCGGTGCATTACCGGAATTCTGCCGAAGACGCTATGAAGACAGTAGCTGATTGCGCACTATTGGCAGGACCTACAGGCCAAAGTAACCTTGAAGCTTCGATATTTCAGGCAGATTTGAGCGATGAAACCCAGGTACGCGCCCTGCTGCCCCGCGTGATCGCCCATTTTGGCCAGGTCGATGCTGTGGTGAACAGCGCCTCAACGTTCGAACACGACAACGCCGCCAGCTTCAGCTATGCCGCGCTGGATCAACATTTACACGCCAACACCGGCGCCGCGATTCTGTTGGCACAAGCCCTGCACGCGCACCTCGTCACCCAGGTGAGCGTGCACCCGGCGACGGGGGTGGTGGTCAACCTGCTGGACCAAAAACTCTGGAACCAGAACCCGGACTTCTTCAGCTACACCCTTTCCAAAGCCGCACTGGAGGCTGCCAACACCATGCTGGCCTTGGCGCTGGCACCCCGGATGCGGGTGGTGGGCGTCGCACCAGGACTGACCTTGACCAGCCACCTGCTCAGTGACGAGAAATTTGCCAAGCTGCACACGCAAAGCCCGCTGGGTCGCTCGTCCACCGCTGCCGACGTGGCGGCTACGGTGAAATTTGCATTGGACAACCAGTCGATCACCGGCACGACGCTTTTGGTGGATGGTGGTCAGCACCTGATGAAGTTCGAGCGCGACTTTTCCCTGATGTGAGGCCTGCACTTTGTCTTTGAATCCATCTTCGAATCCGCCATTGAACCCAAAAGTGGCCACAGGCCACCAAACCCTGACCTTGACCGGCCTGCGTTTCGACGCCAACCTGGGCATTCTCGAATCAGAATTGACCGCGCCCCAACCGATCCAGGTTGATGCAGAGTTGCACCTCGGCCCGCAGCCACTCTTGCCGCGCGACGACGACATTCACCGCGTGCTGGACTACCGCAAAGTGCGCCGCATCATCATTGACGAGTGCACTGCGCAGCATGTGAATTTGCTGGAAAGCCTGATCGGCAAACTCGCCCAGCGGCTGATGCAATTGCCCGGCGTGCGCGGCGTGCGGGTAAAAATCGCCAAACTGGCCATATTTGATGACTGCGAAGTAGCGATTCGCGTGGAGACTGGACAATGGTAGACACCGTTTTGGAAACCCAAAAACTCGAAAAACGCCTGTGCCGCCAAGTCGGCCAGGCGATCATGGACTTCAGCATGATCGAGGAAGGCGACAAGGTCATGGTGTGTGTGAGCGGCGGCAAGGACAGCTATGCCATGCTCGATATCCTGTTGAAACTCAAGGCCCGCGCGCCGATCAATTTTGATCTGATCGCGGTCAACCTCGATCAAAAACAACCCGGTTTCCCAGAGCACATCCTGCCGCACTACCTGCACAGCATCGGCGTGCCCTTTCACATTGAAAACCAGGATACCTACAGCATTGTCAAACGCGTGATTCCTGAAGGCAAAACCATGTGCAGCCTGTGCAGCCGCCTGCGCCGGGGTATTTTGTACCGCGTGGCAGATGAACTTGGCGCTACAAAAATTGCCTTGGGCCACCACCGCGACGACATGTTGCAGACCTTTTTTCTCAACATGTTTTTTGGCGGCAAACTCAAAGGCATGCCGCCCAAACTGGTCAGCGACGATGGCCAGCACATCGTCATCAGGCCCATGGCGAATGTGGCAGAGAAAGACCTCACACGCTGGGCCGCGTACCGCGATTTCCCCATCATCCCCTGCACCCTGTGTGGCAGCCAGGAGAACCTGCAGCGCAAACAGATCGGTGCCATGTTGCGCGACTGGGAGAAGAAACACCCTGGACGCATCGAAAGCATGTTCAGCGCACTGCAAAACGTGGTGCCCTCGCATTTGATGGACGGCAAACGCTACGATTTCAAGGGCCTCAAAACGACGGGCCTGGCCAGTGACGATGGCGACCAGGCTTTTGACCCACCGAGTTTTCCCGAGAGTTTTCGTCCGCCGCTGGGGGGAATGGGTGCCTTGGGCACGCTTGCCGCCCTGCCACCTCTGACGGCCTCGTCGCCCCTTGGTTCTGCTGCTTCGCCCCCTGCGCCTGCTGTTTCGCCTGTGCCGGTCGCGGCATGATCGAGCCGACACGCATCATCGCCATCCGCCATGGCGAAACCGCCTGGAATGTTGACACCCGCATCCAGGGCCAACTCGACATCGGCCTGAACGAACGCGGTCGCTGGCAGGCGCAACGGGTGGCCCAGGCACTGGCGAGTGAAACCGTAGCCGCTGTGTATTCAAGCGACCTGTTGCGCGCCTGGGATACGGCGCTGTCTGTGAGCAACGCGCTGGGTCACACCGTATTGACGACAGAAGGCTTGCGCGAACGCGGATTTGGCGAATTTGAGGGCAAAACCTTTGAGCAAATTGGCCAGTTGTGGCCTGAACAAGCGCTCTTGTGGCGCAAACGGGAACCCGCTTTTGCGCCACAGGGAGGAGAATCTTTGCTTCAATTTCGGGAGCGAATTGTCCAGGAGGTGAGCCGCCTTGCTGCCTCGCACGAGGGCCAGCAGATTGTGATGGTGGCGCACGGTGGCGTGATGGATGTGCTCTACCGCGCTGCCACGCGCCAGGAAATCCAGGCCCCCAGGACCTGGGATTTGGGCAACGCCACCATCAACCGCTTGTTGTGGACGCCCGAGGGCCTCTCGATCGTGGGCTGGGCCGATGCGCAGCATCTGGACGAAAAAGCCGCACTGGATGAATCCTCGGCTTGATTTGGACTGAATTGACCTGGCTGGACTCGAATCAGCCAGCGTAACGGCAAAAATCGCTAATTAACTTCCATGTTAACAGGACTTTTAGTAGTCGTTTATTTTTAAATAAAACTATTTATTGTAGTAAATTAGGCCATTATTAATATTAATTTAATAGCGTTTAATTAAATAAATACCTGACCTTATCGCCACTCAACCTACTGCTTTTATTTTTCTATTAAATATTTAAGGCAATGCCTCAGCCACATCGTCCCACGCTTCAGGTGCAATGCGGCCCTCATGGCGGGCGATGACCTGGCCTTTGGTATTGAGCACCAAGGTCAGCGGCAAACGCGGCGTGGCGGTTTTGCCCGCCCACAGGGTGATCGGGCGCACGGATTCCAGCTTGGCGCTGATCTGCTCGTAAGCGCGCCAATCGGCCATGCTCGCATCCACATTCACCGTGACCAGCTCAAAAGGCTTGCCACGCCAGCCCGCCAAATTGGCCCGCAACTCCGGCATGTGGGAGAGACAGACGCCGCAACTGGTGGACCAGTAAAACACCATCACCACTTTGTTTTTGAGCCGCGCCATGTCGAAGGGCTTGTCGTCGAGTCCTCGGGCTTGAATCTGTGCGATTTGACCTTTGACGGCGATGGCCTGCGTCTGCGCCTGCGCCTGTGCCAGGCCGCTGGCCAGCAGCAGGCCCACAGTTGTAACGGTTGCCCCCGCAAGGCGAGCCACCCCGGCAAAAGTGGAAAACGGGCTGAGTGTCGAAAAATTCATGGCGATGGTCTCCTCGTGTTTGGTCAACCGCAAGCGGGCAAAGAGGCCATTCGCAAAGTGCCCCTGCGCCTTGGTCGAAGACCAATGTAAATCCTTACAGTGGGCTGGGCAGTGAGTGGGGGAAACTGATATCCAAACCGGCAAACAGTGATTCACGTGGCCGGTTTTCGTAGGCCTCGCCCGTGCGCGCAGGCACATGCCCCCGGTGCGTGAGCGCACTGTTGGGCTGCGGCATGCCCAGTGCAAACCCCTGCAGTTCGTCACAACCACAGGTACGCAACAGGTTGATCTGCGCGTCCGTCTCGACACCTTCCGCGTTGACGCGGATGTCCAACGCATGGGCCATGGAGATGATGGAACGCACGATCACGGCAACCTTCGGGTTCGTGGCCAGGTGGGTGGTGAAGGCGCGATCAATCTTGACCTTGGCAAACGGGAAGCGCCACAAATAGGCCAGGCTGGAATAACCGGTGCCGAAATCATCCATCGCCAGGCTGATGCCCGCCTGCGTGAGCTCATTGAGCACCTTGGTGATTTGCTCGGAATTGTTGATCAGCAGCGACTCCGTCACCTCCAGCCCCAAGCGTTGGGCCGGCAGCCCGGTTTTGTCCAGAATTCCCAAAATATGCTGCACCAGCTTGGTGTCGGCGAACTGCGCCGGTGACAAGTTGACTTGCACCGTCAGCGAGGCCGGCCAGCCCAGCGCATCTTCACAAGCCTGCGCCAGCGCCCATTGGCCGATCGTACCTATCAGCCCGTTTTCTTCGGCCAGGCTGATGAACTCCACCGGCGAAATCATGCCGCGTGTGGGGTGATGCCAGCGCAAAAGCGCTTCATAACCGACCAGCGTGTCTGCATCGGACTCATACAAAGGCTGGTAGTACAACTCAAGCTGGTCACCCTCAACCGCCACAGCCAAGTCGCGCGTCAACTCGCGGCGCGACCGCAGTTTGACGTCCATTTCCAGGTCGTAAAACGTGAAATACCCGCGTGCTGACTGCTTGGCCCGATACATCGCCAAATCGGCCCGAACCAGTAAATCTTCAGGCGTATTGGCATCCTGGCCAAACAGCGCAATGCCGGCGCTGCCGCCAAAATTGAAGTGCATGCTGCCCAACACCAGCGGTTTGGCCAGGCTTTGCACCATACGGTGCGCCAGGGTGGCGACCAGAGCCCGTTTGTCCACACCCATCATCAAGACGGCAAACTCGTCGCCGCCCAGGCGTGCGACATAGTCACCCTCACGCACGTCGTCCTGGATGCGTTTGGTGGCTTCGCGCAGCGCCTGATCACCGGCGGCATGACCCAGGGTGTCGTTGATTTCCTTGAAATTGTCCAGGTCGATGCAGATCAGCGCAAAGGCCGGGCCACCTTTCGCATGGCGGGCCGCAGCGTTTTCAATGACCTCATTAAAACTGACCCGGTTGAGCGCGCCGGTCAAAGGGTCAATGTGTGCCAATTCCTGAAACTTGGCCTTGGCCGCACGCGCAACATGCAGCCGCCGCCAGGAGTGGTAGGCCGCAATGGCCATAAACAAGAGCAGAAACCCGCCCACCAGGGCCGTTACCCGCGCGAAACCGGCGCGGGTCGACACCGCCAAAGCCGACTGGTCAACATACACCTCCACCACGCCCTGCACGACACCGGCACGCATCACCGGTACGTAGGCTTCGCTGTAGACATCCGGCCGGTCTGGACCTGTGTTGCGCTGTAAGGTCACAACCGTTTTGCCCGACAACACCGCTTCGCGGATGGGCAGTTTGTTGCTCTCCTCATGGTGCGTGCCAACACCCTCTTTGTAGAGTGGCAAAGTTGTACCTTCGGGCTGGAAAACGTCGCGGGAATCCAGAATCTGCTGGCCCGTGCGGTCGAACATCTTGAAAAGAAAAACGTGATTGAAGCCTGCCAATTTCAGCAATTGCTGGCGCGTTTGGGGCGTCAGTAACTCGCCCGGACGGATTTCTTCCATTTCAGGCAAGGTTTGTTCGGCAAACTTTGCCCACTGCAAGGCCATTAGCTCGGCGCTGGTTTCCAACTGTCGGCGCGATTCAAAACGAATCAATGTCAGCGCACTGCCCGCCAGCACCGAAAACCCGAGTACCCAGGCCCCCACTGTTTTGATGTCGCGAGTCCGCCAATGCATGGTGGGGCTTAAAACAAATCGGCTGCTGCGCCGCCCAAGGTTGACCCCATGGCCGCGCCCGGCAGGCTCGCCGGTGCCGCCACGCCCAGGTGCCGGTAAGCCGCCAGCGTGGCGATTCGCCCGCGCGGTGTGCGTTGCAAATAACCCTGCTGGATGAGATAGGGCTCGATGACGTCTTCAATCGTTTCGCGTTCCTCGCCAATGCTGGCCGCGATGTTGTCCAGCCCCACCGGCCCGCCGTCAAACCGGTGGATGACCGCCTCCAGCAGTTTGCGGTCCATCACGTCAAAACCCTGCGGATCCACATCCAGCATGGCCAGCGCGCGGTTGGCGATATCCAGCGTGATTTGCCCTGTGCCTTTGACATCGGCGTAATCTCGCACGCGGCGTAAAAGGCGATTGGCAATGCGTGGCGTGCCACGTGACCGCCGCGCGATCTCGAAACCGCCCGCCTCGTCGGTCGCCACTTTCAACAGCGCCGCGCTGCGCTTGACGATGCGCGCCAACTCCTCGGGCGTATAAAACTCCAGCCGCGCCACAATGCCAAAACGGTCACGCAAGGGGTTGGTCAACATCCCCGCGCGCGTGGTCGCGCCCACCAGCGTAAAGGGCTGCAAATCGAGTTTGATGGAGCGCGCCGCCGGGCCTTCACCGATCATGATGTCGATTTTGTAGTCTTCCAGCGCGGGGTACAGAATCTCTTCGACCACCGGGCTCAAGCGGTGGATTTCATCGATGAACAACACATCGTTTTTCTCGAGGTTGGTCAATAGCGCCGCCAGGTCTTTCGGTTTCTCCAGCACCGGCCCGCTGGTCTGGCGCAGGTTCACGCCCAGTTCATGCGCAACGATGTGGCTCAAAGTCGTTTTGCCCAAACCCGGCGGGCCAAACAGCAGCACGTGATCCAGCGCCTCACCGCGCTTTTTGGCCGCCCCAATGAAAATCTCCAACTGCTCACGGATCTTCATCTGCCCGATGTATTCGTCCAGCAGCTTGGGGCGAAGCGCCCGCTCCACCACTTCTTCCGCAGGCGACGTGGGCGCGCCAGAAACCATGCGTTTGGGCAGGGTGCCGACGTTGCCGGAAAAATCTTCGCCGACTTTGTCGCCAAATTTACCGCTGAAATTGTCCGTTTGAATCGTCATGCCCAGGCCCGTTGTTCCAGCTACTTGGCCAGGGCTTTGAGTGCCAACCGGATGCCATCACTCACACCCACATCCGGTGGCAGGGCCTTGAGCGAAATCGCCGCTTCTTTGTCGCTGTAACCCAGCGCCAGCAAGGCTTGCAGAATGTCGCCCTGGGCGTCGCTGGTCAAGGTGGTGGGCAGGCCGATGTCGGCACCCAATTTGCCTTTGAGCTCCAGGAGCAGGCGCTCAGCGGTTTTTTTGCCGATGCCCGGCACTTTCATGAGCCGCCCAGCTTCTTGCAGGGTGACAGCCTGCGCCAGCTCGCCCACACTCATACCTGAGAGCACCGAAAGTGCCGTGCGGGGCCCAACGCCCGAGATTTTGATGAGCTGGCGAAAACCTTCACGCTCAGCACTGGTGGCAAAGCCGTAGAGCAACTGCGCATCTTCCCGCACCACAAAGTGCGTCAGCAGCGTGACCTTCTCGTTCAGCCCAGGCAAGTTGTAAAACGTGCTCATCGGCACGCTCACTTCATACCCCACGCCGTTGCAATCCACCGTAATCTGTGGCGGGTTTTTCTCGACCAGGAGGCCGCTCAAACGCCCGATCATGGCAGCACCAGCCCGCGGCGGGCCGCCTCCAGGGTGGCTTCAGCGCGCGAGGAGACGTCCAGCTTGCGGTACACCTGTTTGATGTAGTCGGCCACGGTGTGACGTGAAAGGCCAAATTGGGCGGCGATTTCAGGCAGGGTGTAACCCTTGGCGACGCGTTGCAGCATTTCGGTCTCGCGCTCGGTCAGGGCGACTTCGTCTTCGACCGCGCGAATCAAACGCGTGCGCCGCTCATGCGCACCGGCGAAGTAGGCCAACACGCGCCGTGCAATTGGCGGCGACAGTGGTGGCTCGCCCTGGGTGATGCGCACCAGTTGCGAGACCAACACGTCTTTGGGCTGCTCTTTGAGCAAATACCCAAACGCACCGGCCTGTAAGGCCGGAAAGAGATGGTCGTCATCGTCATAAATAGTCACCACCACCGGCACGGCCTTGGGCTGGGTGCGGTGCAGTGCGCTGACCACATCGACCCCATTGCCGTCTGGCAAACCCAGGTCGACCAAGGCCAGATCAAAGGTCTGCGTCTTCAGGCACTCCAGCGCGTCGCCGCGTCGCCCGAGGGTCACCACCTCGACCAGCGGAAACGCCGTTTGCGCCACATCGGCAAGCCACTCGCGAATGGTGGGGAGATCTTCAACAATCAGGGCGCGTTTCATGTGGGGCCTATGGTAGCGGATGGGTCGTGGTAGATCGTCGCGGGTTCGCCAAAACCGTCGGGTGCGGAATGCAGCGGAATGTGGACCAGAACCTTAAAACCGCTTCGATCACCTGTCCGATTTTCCCCACTTTGCCCACCCAGACCGTCCTGCCCTTCCCTGGCTGCAGACGTCATCACAAATGTGCCCCCAAGTTTGCGCGCCCGCCGCTCCATGCCCGGCAGGCCCATGCCACCACCGCCTGTCGATCTGTCGGAGGTCGTGACGCCCGGCGAGTGGCCCCGCCCCACGCCGTTGTCGGCAATCTCCAGTTGCAGCACGCCCCGGTCTTCCCGCACCGTGATGTGGCATGCGCTCGCGTCGCTGTGTTTGATGACGTTGGAGACCGCCTCGCGCAGGATGCGCGTGATCTGCGCGGCCAGTGGTGCCGACAATGCCACCTCAGACGCGGCGCTGTGACCCAGCCAATGCGGCTCAATGCCCGCCGCCACCAGGCGCGACACAGATTCCGCACGCCAGTCGGCCAGGCTGTCTTCCAGCGGGCTGCTGCTGCCGGTCAGCCCGCGTACCGAGAGCCGCAAGTCGTCCATGGCGTGACGCGCCAGGCTTGCGACTTTGCGATGGCTCTGGCCGCTTTCGTGGTCGGCGCTGTTGCGACCCTCCTTGCCGCCCTCCTTGCCGCGTTTTTTGACGCCCTCCATGCCACTTTCGCTGGTTTGGGCGATGGAGAGCAACGTCGCGCCCAGGTCGTCGTGTAAATCAGACGCAATGCGCTGGCGCTCCTGGCGCGCGCCTTGCTCAAAGGCTTGGTGAGAGGCCATGCCGGCTTCGACGAGGCGCAGAATTTCTTCAGCCCGGGTTTGGTCATGCGGGCGAAACAGGCGTCGCCC